>NZ_NEIQ01000007.1:0-364133 GCF_002112765.1 Pseudomonas sp. B6(2017) | reverse complement strand
AACGAGCAGACCAAGCCGATCGGCCAGATCTCCCTGGCCAGCTTCACCAACGAACAGGGCCTGCAGCCGATCGGTGGTACCCAGTGGAAGGAAACCTACTCCTCGGGCATCCCGGGTTATGACGCACCCAAGACCGGCACCTTGGGCGCGATCCAGTCCAACTCCCTGGAAGAGTCCAACGTCAACCTGACCAACGAGCTGGTGAACCTGATCAAGGCCCAGAGCAACTACCAGGCGAACGCCAAGACCATCTCCACCCAGAGCACCATCATGCAGACCATCATCCAGATGACCTGATGCCACTCTGGCGTGTTGGACAAGAAGCCCCTCTCTGAGGGGCTTTTTTATGCCTGTTCGCCGCTGGCTGGTCTTTGCGGGGGTGGCCCGGAGTGCGGGCGTGCGTCAGGCAGGGGGCTGGAGTTGTTCGCGAGGCCGCTAGCGCGGAGTTTGTCGCGGGCAAAAGAAAACCCCCGATACACCAGGGGCGTATCGGGGGTTGGCACAGGCGCCAATGAAGGCGCCTGTCTGCTCAGCTTATTGGCAAGCTTCGCAATCCGGCTCGTCGATGGCGCAAGCCTTCGGTACCGGGGCAGGACCGGCAGGGGCTGCCAGGACCGAGCTGTCACCGTGGTCGCCGCCGCTGGAAACAGCGTTCAGCTTGCCGGTGTTGATGGTGGACTTCTCGGTGCTGGTGGCGGCCAGTGCACGGAGGTAGTAAGTGGTTTTCAGGCCACGGTACCAGGCCATGCGGTAGGTCACGTCCAGCTTCTTGCCCGAAGCGCCGGCGATGTACAGGTTCAGCGACTGGGCCTGGTCGATCCACTTCTGGCGACGGGAGGCGGCATCGACGATCCACTTGGTCTCGACTTCGAACGCGGTGGCGTACAGGTCCTTCAGTTCTTGCGGGATACGCTCGATCTGCTGTACCGAGCCGTCGTAGTACTTCAGGTCGTTGATCATGACCGAGTCCCACAGGCCGCGAGCCTTGAGGTCGCGTACCAGGTACGGGTTGATCACGGTGAACTCGCCCGACAGGTTCGATTTCACGTACAGGTTCTGGTAGGTCGGCTCGATCGACTGCGATACGCCAGTGATGTTGGCGATGGTCGCGGTTGGCGCGATGGCCATGATGTTCGAGTTGCGGATGCCTTTCTTCACGCGTTCGCGGATCGGTGCCCAGTCCAGGGACTCTTCCAGGTTGACGTCGATGTACTTCTGGCCGCGGGCCTCGATCAGGATCTGCTGGCTGTCCAGCGGCAGGATGCCCTTGGACCACAGCGAGCCGTCGAAGGTCTGGTAGGCGCCGCGCTCATCGGCCAGGTCGCAGGAAGCCTGGATGGCGTAGTAGCTGACTGCTTCCATCGACTTGTCGGCGAAGTTCACAGCGGCGTCGGAGCCATACGGGATGTGCTGCAGGTACAGCGCGTCCTGGAAACCCATGATGCCCAGGCCCACTGGACGGTGCTTGAAGTTCGAGTTCTGCGCTTGCGGCACCGAGTAGTAGTTGATGTCGATCACGTTGTCGAGCATGCGCACGGCGGTCTTGACGGTGCGTGCCAGCTTGGCGGTATCCAGCTTGCCGTCGACGATGTGGTTCGGCAGGTTGATCGAGCCCAGGTTGCAGACGGCGATCTCGTCCTTGTTGGTGTTCAGGGTGATCTCGGTGCACAGGTTCGAGCTGTGGACCACGCCCACGTGCTGCTGCGGCGAGCGCAGGTTGCATGGGTCCTTGAAGGTCAGCCATGGGTGGCCGGTCTCGAACAGCATCGACAGCATCTTGCGCCACAGGTCTTTGGCCTGGATGGTCTTGAATACCTTGATCTTGTTGTACTCGGTCAGGGCTTCGTAGTACTCGTAGCGCTCTTCGAAGGCCTTGCCGGTCAGGTCGTGCAGGTCAGGCACTTCCGATGGCGAGAACAGGGTCCACTTGCCGTCGTCGAAGACGCGCTTCATGAACAGATCCGGGATCCAGTTGGCGGTGTTCATGTCGTGGGTGCGGCGACGGTCGTCACCGGTGTTCTTGCGCAGCTCGAGGAATTCCTCGATGTCCAGGTGCCAGGTTTCCAGGTAGGCGCAGACCGCTCCCTTGCGCTTGCCGCCCTGGTTGACCGCGACGGCGGTGTCGTTGACCACTTTCAGGAATGGCACGACGCCTTGGGACTTGCCGTTGGTGCCCTTGATGTACGAGCCCAGGGCGCGTACCGGGGTCCAGTCGTTGCCCAGGCCGCCGGCGAATTTCGACAGCATGGCGTTGTCGTGGATGGCGCCGTAGATGCCCGACAGGTCATCCGGAACCGTGGTCAGGTAGCAGCTGGACAGCTGCGGGCGCAGGGTACCGGCGTTGAACAGGGTCGGGGTCGAAGCCATGTAGTCGAAGGACGACAACAGGTTGTAGAACTCGATGGCGCGGTCTTCGCGTTGTTTTTCTTCGATCGCCAGGCCCATGGCCACGCGCATGAAGAAGATCTGAGGCAGTTCGAAGCGCACGCCATCCTTGTGGATGAAGTAGCGGTCGTACAGGGTCTGCAGGCCCAGGTAGGTGAACTGCTGGTCACGCTCGTGGTTGATGGCCTTGCCCAGTTTCTCCAGGTCGAATTCGGCCAGTACCGGGTTCAGCAGTTCGAACTCCACGCCCTTGGCGACGTAGGCCGGCAGGGCCTTGGCGTACAGGTCGGCCATCTCGTGGTGGGTGGCGCTTTCGGCGACGCCCAGGAAGCCCAGGGCTTCGGCGCGCAGGGTGTCCATCAGCAGGCGGGCGGTGACGAACGAGTAGTTGGGCTCGCGCTCCACCAGGGTGCGGGCGGTCATCACCAGGGCGGTGTTGACGTCCTTGATGGCCACGCCGTCGTACAGGTTCTTCAGGGTTTCGCGCTGGATCAGGTCGCCGTCGACTTCTTCCAGGCCTTCGCAGGCTTCGCTGACGATGGTGCCCAGGCGGCCCATGTCCAGGGGCGCGAAGCTGCCGTCGGCGCGGGTGATGCGGATCGAAGGGTGGGCGTTCACCGGCTCTTCGCTGCTGGAACGGGTGGCGCGTTCCTTGGCACGGGAGTCGCGATAGATCACGTAGTCGCGGGCGACTTTCTGTTCGCCGGCGCGCATCAGGGCCAGTTCGACCTGGTCCTGGATCTCTTCGATATGGATGGTGCCGCCCGAAGGCATGCGACGCTTGAAGGTGGCAGTGACCTGTTCGGTCAGGCGCGCCACGGTGTCGTGGATTCGCGACGAGGCGGCAGCGGTGCCGCCTTCAACTGCGAGGAACGCTTTGGTGATAGCGACGGTGATCTTGTCGTCGGTGTAGGGAACGACAGTGCCGTTACGCTTGATCACGCGCAGTTGGCCAGGTGCGGTAGCAGACAGATCCAGGTTGGAATCGCCGGCCTGCGGCGCATGGGCCTGCGGGTTCTCGCGAGTTGTGTCGGTTTGCATGGGTGTCTCCACGTTCTCTATGTTTATTTGGGCACCAAGAAGGTGCCCACCGTTCCGTCCAGAAGCACTGCAGCCGGCACAGGCCGGCATGACGACTTCGGAACAGTTCAGGAAGGGGGGCTTTTGGCGCCGCTTCCATGCCGAAGTCCTGGGTGCCGGGCATGGGCTCCGACACCTTGTTCCTGGGTGGCAGTCTGTTGCTGCAACACCCGTACCGTCTTCTCCTGGGCAGGGTGGAAAACGGTGCCATCCGCACGCGCGGTGTTGGTCTTCTAAAACAGCGATTGGTTCCACCAAACGGGCGCAAGAAAAGCGCTTGAGTTTCTTGTCTGAATTGTGTTTGGTTTTTTGGGTAAAACCCTAGATATAGGGTTTTTTTGCCGCCGGGCTACAAGATAATGCGTTTGGGGGGTGGTTGCAACGTACGGCCTGTGGATAAGTTTGTGCGTAAAGTGTGCATGGACTGGGTAAAACTCTCGCAGCCCGCAGTCCCGCTGCATGGAACCGTTTGTCACTGTTTTTTACCTGCAAAAATTGCCCGGGGACGGATTTTTGCGGGCGCGAACCCTATCACAAAAAACCGTCCTGTCCGAGCCGTTTCAGTGGCTTGTATGAAGGCCTGCGGCGGTTGCTACAATCCGTCGCGATCCACCGCGCAAGGCGCCTCCTTCAGGGCCGGTTATCGGCCTTTTTCATGACAGAAGGATGTACGCGTTCGGTTGCGCCCAATGCTGGCAACAAAAAACAAGAAGAGGTCGAGCGTGGAGCAAGAAGCCTGGCAGGTACTGATTGTCGAGGATGACCAGCGTCTGGCTGAGTTGACCCGGGAATATCTGGAGAGCAACGGATTGCGGGTGGCGATCGAGGGCAACGGCGCCCTGGCCGCCGCGCGGATCATCGCCGAGCAGCCGGACCTGGTGATCCTCGACCTGATGCTGCCGGGGGAAGACGGCCTGAGCATCTGCCGCAAGGTCCGCGCCCGCTACGACGGGCCGATCCTCATGCTCACCGCGCGCACCGACGACATGGACCAGGTCATGGGCCTGGACCTGGGGGCCGATGACTATGTCTGCAAGCCGGTGCGCCCGCGCTTGCTGCTGGCGCGGATCCAGGCCCTGCTACGGCGCAGCGAGGCGCCGGAGCCTGCCCAGGAGAAGACCCGGCGCCTGCAGTTCGGTCCCCTGGTAGTGGACAACGCCCTGCGCGAGGCCTGGTTGTGCGATGCCGGGATCGAGCTCACCAGCGCCGAGTTCGACCTGCTGTGGCTGCTGGTGGCCAATGCCGGGCGAATCCTGTCCCGCGAGGAAATCTTCACGGCCTTGCGCGGTATCGGTTATGACGGCCAGGACCGCTCCATCGACGTACGTATCTCCCGCATCCGCCCCAAGATCGGCGACGACCCGGAGCATCCGCGGCTGATCAAGACCATCCGCAGCAAGGGGTACCTGTTCGTGCCCGAAGCCGCTGCCGACATGCCATCGTGAACTCGATCTTCCTGCGTATCTACGGCGGCATGTGCGCCGCCCTGGTCCTGGTGGCGCTGCTGGGGGTGCTGGCCCTGCACTTGCTCAACCAGGTGCGTAGCGAGCAATACCGCGAGCGCCTGGCCCATGGCACTTTCTCCCTGATGGCCGACAACCTGCAGCCGATGAGCGAGATCGAGCGTCGCCGGGCCCTGGCCGTCTGGGAGCGGCTGCTGGGCATTCCCCTGAGCCTCAAGACTTTCAACCAGACCGACCTGGATAGCAGCCAGCGTGGCCGGGTGCTGCGCGGCCAGGCCCTGGTGGAGCAGACCGGCCCGTTCGCGGCCCGGGTCTACCGCCTGGTCAGCGACAAGGAACAACTGCTGCTCAGCGCCGAGGTCCAGCAGATCAGCGAGCAACTGGCCCGGGCCACCATCTATCTGCTGGCGGACGAGTTGGTACGCTATCCCGTGGCCGAGCAGCCCCAGCGCCTGGCGGCGTTGAAGCAGGACAAGGGGTTCGGCTTCGACATGCACTTGTCGACCCTGGATGCCACCGACATGGACGATGACCAGCGCCGCCGGGTCGCCGAAGGCGATACCGTGATGGCGCTGGGCAAGGGGGGAGATTCGATCCGGGTGTTCGCCGGGCTGGTGGGTACGCCCTGGGTGCTGGAGATAGGCCCGCTGTACCAGATGAATCCCTATCCGCCGCAGTGGCTGGTATTGATCGCGGTGCTGGGCTTGAGCCTGATCGGCTTGATCGTCTATCTGCTGGTGCGCCAGCTGGAGCGCCGGGTCAATGGCCTGGAGGCCGCTGCCACGCGTATCGCCAAGGGCAGCCTGGAAGTCCGGGTGCCGGCCAGGGGCGCGGATTCGGTAGGGCGCCTGGCGGCGGCCTTCAACGACATGGCCGAACACCTGCAGCGGTTGCTGGCGATCCAGCGCGAGCTGGTACGTGCTGTATCCCATGAGTTGCGGACCCCGGTGGCGCGCCTGCGTTTCGGTCTGGAGATGATTGCCACCGCGAGTACCGACCAGGCACGGCACAAGCATCTGGACGGCATGGACAACGACATCCAGGACCTCGACCGGCTGGTGGACGAGATGCTCACCTATGCTCGCCTGGAGCAGGGTTCGCCGGCCCTGAACTTCCAGCGGGTCGACCTGGACGCCCTGATCAACCAGGTGATCGGCGAACTGGCGCCGTTGCGCGCCAACCTCCAGGTCCAGCGTGGCCTGTGCCTGTCGGCCGCCGATTGCGATGGTGCCTGGGTCGAGGCCGAGCCGCGTTACCTGCACCGCGCGCTGCAGAACCTGGTGGGCAACGCCATGCGGCATGCCGAGTCCCAGGTGACCGTCAGCTACCAGGTGGGCCAGTCGCGCTGTCGGGTGGATGTGGAGGACGATGGCCCTGGAGTGCCCGAGAGCGCCTGGGAGAAAATCTTCACGCCATTCCTGCGCCTGGATGACAGTCGGACCCGGGCGTCCGGCGGCCATGGATTGGGGCTGTCGATCGTGCGGCGGATCATCTACTGGCACGGTGGCCGGGCACTGATCGGTCGCAGCAAGAGCCTGGGCGGCGCCTGCTTCAGCCTCAGCTGGCCACGGCAGCAGGAGCCGCGCTAAGGCTCAGGCGGGAATGGCCACGAGGCTCAGGACCTGCCCGTCCTCGACGGTGAACTGGCCGTCGAGCTCGCGACCCTGGTGCCACTCCTCGGACAACTCGGTCAGCAAGCGCAGGCGCACTTGACCATCGAGGTTCCACTCCAGCACCTCGGCATGCTCGAAATAGAAATTCTTGCGCACCAGCGGGTACAGGGTCTTGTACAGGCTTTCCTTGATCGAGAAGGTCAGGGTCACCGCCAGGGCGTGCAGTTCGTCTGGTAGCTGGTCGCGGCGCTGCAGCTCGGCGGGGGTCAGGATATGTCCTGCCAGGTTGGCCGAGCGTTCTCTCTCGAGCATCACTTCCAGGTCCATGCCCAGGGCTCGCCAATGCTGTTTATCGGCGACGATGGCCGCGGCGCGGCCGGTACTGTGGGTGATCGAGCCGCAGATATGCTCCGGCCAAACCGGTGCACGGTCATCGCCGATCGCCGGTACCCAGTCCAGTCCTTGCAATTGCCACAAGGCGTTCCGGGCGCATAGGCGCCCGGCGAGGAACTCGGCCTGGCGCTTGGCCACCGAGCGCTGGATGTTCGCTGGGGCCTCGATGCCGCTGCGCTGGAAGTCGTCGGCAGCCAACTGCTTGGAGTCGAACCGGGTACTGAGCAAGAGGGTATTGGGCAAGGCCTCCGGCAGGGGCCAGGAAGCTTGCGGGACGGTACAGCAGGCGGGGAGGAGTCGGCGTTCGTTCATGGTCGCTAGTGTGCCGGGTTGCGCCCAGGGAAGGTAGTCATGCGCTCTATATAAAGAGAGCCGGCTGGCGCTGCGAACAGTTGCCGGGCGCAATGCCTTGGGGCGCGCCGGTTCAGGAAAGGTTAAGGGGATGTTCAGTGGGAGTTCAGGGCGGGACGTTTACTCTTGCGCCTTACCTAAACGTCAATAGCGCAAAGGAAGTTTCCTATGACTTCGTTGAAAAAACTGCTGCTGGCCTTTACCGTTCTCGGTGCCAGCGCTGCCGCCCAGGCCGCTGACAGCAACTTCGCCAGCCTGTCCTTCGGCCAGACCAGCGACAAGATCAAGAAATCCGGTTCGCTCAACAACAATCTCGGCCATCCGAATACCGATGGCGTGATCGGCAAGGACAACACCTGGGGGCTGCGGGTTGGTCAGCAGAATGACCAGGGCCGCTACTACGCTACCTACGACTACGTTTCCGGCTCGCACAATGGCATTAAACTGCGTCAGCAGAACCTGCTGGGCAGTTATGACCGGTTCCTGCCGGTGACCAGCAGCACCCGGCTGTTCGGCGGCGCCAGTGCCGGCCTGACCAAGCTGACCCAGAAGTCCCCTGGGTTCAGCCATGACAGCGATATCGGTTATGCGCTGGGGGGGCAGGCCGGTGTCCTGCAGCAGGTTTCACAAAATGCCTCGGTGGAGCTCGGCTATCGGTACCTGCGCAGCAATGCCGGAACCCAGATGAGCGAGCGGGGCGGTGGCAAGCAGGGTTCGCTGAGTCTCACCAGCAGCGCCCAGACCTATCTCTCGGCCAACTACGCTTTCTGAAGCGGCCGGGCTTGAACCACGCCGGACCTTGCCTTGGGCACGGTCCGGCGTTGGCGTATTAATCATCTGGGCGCAGGAGTGCCCCGCAGACGTCGAATTTTGCCTGGGAGAGCATTATGAAATTGCTGGTCGTCGAGGATGAGGCGCTGTTGCGTCATCACTTGCAAACCCGCCTTACCGACAGCGGTCATGTCGTCGAGTCCGTGGCCAATGCCGAAGAGGCGCTGTACCAGACCGAGCAGTTCAACCACGACCTGGCGGTGATCGACCTGGGCCTGCCTGGCATGGGCGGGCTGGATCTGATCCGGCAGCTGCGCGCCCGGGGCAAGACGTTCCCGATCCTCATCCTCACGGCCCGTGGCAACTGGCAGGACAAGGTCGAGGGCCTGGCCACCGGCGCCGACGACTATGTGGTCAAGCCATTCCAGTTCGAGGAGCTGGAAGCCCGGCTCAATGCGTTGCTGCGGCGCTCCAGCGGTTTCACCCAGTCGACCATAGTCGCCGGCCCACTGCTGCTGGACCTCAATCGCAAGCAGGCGTCCCTGGACGAGCAGCCCCTGGCCCTGACGGCCTACGAATACCGGATCCTCGAATACCTGATGCGCCATCACCAGCAAGTAGTGGCCAAGGACCGGCTGATGGAGCAGTTGTATCCGGACGATGACGAGCGCGACCCGAATGTCATCGAGGTGCTGGTGGGGCGGTTGCGGCGCAAGCTTGAAGCGCCGTCGGGCTTCAAGCCGATCGACACGGTGCGCGGCCTGGGCTATCTGTTCAATGAGCGCTGCCGATGATTCGTTCGCTACGCCTGCGCTTGATGTTGGCCGCAACCATCCTCGCGGTCCTGTTCATGCTGGCCTTGCTGCCAGCCATGCAGGGCGCTTTCAGCCTGGCCCTGCAAGACTCCATCGAGCAGCGCCTGGCTTCGGACGTCACCACCCTGATCTCGGCTGCGCGCATCGAGGACAACCGCTTGCAAATGCCGGCGCAATTGCCCGACGAGCGTTTCAATCTCGCCGATAGTCGGCTGCTGGGCTACATCTACGATCGCGAGGGGCACCTGGTCTGGCGTTCCCGGGCTACCCAGGAAGAGAACATCAACTACCGGCCGCGCTACGACGGACGTGGCAACGAGTTCGCCCGGATCCGCGAGGCCAATGGCCAGGAGTTCTTCGTCTACGACGTCGAGATCAAGCTGCTGGGAGGCAAGAGCGCGGCGTTCAGCATCGTCGCCTTGCAGCCGGTGCGCGAGTACCAGCAGACCCTGGAAGGGGTGCGCGAGAACCTCTACCTGGGCTTCGGTGCGGCGTTGCTGGTGCTGCTGGCGCTGCTCTGGCTGGGCTTGACCTGGGGATTGCAGGCGCTGCGACGCCTGAGCCAGGAGCTGGACCAGATCGAGAGCGGCACCCGCCAGAGCCTGAGCGAGGAACATCCGCGCGAGCTGCTGCGCCTGACGGGGTCGCTCAACCGCCTGCTGCAAAGCGAGCGCGACCAGCGTAGCCGCTATCGGGACTCCCTGGACGATCTGGCCCACAGCCTCAAGACCCCGCTGACGGTATTGCAAGGGGTCAGCGAGGACATGGCCCTGCGGCCCCAGGATCGTGAGCAGGCCTGGGTCCTGCAAACCCAGATCGAACGCATGAGCCAGCAGATCAGCTACCAGCTGCAGCGAGCCAGCCTGCGCAAGAGCGGCCTGGTGCGCCACCAGGTACGCCTGCGGCCATTGTTGCAGAGCCTGTGCGACACCCTGGACAAGGTCTATCGCGACAAGCAGGTACGGGTCTCGTTCGACCTGCCCGAGCGCTGCTACTTGCCGATCGAGCACGGTGCCTTGCTGGAGCTGCTGGGCAACCTGCTGGAAAACGCCTACCGCCTGTGCCTGGGGTCGGTGCGCATCAGCGTGCGCGAGAGCCTCGATGGTTCCGAGTTGTGCGTGGAGGACGACGGGCCGGGAGTGCCGCCGGACCAGCGGGCACGGATCCTCCAGCGTGGCGAGCGCCTGGATCGCCAGCATCCGGGGCAGGGCATCGGCCTGGCGGTGGTCAAGGACATCATCGAAAGCTACGGCGCGCGCCTGGCCCTGGGGGATTCGGCCCTGGGCGGGGCGGCCTTCCGGATTCACTTCCCGGTCCTTTAGCGTGGTTGCTCACTGGGTCCGGGCGCGATAGGCGCCCGGGGTCAGCCCGGTCCATTTCTTGAAGGCCCGATGGAAGGCCGATGGTTCGGAAAACCCCAGTTGTTCGGCGATCTGTTGCAACGACAGGTCGGCGCGCCCCAGGTGATAGATGGCGATATCGCGCCGCAGCTCGTCCTTGAGTTCCTGGAAGCTCAAGCCTTCTTCCCGTAGATGCCGGCGCAGGGTCTGGGGGCTGACGTGCATGTGCTGGGCGACGCTTTCCAGGTCCGGCCAGTGTTCGCGATCGCGGGCCAGCAGGCGGCGCAGCTGGCTGGCGAGGCTGTCGCCTTCATCGGGGCGCGACAGCAGGTCGGCGGGGGAGCGTTCGAGAAAGTGCTTGAGGGTCCGTTCATCCTGCAGCAAGGGCATGCCCAGGTAGCGGCTGTGGAACAGCAAGCTGCTGTGGGGCTGGTCGAACTGCAGCGGGCAGGGGAAGAGCAAGTCGTATTCCGCCCCGTGTTCAGGGCGCGGATAGCTGAAGCAAGCTTGTTCCAGGCGGACTCGCTGGCCGATCAGCCAGCTGCCCAGCCGGTGCCAGATCACCAGCAGGCATTCGCTGAGAAAGTGCTCGGGGTCCCAGAGGGCGGAGTCGTCCAGGCTCAGGCGGGCCATGTCTCCTTCACGCGTCAGGCTCAGCCGCGGGGCCTGCGGGAATAGGCTATAAAACAGTAATCCGCGATGGAGTGCCTTCTCCAGGGTGCGGCAGTGGATCAGGGCGTGGCACATCATGGCGAAGGTCCCGGGTTTGCTCGGTCCATCGCCGAACCCCAGGTATTCGTCGTCCATTTCCAGCCATAGCTGTTGCAGCAGCTGGGTGAACTGCTCGGGAGCGATGCGGGCCCTGGGCTGGTGCAGTAACTCGGGGCTGATGCCCAGGCGCTGCAGCAGCGGCAGGTAGTCATAGCCGCGACGATGCGCGCCGCCGAGGGCGGCCCGGGCAAAGTGGCTGGCGATAGTACGTTCGCGCATGCAGGCAGGTCCGTCCATTGAGTGGCGGATATTAGCCAGCACCTCGATGAGGGAACAAGGCGGATATCCGCCAAATTGTAGGACGAGAATCGACGAGTGGGCGGAAATCCGCCAAGTTCATCGTTGCTCACTGGAAACGGAGTTCGGTTCTAACCCCTTGTTTTAAAAGGCTTGTATGGATTTTTTACAAGGTGGCACGGGCCTTGCGATAGAGCCTGCAGATCTGCCTGTACGCAGCTCGACACAACAAATCCCTCCAGCGCAGGAGGGTTCGCACTTTAGGCACCGCATGCCGTGATGGAAGCAGCATGCCGGGGCTCTTGAGGAACTTTGCAATGACGACTCGTCAGCCACTGTACAAATCCCTGTATTTCCAGGTGATCGTTGCCATCGCCATCGGCATCCTGCTCGGTCACTTCTATCCCCAGGCGGGCGTGGCCCTCAAGCCCTTGGGTGACGGCTTCATCAAACTGATCAAGATGGTCATCGCGCCGATCATTTTCTGCACCGTGGTGAGTGGTATCGCCGGCATGCAGAACATGAAGTCGGTGGGCAAGACCGGTGGCTACGCGCTGCTGTACTTCGAAATCGTTTCCACCATCGCCCTGCTGATCGGCCTGGTGGTGGTCAACGTCGTGCAGCCGGGCGCCGGCATGCATATCGACGCCTCGACCCTGGACGCCTCGAAAGTCGCCGCCTACGTGACTGCCGGTAGCGAGCAGAGCGTCGTCGCCTTCATTCTCAACGTCATCCCGGCGACCATCGTCGGTGCCTTTGCCAACGGCGACATCCTGCAAGTGCTGATGTTCTCGGTGATCTTCGGTTTCGCCCTGCATCGCCTGGGCGCCTACGGCAAGCCGATCCTGGACTTCATCGACCGCTTCGCCCATGTGATGTTCAACATCATCAACATGATCATGAAGCTGGCTCCCCTGGGCGCGCTGGGTGCCATGGCGTTCACCATCGGCGCCTACGGCGTGGGTTCGCTGGTGCAACTGGGCCAGCTGATGATCTGCTTCTACATCACCTGCGTGCTGTTCGTGCTGGTGGTCCTGGGCGCCATCTGCCGTGCCCACGGCTTCAGCGTGATCAAGCTGATCCGCTACATCCGTGAGGAACTGCTGATCGTACTGGGCACTTCCTCCTCGGAGTCGGCGCTGCCACGCATGCTGATCAAGATGGAGCGCCTGGGCGCCAAGAAGTCGGTGGTCGGCCTGGTGATCCCTACCGGTTACTCCTTCAACCTGGACGGCACCTCGATCTACCTGACCATGGCCGCGGTGTTCATCGCCCAGGCCACCGACAGCCACATGGACATCACCCACCAGATCACCCTGCTGTTGGTGTTGCTGCTGTCCTCCAAGGGTGCTGCCGGCGTCACCGGTAGCGGCTTCATCGTCCTGGCGGCCACCCTGTCGGCCGTGGGCCACCTGCCAGTGGCCGGCCTGGCGCTGATCCTCGGCATCGACCGCTTCATGTCCGAAGCCCGTGCCCTGACCAACCTGGTGGGCAACGCCGTGGCCACCTTGGTGGTCGCCAAGTGGGTCAAGGAGCTGGACGAAGACCAGCTGCAAGCCGAGCTGGCATCCGGTGGCCGGGCGATCATCGATACCCGCGAAACCGACGACCTGGGCGTGGCCGAAGGCCCGGCGCCAAGCGTCAAGTAAGCTGCGTTGTCCATGAAAAACCCGCTTCGGCGGGTTTTTTATTGCCCGGGACTTGAGCGCAACGGTCATTGCCGCTGACCGTTGCGGTGATTGGCGGACGTGCCGCGGCTGCCTACTCTGTGGGCAGTCGATCAGAAGGAGAGGCACATGCAAGGGCCGTTGGCGTCACTCAAGGTACTGGATTTCTCCACCCTGCTGCCGGGGCCGTTCGCTTCGCTGCTGCTGGCGGACATGGGCGCGCAGGTGCTGCGCATCGAGTCACCGACCCGCATGGACTTGCTGCGGGTCCTGCCGCCCCACGACCAGGGCGTATCGGCCAGCCATGCCTACCTCAACCGCAACAAGCGCAGCCTGGCCCTGGACCTGAAGCGACCTGAAGCCCTGGAAGTGGTACGGCAACTGGTGCAGGACTACGACATCGTCCTCGAGCAGTTCCGCCCGGGAGTGATGGAGCGCCTGGGGCTGGGCTACGAGGCCTTGAAGGCGATCAACCCGGGTCTGATCTACGTGTCCATCACCGGCTACGGCCAGACCGGCCCCTACAAGGACCGCGCCGGGCACGACATCAACTACCTGGCCCTGGCCGGCCTGGCCAGCCAGACCGGCCGCCGGGAACAAGGGCCGTTGCCCCTGGGGATCCAGGCGGCGGACATCGCCGGCGGTTCCCTGCACGGGGTGATCGGCCTGCTGGCCGCGGTGATCGCCCGCCAGCACAACGGCCAGGGCCAGCACCTGGACGTGAGCATGACCGATTGCGTGTTCAGCCTCCACGCCATGGCCGGTGCCGGCTACCTGGCTTGTGGGGTGGAGCCCGGCATGGAGCAGCAAGTGCTCAACGGTGGCAGTTTCTATGACTACTACCGTACCCGCGACGGGCGCTGGTTGTCGGTGGGCAGCCTGGAGCCGGGGTTCATGCAGCAGTTGTGCGCGGCCCTGGGGCGGCCGGAGCTGGCGGCCCAGGGGCTGTCGCCTGTTCCCGAACAGCAGCAAGCCCTCAAGCAGGCCCTGCAGGTCGAATTCGAGAAGCATGATTTTGCCAAGTTGTGCCGCCTGTTCGAGGGCCTGGATGCCTGTGTCGAGCCGGTTCTGGGCCTGGCCGAGGCCTTGGAGCATCCACAATTGCAGGCGCGCCAGCTGGTCAGCCAGGTGCCCCGCGAGGACGGCAGCCGGCAGGCGCAGATCGCTTGTCCGCTGAAGTTTTCCGCGGGCCTGCCCGAGCCGCGACATGTCGGTGCAAGGCTGGGGGCCCATTCCGCCGAGGTGTTGGCGGAGCTGGGATACGACGCCGAGCGGATCGAGGCATTGCGACGCGACCGGGTGATCGCCTAGGGGCAGGTCATTCGACCCGGGTTTCGCCGCTGTAGACCAGCGTCTGCCGGCAGCTCCTGCACAGGTAGCGCCGCCCCTGGGCCACCAGCTTGTGGCGCTGGGCGGAAAACGGAAAATCGCTCTGGGCGCAGGGGCAGCGGTAGATATAGCGGGTCACGCTGCGCCGCTGCACCTCGTAGGTATGGCAGCGATTGGGCGGCAGTTCGTAGACCCCGCGCATGATCAACTGCCACTCCTCGCCGTGGGGCTGGATGCGGTCGCCGAACAGCTGGTGGGCGATCAGGTGCGCCACTTCGTGGGCCACGGTCTGCTTGAGGAAGTCCTCGGTGTTCTCCCGGTACAGCTGCGGGTTGAAGCGCAGCAGGTTCTCGTGCAGGTGGGCGACCCCGGCTTTCTGGCCACGCAACTTGAGGCTGACCACTGGGCGCTTGAAGGGACGTTTGAAAAAGGATTCAGCGAGTAGGAAACAGTCTTCGACGCGGGTATTGAGTTGCTCGGGCATGCTTGGCGGTTCTCCAGAGCGCTCGAGTATGCCGCAAAGGCCGCTGAATCCGAACCGCCCAGCCGCCCAATGGTCATCCCCGGAAAGAGGAAGGCCGCCTTGCGGCGGCCTGTATTGGCAGACAGAGGATTATTATTGGCGCGGCGTCAGTTGGTGTAGATGGGGCCGACGCCCAGGCCCCAGACGATGACGGTGAACGCCATGATCGCCACCAGCACCACCAATCCCACCGCCAGTACCGAGCTGGAGAACAGGAAACCTTCATCGGACGGGATGTTCATGAAGGTCGGCAGCCCGACGTAGAGCAGGTAGACCGTGTAGCAGATGGCCGCCGTGCCGACGATCATGCCCAGCCACATGTGTGGATAGAGCGCCGCCAGGCCGCCGACGAACAACGGGGTCGCGGTATAGGTGGCGAAGGCTACGCAGCGGGCCAGGCTCGGATTGGCGTCGTAGGTGCGGGCCATCCAGTGGATGAAGCCGCCCATGACCCCGACACCGCCGAGCATGGCCAGGTACGACAGGATGGTCATCCACAGGGCGCTTTCACTGGTCAACATCACCGGCGCGCGACTGCCGATGACCCAGCCGACCTGGGTGGTACCGATGAAGGCCGAGATGGCGGGGATCGCCGCCAGGATCAACGTGTGGGTGAGGTACATGTGGCTGATGCTTTCTTCGGCATCGCCACGGATGTCTCGCCATTCCTGATCGGGGTGGGTGAAGAGTCCTACGACATGATGAATCATGGTCAGTCACTCCTTTGTTGTTACCATCGCCCCCCAGCGGAGCGCTACAACCACGTGGCACAGTGCAGGTCTGTATGTGCGACCTTATGTCGCAGTATAGGGAGGAGTTGTCGCCAGATGTACGCCTCTTTAGAGCAAATTGCGCTGTAAAAACCTGGGCTAATCGCCAGGACCTCTGTCACTTTGGACTCGGTGGCCGCTGCTCGGCAGCGCTTTCGCGGGGCGGGTGTTTTTGCGTAAAATGTCCGGCTTTTCGTCACACACCTCGCGGATTCCAAGCGCCATGGGCACTCTTACGGTCAACCAGAACAAACTGCAGAAACGCCTTCGCCGGCAGGCGGGCGAAGCGGTCGCCGATTTCAACATGATCGAAGATGGCGACAAGGTCATGGTCTGCCTGTCCGGCGGCAAGGACAGCTACACCATGCTCGACGTGCTGCTGCACCTGCAGAAGGTGGCCCCGATCAAGTTCGAGATCGTCGCGGTGAACATGGACCAGAAGCAGCCTGGCTTCCCCGAGCACGTACTGCCGGCCTACCTCAAGGAACTGGGGATCGAGTACCACATCGTCGAGAAGGACACCTACTCGGTGGTCAAGGAGCTGGTGCCGGAAGGCAAGACTACCTGCTCGCTGTGCTCGCGCCTGCGTCGGGGCACCCTGTACACCTTCGCCGACGAGATCGGCGCGACCAAGATGGCCCTGGGTCACCATCGCGACGACATAGTCGAGACCTTCTTCCTCAACATGTTCTACAACGGCTCGCTCAAGGCCATGCCTCCCAAGTTGTTGGCCGACGATGGGCGTAACGTGGTGATCCGTCCGCTGGCCTACTGCAGCGAGAAGGACATCCAGGCCTATTCCGACCTCAAGCAGTTCCCGATCATCCCCTGCAACCTCTGTGGTTCCCAGGAGAACCTGCAGCGCCAGGTGGTCAAGGAAATGCTCCAGGAGTGGGAGCGCAAGAGCCCGGGTCGGACCGAGAGCATCTTCCGCGGCCTGCAGAACGTCATCCCGTCCCAGCTGGCGGACCGCAACCTGTTCGACTTCACCAGCCTGCGTATCGATGAAAGCGCCACGCCGCGCTTCGTCAACGTAGTGAATCTCTAAGCCCGGGAGTTTGCCGCGCCGCTCATTGCCGGCGCGGCGCGCTGTTTCATTCCGTGGCGGGATGGGGAATGAACGCCAGGTTGCCTTCCGCGGGTTTGCCGGCCAGCCGTTCGCCATTGGTCGGTTGGGTCCTGATCACCTGGTGATCGTCACCCAGGTACTCCAGCAACTGCGGGCCTTTGTTGTCCTGTGCCACGAAGATCAGGGTGCGCTGGGGGTCCCAGTGCTGGCCGCTGGTGCGCTCCAGCCAGGCCATGAAGTCGGCGCTGGTGCCGCGCTTCGGGAAATCCTGGTTCCCGGGCACGTAGTAGAACGGCGCCCCCTGGTTCTGCACGTACATCGGCAGCTTGTTGTCGACCTCCACCATCACCATTCGCCATTGGTTCCAGGGAGCTATCCGGCTGGCCTCGGCCTTGACCTGCGCGGCGAAACCGAGCACTCCGCCACCGCCGTTGCTCCAGGGGTAGGCCAGCCCCAGCACCAACAGCATCACCATGGCGGCGCTGGCCAATCCCAGGTTCCAGCCGCGACTGCGCTCCCGGCCGAGGTCCCGTGCCAGCTCCAGTCGTCGGGACAGCCACCAGGCACCCAGCAACTGGGCGAAGGGCACCAGGGGCAGGACGTAGTAGCTGCGCCGGCTGCCGCTGGCGGTGAAAAACAGGAACAGCAAGCCCAGGGCCCAGACCAGCCAGCGTTCGTTGGCGTGCAACTGGCGCCAATGCCGGGTTGCGACCCAGAGCCCGAGGATCCAGCAAGGGGCCCAGGGCAAAGTGTAGAGCGGCAGGTACACCAGGTAGGTGTAGATCGGCCCGACATGGTCGAACGGTTCGAAGAAGCGGACGACGTTCTCGCGAAATACCAGGCTCAGGCCGCTTTCTCCGGAATGCGGCGTGCCATATAGATGCGAGAGCAGGAACGGCACCATGTACAAGGCACCGGCCAGCAGTATTGCCAGGGCCAGGCGCAGGTTGAGGTGGCGCTTCCAGCGCCCCTGGGCCAGCAGATGCGGCAGCAGGATCAGGCCTGGCAGGACAAAGCCGATCAACCCCTTGAGCAGTGAGGTGATCGCCAAAATCAGGAAGAACACCGTGTAGCGGCCCAGGCGGGTATCTTCCGGGCCCCGCCAGTACCACCACACCGCGGCTAGCACCCCGCACACGGTGAGAATGTCGGCGGTGGCGACCCGGGCCCAGAAGATGAAATAGAAGGTGGTGGCCAGCATCCAGCCGGCGATCAGGCCCGTGCCCTTGCGCAACAGCTGCTCGCCCAGCCGGTACACCAGCCAGATGCTCAGCCAGGCGGCCAGTACCGAGGACAATCGTAGCGACCAATGTCCCAGGCCTCCGGTCAGCCAGGTGCTGGCGACGATCAGCCAGTAGGAGGGCAGGGGTTTGTCGTAATAGGGACTGCCCTTGAGATAGGGATCGAAGTAATCGCCGCTCTGCAGCATCTGCAGCACGATGTTGGCCCAGCGGGTTTCCGGGCCCCATAGTTCGCGCGAGCCCAGGCCGAGCAGCAGGATCAGGGTGGACACGCCGAGCAGCAGGGCCAGGGCCTTGCGTTCGTTGCTGTGGGTCTTCATCGGTGGGATTTCCGTGGACAGGATCGAGGAAGAGGCGGTCCATCGCCGTCGCACGTGTAAAACGCCAGCGTTGGACTGGGCCGACGCTGACGTTGTCAGCAGGTATCAGGGTGCGCGGATCAGGGCTGGGTTGCCGGCAGGATCAGGATCACCAGGTTGCCCTTCGTATAGCGCTTGCCGCCTGGCGGCAGCAGCGCCAGCTCCTGGTTTTCCACCACATCCTTGACCCGCATGACCACCCCGACCGATCCCTGGCTGCGCGCCGCTTCCATCCACTGGCCGACGTTCTCCATGCTGACCTTGCGCTGGATCGAATCGGCGTATGCCAGGCCGTACTTCAGTTCGCTCTCGGTGTTGTACAGCGCCACCTCCGGGCGTTGCAGGCGCCAGGCCAAGGCCGATGCCGTGCCCAGGTCATTGCTCAACAGGGTCTTGCTTTGTTGCAGCTCCACAAGGTGTTCCTTGATGAACTGGTCGGGCATTTCCTTGTGGACGATCATCGCCGGCATGCCCGCCGGTAGCAGCGCCACCAGCAGCCAGATACCCAGGGCCGGTGCCGCCCAGTATTGCAGCGGTTTGGAGACGGGCAGCAGGTTGGCGATGATCCAGCCCATGAGCATGATGAACACCAGGGACAGGCCGAGCATTTCATCGTGGCCGTACACCGGCCGGGTGATCTGCAGGACCAGCAGCCCCACCAGGGCGCCAACGCCGATCGCCAGGTTGAGCAGGGCGTTGAGGCGGATCCCCCGGCCCTGGCCGGCGTTGATGCGCTCCACCAGGGCATGGCCCATGAGCACGGCCAGGGGCAGCAAGCACGGCATGATGTAGGTCGGCAGCTTGCCTCGACTCAGGCTGAAGAACGCCAGCGGCAGGATCATCCACAGCAGGAGGAAGCCCGTGGCGGCCTGGCGCTTGTCCTTCCAGGCCTGGAGCAGGGTGCCGGGCAGCAGGGCCGCCCACGGCAGGCTCGAAACCACCAGGATCGGCAAGTAGAACCACCATGGGCGGGTGTGCTGGGCGTTCTCGGCGGCAAAGCGGCGGATATGTTCATGCCAGAAGAAAAAACGCCAGAAGTCCGGTTCCTGGGCATGGATGCTCAGCACCCAGGGCAGGCTGATGAGCACCGCCACCAGCACCGCCACCAGGCCGTAGCGCAACAGTTGGCCGAGGCGGCGCTGCCAGAGCGCGTAGGGTAGGGCGATCAGCACCGGTAGCAGCCAGGCCAGAAAGCCCTTGGTCATGAACCCCATGCCACAGGCTGCGCCCAGGGCAGCCCAAGCCAGGAGGCGGGCGCGCACGGTTTGGCTGTGCAGGGCGAACCACAACGCCACCAGGCTCAGGTTGACCCACAAGGTGAACTGCGGGTCGAGGTTGGAATACCCGGCCTGGCCGGCCACCAGGCCGAAGCTCATGTACAGCAAGGCTGCGGTGAAACTCTTGCGTGGGTCGCTCCACATCCGGCGGGTGACCAGGTAGGCCAGTACCACGCTCAGGCCAGTGCTCACGGCGGAAGCGATACGCACGCCGAACAGGTTGTCGCCGAAGATGGCCTGGCCGATGGCGATCATCCAGTAGCCGGCAATGGGTTTTTCGAAGTAGCGGATGCCCATGAAGTGCGGTGCGACCCAATCGCCGCTCTGCAGCATTTCCTGGCTGATCTGCGCGTAGCGGGTTTCATCCGGGATCCACAAGCCATGGCCGGTCAGTGGCAGCAGGTAGAACAAGCCGAAGGCCAGCAAAAGAAAGAGCAGCCCCCAGCGTTGCAGGATGTCGGTCGTACTTGCACCCACGGTGTAGCCGACCGGCGTAGTGCTTGTTCCATAAGCCTGGGGTGGCAAGGTGCGGTGCATTGGTGTCCTCTAAGTCATCTGCTGGAAGCTGGGGCGTTACTTGTATCGAATGCAGCCGATAAAGCATTACTAGTTAGCAAGCTCAGTATTTTTAGCTCGCAAAGAGTCCCAGGTGGCCGTCTTTATAGCTGTGACGTGGTCCTGTTACTGGTGCGGTGCTTTTATAAGTAGCGCGATAGTTTCTTCTATTAGTACAAGTTCTATCGAAGTCAACTTGCTCAAGCGTCTAGTGTGTCTTTGCGTTGAGTGAAATCTGTTGGGGTGTTGTAAAAAAGAGTTATAGCTTGGCTGCCTCCGGTCCAAGTGCCTGTTGCCAGTCCTCGACCTTGATGCTGCCAAGTATCTGCAACGTGCCATCGCTGTTCAGGGTGACGAACAGCGAACTGTTGTACTGACTGTGGGGGGCATGCTCGAAGCCCAGTTGGCTCTCCAGGTCGCTGATGCAATCGCTGTGGGTGACCAGCACCAGGTTGCGTCGCGCAGCCTTGTGCGCCTTGATCGTTTCGCCAAGCTGGCTACCGCAACTGAGCAGCCAGTCCTGGGTTTTCGCGGGCTGGCCGAACATGAATTCCGCGGTTTGCCGGGTGCGGGTGGCGGGGCTGCTGAGGACATCGGTAGAGTCCATGCCCAGGACCTGGAATGCCCGGCCCAGCCTCCTGGACATGCTGCTTCCGGCCAATGTGATGCCATCTCCAGGCCCTACGCAGGGAGTAGGCGAACGGTCGCAGCGTTCGGCATGGCGCACCAGGGCGATCACTTCGCCGCTGTTCCAATGACGGTACATGCCTGCGCTTTCCATCTGGTTGGCGGCTCCCAGGTCCAGGGGCGCGCCAGGCCAGAGCACGAAGCCGCTGACCAGGATTGCCAAGACTGCCACACTGGCCCATGCCATGGCCTTGCGGAATCGGTTTGGACGCGAGGCCTCGGTGCCCGTGCCGGATTTAGCAGTGTCGATCACTTCGCTTACCTGAACTGTTCTGGAAGAGGGCTTGTCATTCGGGTTGGAGCTGATGTTCTGAAAAGACCGGTAACGGGACCTGTGCTGCAACTGCTTGCCAATCTAGAGCGTGCCGGGTTAGCGAAGGGTGAAAGCAATGTGAAAAAAACGAATGGATCACGATCATTATTTTAAAAGCCGACAGCCTTTGTTCAGCTTGTTGGCCTGATCAATGCCTCGTAGTTCGTTTGTACATGGCTAATGATTGCAGAATGTCGATTCCACCAAGCCTTTGCTGATTGTTTTTAATCGTATGGAAAGTTCAGGCGGACTTTATCCGATCGCAAACAGCGAGTGAGAAATCCCCGCGTTTAGTTCAGCTTATTGTCAGCTTGCGTAGTCGGTTGGGCGAAAGTGAGGAAGATCTCCCTGCCCGTTGCAGGCAGGGAGATGCTCTGGAAGTGGACAGGGATCAGTGGTTGACGGTGTAGGCCAGCATCGCCGACAGCTGGCACAGCGGACGGCCGCTCTCTTGCTGCCACTGATTGAACACCGCTTGTACCAGGGCCTGGTCGCGTTTGCTGCTGGGTACCTTGTCGACAATGCGCTGGGCATTGAGGGCTGCCACCACGTCCTGGGAAGGAATGAAGGTGTCCTTGCCCACCATGCGCAGGAAGCGCGGCGCCGAGAGGCCGCCCAGCTGGTTGCCGTGCTTGGCCAGGTACTGCCAGAGGCCGGTGATGTCCTGGGCCGGCCAGTCGGCGATGAAGCTGCCGAAGCTGCCGTGCTGCTGCTCCACGTCGAGGATCATCTGGGCATTGCGCGGGACGCTCTTGAGCTTGCCCAGGTGGCGAATGATCCGCGTGTCCTGCATCAGCCGCTCCAGGTGCTCGGCCCCCATCAGCACCACTTTGTGGGGGTCGAAGCCGAAGAACACTTGTTCGAAGACTGGCCACTTGGCGTCAACCAGGCTGTGCTTCAGGCCGGCGCGAAAGACCCGCAGGGCCAGCAGCGACAGGTAGCGATCGGCCCCCAGGGTGCGCAGGTAGTCGTCGCTGGTCGGAGTCGGCAGCCGCGCCTCCAGGGCTGCGGCGGAGCCGAAGCGGTTGAGACAGTATTCATTCAGCCATTTGTAATCGTGCATGCCTGCTCCGGTCGGATCGGGAGTGTCGGTCAGAAGGTCCGTTGTGCAAGGTGGGGGCGGCTGGCATGGATGCAAGCCCCGGCATCTTGCGATGGGGGCTTGCATCTTGCCTCAGGCCGGGGTGGCGCCTTCGCCGGCCAGCCGGCGGTTGAGCTGGAAGCGCCAGCGCACGTACAGCAGCGAGGAAGTGAACACCGCGAGGCTGGCGAACATTTCCAGCAGGCCGAACAACTGGCGGTTCGGGTCATAGGCCGCCAGCGCGCCCTTGATGAAGTACAGGTTGACCACGAAACACATCCAGGAGTGCCCGCGGGCGCTGCCACTGAGCATGCCGGGCGCCATCAGCAACAGGGGCACCAGCTCGATCAGCAGGATCACCCAGGGCCGGGCGCCGTGCAGGTCGGCGACCAGCAGGTAATAGATGCACAGCAGGCCCACCAGGGCGAAGAAACACATAAGACTAAGGGCCCGGGCCACTCGCACCCGGGGTTGTAGCCAGTGGATCTCGGGCAGGATCTTAGGCTTCTTGGCCACGGCCGTTCTCCAGTCGCTGGGCGGTCTTGGCCAGGCGCAGGCCCAAGGCCCGGCACAGAGCGATCTCGTGCTGGTCCAGCGGGCTCTTGCCATCCGCGCCGGCATGGTGGCTGGCGCCGTAGGGGGTGCCGCCGCCCTGGGTCTCCAGCAGCGCCGATTCGCTGTAGGGCAAGCCGGTGATCAACATGCCGTGGTGCAGCAAGGGCAGCATCATCGACAGCAGGGTGGCTTCCTGGCCGCCATGCAGGCTGGCGGTGGAGGTGAACACGCCAGCGGGCTTGCCCACCAGGGCGCCGGTCAGCCACAGGTTGCTGGTACCGTCGAGGAAGTACTTGAGCGGCGCCGCCATGTTGCCGAAACGGGTCGGGCTGCCCATGGCCAGGCCGGCGCAGTTCTTCAGGTCGTCGAGGCTGGCATACAGCGCACCGCTGTCGGGGATGGCCGGGGCCACGGCTTCGCATTCGGCGGAAATGGCCGGGACGGTACGCAGGCGGGCTTCCAGGCCGGCTTGCTCGATGCCTCGGGCGATCTGCCGGGCCATCTCGCTGGTGGAGCCATTGCGGCTGTAGTACAGCACCAGGATGTACGGCGTGCTCAAGGCAGGATCTCCAGCACGTTTTCCGGTGGTCGGCCAATGACGGCCTTGTCACCGGCTTCCAGAACCGGGCGCTCCATCAGCTTGGGGTGCTGGGCGATGGCAGCGATCAACTGCTCTTCGCTGAGGCTGGTGTCTGCCAGCCCGAGCTCCTTGTACTCGTCTTCGCCGGTGCGCAGCAACTGACGGGCGCCGATGCCGAGCTTGCCCAGGAGGCTGCGCAGTTGGGCGGCGTCCAGTGGGGTTTCCAGGTAGCGGACCACAGTCGGGGCCAGGCCGCGTTGTTCCAGCAGCTCCAGTGCGGCACGGGATTTCGAGCAGCGCGGGTTGTGATAAAGCGTCAGGTCGGTCATGTGCGGGTCGCATCTTGCGTAAGGTGGCGGCTATTCTAACCGCGCGACGGGCTCTGCTGAACCTCGAGAGTCGTTCGGTCGCAGCGGCCATGGGTGGCCGTGGATCATCCAAGACACTTTCAAAGACGGGAAAACAGGCATGGCAAGGCAATTGGCAGCGGCATTGGCGATCATCACGACCCTATTGCTGGGCGGTTGTGGCAATGACTACGGGGTCGACCAGTATGGCCGCAAAGTCGCCTCCGAACGCCTCGACAAGCAGTGGCTGGTGCTCAACTACTGGGCCGAATGGTGTGGTCCGTGCCGGACCGAGGTGCCCGAGCTGAACGCCCTGGACGAGCAGCTCAAGGGGCAGTCGGTGACGGTATTGGGGGTCAACTTCGACAACGTGCAGGGCGAGGAGCTCAAGAGCGCCAGCGAGAAGCTGGGGATCAAGTTCACCGTGCTGGCCCAGGATCCTTCGCCGATCTTCGACCTGCCACGCACCGAGGCGCTGCCGGTGACCTACATCATCGACGACCAGGGCAAGGTGCGGGAGCAACTGCTGGGTGAACAGACCGCGGCAGGGGTATTGGCGAAACTGCAGGCCCTGCGCGGTCATTGATGAGGGGCGCCGTGGCCACCCGGTGGCCACGGCGCAGGACAGTCAGCCTTCTTCCAGCCACCAGCGCAGCGGCTTGCCTTCGGCAGGCCAGAAGCGTACCTGCTCGATGGGCGAGATATCCCAGCGTTCGACGGTCTCCAGGGCCTGGAGGAAGCGTCGTTCCTGTTCCATCAGGGCCGGGGCACAGAGCTTGCGGGTGCTGCCCACCTTGCCGAAGCTGAGCTTCTGGCCATCCAGGGTATAAGGGGCGAACCAGTGGTTGCAGCCGCCATTGCCGTAGGCGCGGCCATCCTCGCCCAGGGTGATGGTCAGGTGGCTGTAGTCGATGAGCGGACGCTCACCGATCCATTCCAGGATATAGCTGCGGTCTTGCTTGAGCTGCAGCGGCTCGGCGGCGCAGCCCAGCAGG
Source organism: Pseudomonas sp. B6(2017) (assembly GCF_002112765.1). Taxonomy (NCBI): domain Bacteria; kingdom Pseudomonadati; phylum Pseudomonadota; class Gammaproteobacteria; order Pseudomonadales; family Pseudomonadaceae; genus Pseudomonas; species Pseudomonas sp. B6(2017). The sequence continues at coordinate 339,566 of NZ_NEIQ01000007.1, read as the reverse complement.
CCAGCGCCCAGTGCCAGGACCAGCGCCAGGCGTTTCATTGCGCCGCCTGGCGGCATCGAGGGCACAGGTGGCGCTCGCCTTCGCTGCTCCAGCCGAGTTCGGCGATCCGTGCGCTGGCGGCGGGTTGGCGCGCCTTTTCGCCAAGCTTGGCATCCACCGCGAATTCGAAGTCCAACTGGGTGGCGCAGCTATCGCAGTTGACCTGCCATTGGTGGATGGCCAGTTCGCCGAAGACCGGGCCGCTGGCGACCGCGACCCATTGGCCGACCGGGTTGATCAGGTGGCGAACGGTGTCCACCGTCAGGCGCATGGACAAGTCCTTGCTGCCCTTGAGGGTGACCAGCAGCACGTCGCTGGCGCGGATCGAGCCACCGTTGCCGGTGACTTGATAGCGGCCCGGCACCAGTGCGCGGCATTCGATCAGGGTGTGTTGCGGGCTCATCAGGGTGTAGCGGAAATCGTGTTCGACCATGGGTCCTCCAAATCTGCCGCGTATGCTAGCACGGGCCCCGGCGCCACAGGGCGCGGGCTGGCGACCTTCGATCAGCCCGTGCGCGGCGCTCAGTCATGGACCAGGTTCTGTGGCTGGCCGGCGAACCAACTGGCGATGTTGTGCAAGGTGGTGTCGGCGATCGCCGCCAGGGCCTCGCGGGTCAGGAAGGCCTGGTGGGCGGTCACTATCACGTTGGGGAAGGTCAGCAATCGCGCCAGTACATCATCCTGCAAGGGCAGGTCGGAGCGGTCCTCGAAGAACAGCTGGGCTTCTTCTTCATAGACGTCCAGCCCTAGGTAGCCCAGTTGGCCATTCTTCAGGGCGTCGATCAGCGCCGGGGTGTCCACCAGGCCGCCGCGACCGGTGTTGATCAGCATCGCCCCGGGCTGCATCCGGGCCAGGCTCTGCTGGTTGATCAGGTAGCGGCTGTCGTCGGTCAGGGGACAGTGCAGGCTGATGATCTGCGACTGCTCCAGCAGTTCCGCCAGGCTCAAGTAGCGGGCCCCCAAGGCCTGCACGGCCGGATTCGGATAAGGATCATGGGCCAGCAGCTGGCAGCCGAAGCCGGCCATGATGCGGGCGAAGGTGGCGCCGATCTGCCCGGTGCCGACGATGCCCACGGTCTTGCCCACCAGGTCGAAGCCGGTCAGGCCGTGCAGGCTGAAGTCACCTTCGCGGGTGCGGTTGTAGGCCCGGTGCAAGCGGCGGTTGAGTGCCAGGATCAGGGCCACGGCATGTTCGGCCACGGCGTGGGGCGAGTAGGCCGGGACTCGGACCACGTCCAGGCCCAGGCGCTTGGCCGCCGCCAGGTCGACGTGGTTGTAGCCGGCCGAGCGCAGGGCGATCAGACGGGTGCCGCCGGCCGCCAGGCGCTCGAGCACCGGTGCGCCCAGATCGTCGTTGATGAAGGCACAGACCACTTCATGGCTCTCGGCCAGGGCCGCGGTGTCCAGGCTCAGGCGGGCAGCCTGGAACTGCAGCTCCAGGCCCTGGGGCAGGCGGGCGCCGAGAAAACTCTCGCGATCGTAGTTCTGGCTGCTGAAAAGAATCGTACGCATGGCTGCATCCTTGTTCGGGGAGGGCGCCCAGGATGGGGCCTGGGCGCTGGGCTGGGGTTGCCCTGGGTCAGGCCTTGACCCGTGCTTCGTTGGCCAGGCGATCGATGGCATGGTCCAGTTCGTCCAGCGCGGCGAAGGCCTTGGCGTCCTCCTGTTTGAGCAGGGTCTCGCTGCGCTGGCAGGCCGCTCGCAGCTGTGGCACCCCGCAGTAGCGAGTGGCGCCGTGCAGGCGGTGGACCCGTTCGATCAGGGCACTGTGGTCGTTGGCGGCCCGGGCGGCGTTGATCGCCTCGCGGTCGGCCTCCAGCGAGGCCAGCAACATGGCCAGCATGTCGGCGGCCAGGTCGGCTTTGCCGGCGGCCAGGCGCAGGCCTTCGTCCTGATCCAGCACCTGCAGTTCCAGGCCCAGCTCAGGGCGTTCGCCGCTGCGGTCCGAGCCCTGGTTGCGCAGGGCCAGCCCGGTCCACTTGAGTACCACCTGGGCCAGTTGCCGCTCGCTGATGGGCTTGGTCAGGTAGTCGTCCATGCCGCTTTGCAGCAGGGCGCGTTTTTCATTGGCCATGGCGTGGGCGGTCAGGGCCACGATCGGCAATGGCGGCCCCTGGCGTTCGCTTTCCCACTGGCGGATCGCCTCGGTGCTCTGCCGACCGTCCATGCCGGGCATCTGCACGTCCATCATCACCAGGTCGAAGGGTTCGTGCTGGATAGCGTTCAGGGCGGCATAGCCGTTGTCCACCGCCTGCACCTTGGCGCCCATGTCCTGCAACAAGGTCTGGATCAACAGCAGGTTGGCCGGGTTGTCATCGACGCACAAAACCCGTGGCGCACGGCTGGAAAGCGCTTCCTCGGGTTCGCTGCGGACCCTTCGCGGGGTGACCAGGTCAGACAGTGCCCGACGCAGTTTGCGGGTGCAGGCCGGTTTGGCCTGCAACTGGCTGTGGGGGTTGGGGACCGAAAGCTGGAACAGCGTCTGTTCAGTGGTCGGGCATAGCACCAGGACCTTGCAGCCCAGGTGTTCGAGATCCCAGATGTGCTGGCTCAGGCGTTCGGGCGACATGTCGTTGCCGGTCACGCCGAGTACCGCCAGGTCGATGGCCTGGTCGCTCTGGTGGACACCGGTGATGCCGTTGGTCAGGGCTTCCAGGGTGTTGAACGGCGTCACTTCCAGGCCACAGTCTTCCAACTGGTGCTGCAGGGCCTGGCGCGCCAGCTCGTGGTTTTCCAGCACCGCCACGCGCCGGCCCAGCAGCGGTGGCGCGGGCAGGTCCTCGGCGTCGTCGCGGGTCTTGGGCAGGCTCAGGCTGATCCAGAACTCCGAGCCTTCGCCGGGCGTGCTGTCGACCCCGATCTCGCCGCCCATCTGCTCGATCAGGCGCTTGGAAATCACCAGACCAAGGCCAGTACCGCCAGGTTGGCGCGACAGCGAATTGTCGGCCTGGCTGAAGGCCTGGAACAGGGCACGCACATCCTGGTTCGACAGGCCGATGCCCGTATCCTGGATGCTGATGCGCAGTTGCACGCTGTCTTCGTGCTCTTCTTCGAGCATGGCCCGGGCGACGATGGTGCCCTCGCGGGTGAACTTGATGGCGTTGCTCACCAGGTTGGTGAGGATCTGCTTGAGCCGCAGCGGGTCGCCGACCAGCGACAACGGCGTATCGCGGTACACCAGGCTCACCAGTTCCAGCTGCTTGGCGTGGGCCGCCGGGGCGAGGATGGTCAGGGTGTCCTGCAACAGGTCGCGCAGGTTGAACGGGATGCTGTCGAGCACCAGCTTGCCGGCTTCGATTTTCGAGAAGTCGAGGATCTCGTTGATGATCCCCAGCAGGCTGTCGGCGGATTTCTCGATGGTGCCCAGGTAGTCCAGCTGGCGCGGGGTCAGCTCGCTCTTTTGCAGCAAGTGGGTGAAGCCGAGGATGCCGTTGAGTGGTGTGCGGATCTCGTGGCTCATGTTGGCCAGGAACTCGGACTTGATCCGGCTGGCTTCCAGGGCCTCCTTGCGCGCCAGGTCCAGCTCGATGTTCTGGATCTCGATGGTCTCCAGGTTCTGGCGTACGTCCTCGGTAGCCTGGTCGATGCTGTGCTGCAGTTCTTCCTGGGCATTTTGCAGGGTGCTGGCCATGCGGTTGATGCCCGAGGCCAGGTCGTCCAGCTCCTGGCTGCCCAGTGGCGGCAGGCGGGTTTCCAGGTTGCCGTCCTTGAGCTGGGTCACCGCCTGCTTGATCTGGCTCAGCGGGTTGTTGATGGTCCGTCCCATGCGCACTGCCAGCAGGGCCGTCACGGCCAGGCCGGAGACGATCAGCAGCAGGCTGGCGAACAGGCTGCGATAGCCGCGCAGCAACATGCCGCTATGGGACAGCTCCAGTTCCACCCAGCCCAGCAACCGGTCGGACTCATCGGGGATCAGGTCGCCCGCGAGGTTGCGATGGCGACCGAAGACCGGCAACTGGTAGCGGGTCGCATCGTTGCCGCTGCGTTGCATCATCTGGGTGTTGTCGCCCATGGGGGCCGGGTTGAGCATGGTGGGGCCGGCATGGGCCAGGGGCGTGCGGTCCGGAGCGAGGAACGACACTGCGCGCACGTCCTGTTGTTCCAGGGCCTGGGTGGCGATGCGCTCGAGCATCTGGGTGTTGCGGTTGCCCATCGCCGGGGCCACCAGGGAGGCCAGTTGTTCGGCGATCATTTCACCGCGTTGCAGGAGTTGGGTCTGCAGCTCCGATAGCTGCATCCAGGTGAAGTAACCACCCAGCACCAGGGCCATCAGGCTGGTGGGCAGCAAGGTCAGCAACAGTACGCGGCCTTTGATTCCCAGTTTCTTGAGCACGCAACTCTCCTGCTTCCACGCGATTTCGATAGGTGAACGGGCACGTCCGTGATGCGCCACCTGCGCAGTGTAACGATTTGCCGGTGGCCAATCTTGGCAAATTGTTTCGCCTGCGCCGATGGCTGGCCTCGCTGGAAGGAGCCGGTGGTCGGCGCGGGCGGGTGCGACCAAGGCATCGGTTGCCGCGCCTCGGGCAATCTTGAATAATCGGTCAACTGAGAATCACTTGCACAAGCCAATGACTCCCGTATCTATTGACTCCCCCCGTGTCCTGGCCATCGAGGACGACCCGGTGCTCGGTGCTTATGTCCATGAGCAACTGCAGCGCTGCGGTTTTACCGTGACCTGGTGCCGTAATGGCCAGGAAGGGCTGGGCATCGCCCGCCAGCAGTCGTTCGACGTGCTGCTGATGGATATCCTGCTGCCCGGAATGGACGGTCTGACGGTGCTTACGCACCTGCGCCAGAGCCATTCCACTCCGGTGCTGCTGATGTCGGCCCTGGGGGCGGAAGCCGATCGCATCAGCGGTTTCCGCCTGGGCGCCGACGACTACCTGCCCAAGCCATTCAGCATCGCCGAGTTGCGGGTGCGGATCGAGGCGATCCTGCGTCGGGTGGCCCTGGATCGGCGCCCGATGCCGCCGGTGCCCGTCAGCCAGCAGCAGAGCCTGCGGTTCGACGACGAGCTGTGCGACGTGTTCTTCGCCGAGCAATGGGCCGGGCTGACCCGCAGCGAATACCGCTTGCTGGAGACCCTGCATCGCAATGCCGACGAAGTGCTGAGCAAGGCCTTCCTCTACCAGCATGTGCTCCAGCGTGGATATGCCGCCCACGATCGCAGCCTGGACATGCATGTCAGCCAGATCCGCCGCAAGCTCAAGGCGCTGGGCTACAGCGAACGCCAACTGCGCACCGTGTGGGGCAAGGGATATGTGTTGAGCGCCGATGAGCTGGCCTGAGCTGCCCGGGCGGCATTCGGTGTTCTGGAAGCTGGCATTCCTGCTGGTGGCCTTCTGTCTGCTGATGATCTGGCTGAGCTGGTCCTGGGGCCGTTATGTCGAACAGAAGAACCTGTACCTGTCCGATGAAGCCCGGACCACTCTTCACGCTTATGCGCGGGAAGCCGAAGAAGCCTGGAAGAGCGGCCAGCAGACGGGTGTCGATGCCTGGGTCCAGCAGATGGCCAGTCGCGAGAAGAGCTGGGTCGGGGTCATCGGCAGCGACTTGCAGTCCCTCGGCAGCTACCCCCTCAAACCCATGGAGGCCCAGCGCCTGACCTTCCTGCGGGGGCCGGACTGGCCGGTGAGCCGGCATGCCCGGAGCTTGCCCTGGTTGAAGATTCCCTTCCCCGAAGAGCCTTCTGCCGGCAGCCTGGTGATGGAGTTGCCGCAGCGCTTCATGCCCGGCCGCTACCGGTTGTTCTGGCAGGTCATGACCAATGGCGTGATCCCCGGGCTATTTACCTTGTTGTTGTGCGTGGGGCTGTACCGCTTGCTGGTGGTGCCGCTCAACCAGCTGCGTGAGCAGGCCAATGCCTGGCGGGCAGAGCAATTGAATGCCCGGCTGTCCACCGAGACCACCTTGCGCAAGGATGAGCTGGGGGAACTGGGGCGGGCTTTCGACCAGATGTCCGAGCGCCTGCAAAGTACCGTGGCTACTCAGCAGCAGTTGCTGCGGGACTTGTCCCATGAATTGCGCACACCCTTGAGCCGCCTGCGGGTCGCCAGCGAAAGCGAGCAGAGTCTTGTCGCCCTGCGCGAGCGCCTGGGGCGCGAAGTCGACGGCATGCAGCGCCTGGTGGAAGACAGCCTGCAACTGGCCTGGCTGGATACCGAGCGGTCGCCCCTGGCCGAGGAGCAGATCCAGGTCCAGGCGCTGTGGGAGATGCTCAGCGAAAACGCCTGTTTCGAAAGCGGCTGGTCCAGTGCGCAGTTGCGCTGCGAGCTGGTGGCCGACTGCTGGGTGCGGGGGCATCTCAATACCTTGGCCCAGGCTCTGGAAAACGTCCTGCGCAACGCGATCCGGCATTCTCCGCCCGGCGCCCGGGTAACCCTGGACGGTCAGCGTGAAGACCAGTACTGGCACCTGTGGCTGGACGACCAGGGGCCGGGAGTCGCCGAACAGGACCTGGAGCGGATTTTCGCACCCTTTACCCGCCTGGATGGCTCGCGTCCCGGGGACGGCGGGTTCGGCCTGGGCCTGAGCATCGCGCGCAATGCCGTGGGACGCCAGGGGGGGCAGATATGGGCACAGAACACCGAGCAGGGCTTGCGCATCCATCTGCGCTTGCTGGCGGCACAACCGCCGGCCGTCGTCTGAAGATCGTCAGTCGGCCTTATGCCAATAAGCCATAAGACTCTCACTTTGCGTGATATGGCGTCAGGAGGTTTGCCGGTATGATAGGCGCCCCCGCAGTCTGGATTGCGAATACGCCATGACCTTGCAATACCCAACCATCGCCGATTGCGTCGGCAACACCCCGCTGATTCGTTTGCAGCGCCTGCCCGGCACCACCAGCAATACCCTGCTGCTCAAGCTCGAGGGCAACAACCCGGCGGGTTCGGTCAAGGACCGCCCGGCACTGTCGATGATCACCCGTGCCGAATTGCGCGGGCAGATCCAGGCCGGCGATACCCTGATCGAGGCGACCTCGGGCAATACCGGGATCGCCCTGGCCATGGCTGCGGCGATCAAGGGCTACAAGATGATCCTGATCATGCCCGACAACTCCAGCGCCGAACGCAAGGCGGCGATGACCGCCTATGGCGCCGAGCTGATCCTGGTGAGCCAGGAGGAGGGCATGGAAGGTGCCCGGGACCTGGCCGAGCGGATGCAGGCCGAAGGTCGCGGCAAGGTGCTCGACCAGTTCGCCAATGGCGACAATCCCGAGGCCCACTACACCGGTACCGGCCCGGAAATCTGGCGCCAGACCCAGGGCAGCATCACGCACTTCATCAGTTCGATGGGCACTACCGGCACCATCATGGGGACCTCGCGCTACCTGAAGGAGCAGAACCCCGGTGTGCAGATCGTCGGCCTGCAACCCATGGAAGGCTCGGCCATTCCCGGCATCCGCCGCTGGCCCGAGGAATACCTGCCGAAGATCTACCAGGCCAGTCGGGTCGACCGGATCGTCGACATGGCCCAGAGCGAAGCCGAGGACGTGACCCGGCGCCTGGCCCGGGAAGAGGGCATCTTCTGCGGCGTGTCGTCCGGTGGCGCAGTGGCTGCGATGCTGCGTTTGTCCCGTGAAGTGGAAAACGCGGTCATGGTCGCGATCATCTGTGATCGTGGCGATCGCTACCTGTCGACCGGCATCTTCGATGCTCCCAACTGATGGCTAAGCACGAGAGAGGCCTGCGCTTCCAGCCTGCGGGCGGCAGCCGGGCGCCACAGATTCCGGTGGGCAAGAAGCAGCGCCTGAGCATCCAGCGCCTGGCCAACGACGGTCGCGGTATCGCCTTCGTCGAAGGGCGCACCTGGTTCGTCAACGGTGCCCTGGCTGGCGAGGAAGTCGAGGCTCGGGTCCTGGGTGCCCACGGCAAGGTGGTCGAGGCCCGCGCCGAGCGGATCTTCAGCGCCAGCCAGTTACGGCGCCCTGCGCCCTGTGCCCACGCCGGGCGCTGCGGTGGCTGCAGCGTCCAGCACTTGCCCCACGAAGAGCAATTGGCCCTTAAGCAACGCATGCTCGCCGAGCAACTGTCCAAGGTGGCCGGCATCGAGCCCGAGGCCTGGGCCGAGCCCTTGAGTGGCCCCGAGTTCGGCTATCGACGCCGGGCCAGGGTGGCGGTGCGCTGGGACAGCAAGGCCCGCCAGCTTGAAGTGGGCTTTCGCGCGGCCGGCAGCCAGGACATCGTCGCCATCGACGACTGCCCGGTGCTGGTGCCTGAGTTGCAGCCGATCATGCAGCGTTTGCCCGCCATGTTGCGGCGCTTGAGCAAGCCCCAGGCGCTGGGGCATGTGGAGCTGTTCAGCGGCTCGGCCCTGGCGGTGCTGTTGCGGCATATGGCGCCGCTGTCGGAAAGCGACCTGGGGATCCTCAAGGATTTCTGCGATTTCCATCAGGCGCAGTTGTGGTTGCAGGGCGAAGGCGAGCCGCAGCCTTTCGATTCATCGCAGGCCCTGGGTTATCGCCTGGCGGCTTGGGACCTGCACCTGGCCTACCGGCCGGGAGACTTCGTCCAGGTCAATGCCGGGGTCAACGAGGCGATGGTGGCCCAGGCCCTGGAGTGGTTGGCTCCACAGGCTGGCGAGCGGGTCCTGGACCTGTTCTGCGGCCTGGGCAACTTCGCCCTGCCGCTGGCTCGCCAGGTGCGGGAAGTGGTGGCGGTGGAAGGCGTGGCAACCATGGTGGCGCGGGCGGCGGAAAATGCCGCCGGCAACAATTTGCATAACACGCGCTTTTTTCAAGCCGATTTATCCCAGCCCCTGGGTACTGCCGAGTGGGCCGCCGAGGGCTTTTCTGCGGTACTCTTGGACCCACCCCGCGACGGTGCTTTCGAGGTGGTTCGCAATCTTGCGGCCCTGGGCGCCAAGCGGTTGGTATATGTGTCATGCAACCCGGCGACTCTGGCCCGTGACACGGTCGAACTGACCAGGCAGGGCTATCGGTTAAAACGTGCCGGGATTCTCGATATGTTTCCTCAGACGGCGCATGTCGAGGCCATGGCGTTATTCGAAGCGAGCTAGGATGGCTTGTCTAATCCGACTGGTCCTCAAGGTCCGGCTCGCGGGCCCTGCGAGCGAGACCTGAGTGTTGTGAAGGTCAGCGATTTGACGCACTGACGTGCGTCGTAGGGAAGGTAAAGCAAGATGGTACAGGTGAGAGCGCACCAGCCGATCAACACCGACGGCAGTATCAATCTCGAGGCATGGCTCGATCATACGGTCAGTATCGACATGGCACTGGACCGTGAAGCCTTGAAGGAAGCCTGCGAGTTCGCTCGCGAGGCGGAGCAGCAATACATCGCGGCGAAGAATCTCGATCCCGAGGAGGCATCGTGCTTCAGCACGGGGCTGGAGATCGCGGAGATCCTCGCCGACCTCAAGCTGGACCAGGACTCGCTGGTCGCCGCGGTGTTGTACCGCGGCGTTCGTGAAGGGCAGATCCCGTTGACGGCGGTCGGCCCGCGTTTCGGTCCGGTGGTGGCCAAGCTGATCGATGGCGTGCAGCGCATGGCGGCGATCACCGCCAGCCTCAGCCCACGGCAGTCTTTGGTGCTGGGCACCCAGACCCAGGTGGAAAACCTGCGCAAGATGCTGGTGGCCATGGTCGACGACGTGCGCGTGGCCCTGATCAAGCTGGCCGAGCGGACCTGCGCCATTCGTGCGGTCAAGGGCGCCGACGAGGAGAAGCGCAACCGGGTCGCCCGGGAAGTCTTCGATATCTATGCGCCCCTGGCTCATCGCCTGGGGATCGGGCATATCAAGTGGGAGCTGGAGGACCTGTCCTTCCGTTACCTGGAGCCCGAGCAGTACAAGCAGATCGCCAAGCTGTTGCATGAACGGCGCCTGGATCGCGAGCGCTTCATCAGCGATGTGATGAACCAGTTGCAGAGCGAGTTGCAGGCCACTGGCGTCAATGCCGACATCAGCGGCCGGGCCAAGCACATCTATTCCATCTGGCGCAAAATGCAGCGCAAGGGCCTGGAGTTCAGTCAGATCTACGACGTGCGTGCCGTGCGGGTGCTGGTGCCGGAAATGCGCGACTGCTACACCGCGCTGGGTATCGTGCACACCTTGTGGCGACACATTCCCAAGGAATTCGACGACTACATCGCCAACCCCAAGGAAAACGGTTATCGCTCGTTGCATACGGCAGTGATCGGTCCCGAGGGCAAGGTGCTGGAAGTGCAGATCCGCACCCATGCGATGCATGAGGAGGCGGAGCTCGGAGTCTGTGCCCACTGGCGCTACAAGGGCACCGACGTCAAGTCCGGTTCCAACCATTACGAAGAGAAGATCTCCTGGTTGCGCCAGGTGCTGGAATGGCACGAGGAGCTGGGCGATATCGGTGGCCTGGCCGAGCAACTGCGGGTGGATATCGAGCCGGACCGGGTCTACATCTTCACTCCCGATGGCCACGCCATCGACCTGCCCAAGGGCGCCACGCCACTGGACTTCGCCTACCGGGTGCACACCGAGATCGGCCACAACTGCCGTGGCGCGAAGATCAACGGCCGGATCGTACCGCTCAACTACAGCCTGCAGACCGGCGAGCAGGTGGAGATCATCACCAGCAAGCACGGCACTCCGAGCCGCGACTGGCTGAACCCCAACCTGGGCTACGTCACCACGTCCCGGGCGCGGGCGAAGATCGTCCACTGGTTCAAGCTGCAGGCCCGCGACCAGAACGTCGCTGCCGGCAGGACCCTGCTGGAGCGCGAGCTGAGCCGCCTGGGCCTGCCCCAGGTGGACTTCGACAAGCTGGCCGAGAAGGCCAACATGAAGATCGCCGAGGACATGTTCGCCGCCCTGGGTGCGGGTGACCTGCGCCTGGCGCAACTGGTGAACCTGGCCCAGCAACTGGTGGAGCCCGAGCGCGGCAACGAGCAACTGGAGCTGATTCCACGCAAGGCCGCGGGCTACAAGCCGGGCAAGCGTGGCGATATCCAGATCCAGGGCGTGGGCAACCTGATGACCCAGATGGCCGGTTGCTGCCAGCCATTGCCGGGCGATGCCATCGTTGGCTACATCACCCAGGGTCGCGGCGTCAGCATCCATCGCCAGGACTGCGCCTCGGTCCTGCAGTTGGCCGGACGCGAGCCGGAACGGATCATTCAGGTCAGCTGGGGGCCGGTGCCGGTGCTGACCTATCCGGTGGATATCATCATCCGGGCCTACGATCGCTCCGGATTGCTGCGTGACGTATCCCAGGTACTGCTCAACGAGCGGATCAACGTGCTGGCGGTCAATACCCGCTCGAACAAGGAAGACAATACCGCGCTGATGTCCCTGACCATCGAGATCCCCGGCCTGGATGCGCTGGGGCGCTTGCTGGGGCGGATCTCGCAGTTGCCGAACATCATCGAGACCCGGCGCAACCGGACTCCATGACAGCCCAGGACATGAACGAACCGATGTACAGCCTCGACGACCTGCTTCACCTCATGGCGCGCCTGCGGGATCCGCAATACGGCTGCCCCTGGGATCTCAGGCAGAGCTACGCCAGCATCGTCCCCCATACCCTCGAGGAAGCCTACGAAGTGGCCGATGCCATCGAGCGCGGCGATTTCGATCACTTGCCAGGCGAGCTGGGGGACCTGTTGTTCCAGGTGGTGTACTACAGCCAGCTGGCCCGGGAAGAGGGGCGCTTCGAATTCGCTTCGGTGGTGGATTGCATCACTCGCAAGCTGATTCGCCGTCATCCCCATGTGTTCCCGACCGGGGACCTGTATGCGCCGCTGGACACCCCGCGCCTCGACGAAGAGCAGGTCAAGGAACGCTGGGAGCAGATCAAGGCCGAGGAACGTGCCGAGAAGGCTGTCGTGCCGCAGCAGTTGTCGTTGCTGGACGATGTGCCGGCGGCGCTGCCCGCCTTGTCCCGTGCGGCCAAGTTGCAGAAGCGTGCGGCCCAGGTCGGTTTCGACTGGCCAGAACCGCTGGCGGTGGTGGACAAGGTGCGCGAGGAGTTGGACGAGGTGCTGGAAGCCATGGCCGACAATGACTCCGCAGCCATCACCGACGAGATCGGCGACCTGTTGTTCGCGGTGGTCAACCTGGCCCGGCAGCTCAAGGTCGACCCGGAAACCGCGCTGCGCGGTGCCAATGGCAAGTTCGATCGCCGCTTCCGATTCATCGAGCAGGCATTGCGCGATAACGGTCGTCCCGTGGAAGATTGCACCCTGGAAGAGCTGGATGCCCTGTGGGGCGAGGCCAAGCGCCAGGAAAAGATTTTGCCCAACTGCGGCGCAAGCCGTAGCCCAAGTGAGTAAGCACCATGAGCCTTTCCCTTCGCGACCAGTTGCTCAAAGCAGGCCTGGTCAACCAAAAGCAGGCCAAGCAGGTCGGCAAGGACAAGCAGAAGCAGCAGCGTCTGGCCCACAAGGGGCAGGTCGTGCTCGACGACTCCCAACAACGCGCCGCCCAGGAGGCGATGGCCGAGAAGGTCAAGCGTGACCAGGAGCTCAACCGCCAGCAGCAGGAGAAGGCCGAGCAGAAGGCCCGGACCGCCCAGATCAAGCAGTTGATCGAGGTGTCGCGCCTGCCCAAGCTGACCACCGAGGACTACTACAACTTCGTCGATGACAAGAAGGTCAAGCGCCTGTCGGTGAACAACCTGATGCGCAACAAGCTGAGCAGCGGTTCCCTGGCCATCGTCCACCATGGTGGTGGTTACGAGGTGATTCCCCGGGAGGCGGCGCTGAAGATCCAGGAGCGTGACCCCAGCCGCATCGTGCAGCTCAATACCCCGACCGAAGCACCGGACGAGGATGATCCATACGCGGCCTACCAGATCCCCGACGATCTGATGTGGTAACCAGCAACAACGACAAACCCCGCCATGAGCGGGGTTTGTCGTTGTTGCAAGGGCGGGGACCGGCGTGGAGATTCCCGCCTTGCGGATCGGCCTTGACTCAGGAGCCCAGCAGGGTGCGCTGCTGTTCGAGTTTTTCCAGTTCTGCCTTGTAGCTGTGGGCTTCGCTTTCGGAGTGGAACATGCCCACAAGCATGTCTTGTTGATGCACGTCCCAGATACGTACGCCCGCGGCTACGCCTTCATGGGACATATGTGAATCGTCGCGTTCAGTCACTTTTACAGTCATCTGCTAGCTCCAATCTCTGTTGATCTGCAGCAAGGCGTGTGCAGGCCTCTGTTATATATTTTGTTAGCTAGCTAAGTAAATCGACCTGGTTTGCAATAGACCTTTGCAAAAATGAAGACAATTCCACAGCCCCCCGAAAACCGTGACATTCGGTCGCAGGGCCGGAAGTTTCATGAAAAAAGTTTCATCTTTCTCGCCTTGCAAGTCGAGGTGATGGCGGATTTCGGGCAAAAAAAGCCCCGCATGAGCGTAATGCTGTTCACTTAAGTGGAGCGGCCTTACGGTCCACTGGAAACCGGGTCTTTGAGATCTTCACCGTCCTTGGCCTCGAAGGCCTGGGACGGCGATCCAGGAACAATCCTCCGATTCCGGCCCTCAACTCTGCCAGGCGTCTGCCTGTCGCTGAAACCGGATTGGCTGCCGCCATCACGATCAGTTGCACGGCAATGTACTGGCAGGCTGGTTTGAACCGGATGTCCGACGGTGCTCGACCAAATGCCATCGCCGCCTGGCTGGCTTCTCGACGGATCACGTTGTAAGCCAGTAACAGTCCCCACACCTCCTGATAGACCAGATCGATCTTTTTACTCCGTAAGGTCATCGCGTTCCGCTGCATCGAACTCTTGATATCCCTGAAGCCTAATTCGATCTCTCAGCGTTCCTGATAAAGCTCGGTAACGGCCTTGGTGTCGTAGGTGCTGGCGGGCAACGAAGTCATGACGGTCTTGAGTTTGCCTTGAACCTCATAGCTGACTTCGCGAGCCTCCCAGTACGTGTCGAGCGCCGGATGGCGCTTTCGGGCTTGAGGCGAGACCTTCATGCGCACTAAACGGTCGTGCTGGCTGTAACGGGCCAGCTCTTCACACACCAGACCTTTCTTGGCGGGAATCAATCAATGGCGATGGGTCCCTGCCTGGCTCAGCTTCAACAGCATCTCGGCGCCCCAGAACCCTTTGTCGAATAAGGTCACCGAGTGGTCGGGGACTTGCTGTAGAAGTTCGTCGGCCAAGCGTAGTTCGCTGCGCCGGTAAGGGCTCAGTTGAGCATCCAGAATCACATATCCGGGGTACGCAAGAATGCGCCGTCCACCGCGAACACCTGAAGGCCCTGCCAGGTATCGCCGTCATATCGCTGCGCTCCCCACTGGGCGCCAGTTTTGCGGAACAACCATTGAACGGGATCGGCACCGAGCCGTTTACGTGCTTCGGTCAGGCCGCTACGGGCCAGCAAATGGTCGCAGGCCAAGCCTTGGGCGCAGATGTTCAAGCGCCTGGCCACTTCATGAACCGGCTCGTCACGAAACAGCGCCATGCCAAGTACCAGCCACAGGACCTGGTCGGTCGGTAGGCGACGTCGACGAATAGTGGCCTGAGTGGACAGTTGCAGAGCAGAAGCTACCCACTCGATGGGAATATTTTGAGTGAAAGTGCTCAGGTCGCAGAAGTTGAAAAGGTCACTGAGGTCGAGCAGATCCTGCTGAACAGGCATAAAAAATCCGATGCCAGAATTCTGGTCTCGGATTTTCTAGGAAGCCCGGCACAAGCTCAAATGCTTAAGTGAACAGCATCACCGCATGAGCGGGGCTTTTCGTTGGTAGCTTCAGTTGCCCTTGACGGCCTTGCCATCGACGGTGCCGTTGAGGAGCATGATGTTGTACTCCTTGCCGTCGGTTTCCACCTGTTGCAGGCGCACCAGCAGGTAATCCCAATCCTTGGCGAACCACATCACGGTGGTGCGTTTGCTCTGCGTTGGATCGCGAACGCGCTCGACCTTGATGGCGTCGATCTGGCCGGCCTTGGTGTCGACCTTCTCCGAGCCCAGGACGCGGAAGTCATAGGTATCGACATCGCTGCCGTCCACCACCTGGTAGCTCATGGTCTTCTTGCCAGCGGCGACGTCATGCTGCAGGGCCAGCTGGTAGGTCGACTTGTCCACCATCCCGGTGTTCAGGGGCAGCTTCACCGCGTCGCCGCGGTCGGTGCCGGTGACCATCTTGGCGGTCCAGTCGAAGTCCAGGTCGGACTTCTTGGCTTTGCCCAGGCCGCCACGTTCGAAGTGGTAGGACTGGGGCACCAGGGTGTCCTTTTCCAGGGTCAGGGTGCTTTCCTCAGTCAGGCTGGCGATCATCATCGATGCCTTGAAGCTGAGTTTCCAGGCGCCGCTGGCGGTTTTTTCCAGGCTGCGCTCAGCAGTGCCGCTCATGGGCAGTTGCTTCCAGTCGGCGGTGTAGCTGGCGGAGAACGGGTGAAGATCTGCCGCCTGCACAACCGGCAGGGCGAACAGAGCACAAGCGAAGAGCAGGGCGCGACGCATAAAATCTCCTAGGTTCGAATCAAGTAACCGCTGGCGGCCAGTAATTTGCCGTCCAGTAAAGCACCTTGGTCGCCGAGGGCCAGTCGACCTTCGGCAAACCAGCGTACGGCCATTGGGTAAATCCGGTGTTCCTGGACATGCACTCGCTGCGCCAGGCTCTGGGGCGAGTCGTGCAACTCTACCGGGATCACAGCCTGTACGACCAGAGGCCCGCCATCGAGTTCCTCGGTGACGAAGTGCACGCTGCAGCCGTGTTCCGGGTCTCCGGCTTCCAGGGCCCGCTGGTGAGTGTGCAACCCTTTGTATTTAGGTAGCAGCGAAGGGTGGATATTCAGCAGGCGACCCTGGTAGTGGCGGACGAAACCTGCGCTGAGGATGCGCATGAATCCGGCCAGTACTACCAGCTTCGGTTGGAAGGTGTCGATCAGTTCGATCATCGCCTGGTCGAAGGCCTCGCGGCCCTCGAAGGTGGTGTGATCGAGGAAGCGGGTAGCGATGCCCGCCTCCTTGGCGCGCTGCAGCCCGTAGGCGTCGGCGCGATTGGAGATCACTGCAGCGATGCGGACCGGACTGTCGTCGGTCCGCGCGTTGTCGATCAGTGCTTGCAGGTTACTGCCGGTGCCGGACAACAGCACCACAACATCACAGGTCGGCGACTTCCGCTCTTGCATCAGTGAGCCTTGAGGTTCTTCAGCTCGACCTGGGCCGCGCCTTCGGCAGCATTGGCGATCTGGCCGATGACCCAAGGTTGCTCGCCGGCTGCACGCAGCACCTTCAGGGCGTTGTCGACCTGGTCCTGGGCTACGCAGATGACCATGCCCACCCCGCAGTTCAGCACGCGGTGCATTTCATGCTCGTCGACGTTGCCTTTTTCCTGCAGGAAGTCGAAGACCGCCGGACGTTGCCAGCTGGCCACGTCGACTACGGCCTGGGCGCCTTTTGGCAGCACGCGCGGAATGTTGTCCAGCAGGCCGCCGCCGGTGATGTGGGCCATGGCCTTGACCGCGCCGGTGTCCTTGATCAGCTTGAGCAGCGGTTTCACGTAGATGCGGGTCGGCGCCATCAGCAGGTCGGCCAGTGGCTTGCCGTCCAGCTGGGTGTTGTCGATGTCGGTGCCGGAAACTTCGAGGATCTTGCGGATCAGCGAGTAGCCGTTGGAGTGCGGGCCGGAAGAGGGCAGGGCGATCAGCGCATCACCGGTGACCACTTTCGAACCGTCGATGATCTCGGCCTTTTCCACCACGCCGACGCAGAAGCCTGCCAGGTCGTAGTCCTCGCCTTCGTACATGCCTGGCATCTCGGCGGTTTCACCACCGACCAGGGAGCAGCCGGCCAGCTCGCAGCCGGCGCCGATGCCGGTGACCACGGTGGCAGCCACGTCGACGTTGAGCTTGCCGGTGGCGTAGTAGTCGAGGAAGAACAGCGGCTCGGCGCCGCACACCACCAGGTCGTTGACGCACATGGCGACCAGGTCCTGGCCGATGCTGTCGTGCTTGTTCAGGTTCAGTGCCAGGCGCAGCTTGGTGCCGACGCCGTCGGTGCCGGAGACCAGTACTGGCTGCTTGTAGCCGGCCGGGATCTCGCAGAGGGCGCCGAAGCCGCCCAGGCCACCCATGACTTCAGGGCGTGCGGTGCGCTTGGCGACGCCCTTGATGCGTTCGACCAGTGCTTCGCCGGCGTCGATGTCTACACCGGCGTCTTTGTAGCTCAGGGAGGGTTGCTTGCTCATTGATCCAGGCCTTTAAGGGGATTCAGGGATATCGACCGAACCAATGAGGCCGCTGAAACACTGGGACTGTGCTTCAAGGGACCCGCTGATGGCGGTCTGCGAAGGCGCGCGATTTTATCAGGCTTGAGGGGCAGCGGCCATCCTCGGGCCGACGGGTAGAGGCATATCCTGCTAAAAAAACCGGGATCGCCCATGTTGGTGGTTGCGCCCTTGTCTGTATAAGGTATAGCGCTTGATTGGTTGTCGCCATGACAGTGCGAAAACCGTCCGGCGACGGTGAATGTTTTACCGGGGCTTGTGGTCACAGCCTTGTCCGCAGCGATGCATGCGCGCTGTTTCAATCGTTTTTGTCATCGAGAATCTTCCATGCGTCTGGGTCAATTTCTATTTGTGGGCTGCTTGTCATTGGTCAGCCTGGCGAGTCATGCCGAAACCCTCAATGGCTTGTATCAGGTCCGCGAACCGGTGAGCAGCCAGTCGCCCCAGGAGCGCGACCAGGCCACCCAGCGAGCCTTGGAGACCCTGGTGCTGCGCCTCACCGGCGATGCCAAGGCGGCCCAGGGGCCGGGGCTGGCGGAAGTCCGCAAGGATCCGCAGCAGATCATCAGCCAGTACGGCTATGACGCCGGGCCGCCGGAGAGCCTGCAGGTGGACTTCGATCCGGCCAGTACCGACCGCGCCTTGCGCCAGGCCGGCTTGTCGCTGTGGGGGAGCAATCGGCCGTCGATCCTCGGCTGGTGGCTGAGCGACTCCACCGAGGGCTCGACCCTGGTGGGCGATGGCCAGGCCAGCGCCGAGCCTTTGCGGCGAGCCGCCCAGCATCGCGGATTGCCGCTGCGCCTGCCGCTGGGGGATCTGGACGAACAGATCGTCGCCACTGCGCCTAATCTCGAGGGGGCCGACCCGGCGCCACTGCGCGAGGCGTCGGAACGATATGGCGCGGATGCGCTGCTGGCGGTGCATGCCCGTGAAGAGGGCGGCCAGTGGCAGGCCAAGTGGCGGTTGTGGCTGGGTGACCAGAAGGAGCAGGGGACGGTCCAGGGAGCTGACACTGGCGCCTTGGCCGATGCGGTGTTGCTGGCCGTGAGCCAGCGCCTGGCGCCGCGCTTCGTCACGCGTCCGGGTGTTTCCAGCGAGCAGTTGCTGGAGGTGCAAGGCATGAACCTGGAGCGTTATGCGAGTCTGGGCCATTTGCTGGAGCCTTTTGGTGCGCAGTTGCGCAGCGTCGACGGCGATCGGATCGTTTATCGAGTCAATGGCAGCACCGAGCAGTTGCGTGCGCAATTGTCCCTGGCCAAGTTGCAGGAAATTCCCGCCGGGCAGGCGCAACCGTTGCCTGCCGCAGGAGTCGAAGGTAGTGCGCCGGCGGCCGCTCCAGACTCTGGGTCGCAGTTGCGTTTTCGTTGGTAGCGGGTGGTTTCCTTCTATATAGAAGCAGGAGTGCTTTATGGGTGATACCCGTCGTTGGGTCTGGTTGGGTGTGGTGCTGTTGGTCTGCGGGTTCCTTTACCTGTTGCATCCGATCCTCAGCCCGTTCCTGGTCGCGCTATTACTGGCGTACATGTTCGATCCCCTGGTGGATCGCCTGGAGAAGTGGGGCTTGTCGCGCACCTGGGGGGTGGTGGCGGTCTTCGCCCTGTTCACCCTGATCGTGATGACCCTGTTGCTGGTGCTGGTGCCCATGCTGGCCAAGCAGTTGGTGCGCCTCTATGAGTTGGCGCCGCAAATGCTCGACTGGGTCCAGCACACGGCCATGCCCTGGGTCCAATCCCGGCTGGGGCTGGCGGATGGTTTCTGGAAGTTCGACAAGGTCAAGGCCGCCATCAGCGAGCATATGGGGCAGACCACCGACATCGTCGGCGTGGTGCTGAGCCAGGCCACGGCCTCTGGCTTGGCGCTGATCGGCTGGTTGGCCAACCTGGTGTTGATTCCGGTGGTCAGCTTTTATCTGCTGCGTGACTGGGACTTGATGATGACCAAGGTCCGCAGCCTGTTACCAAGGGATCGCGAAGAGCAGGTGGTGTCCCTGGCTGGGGAGTGCCATGAGGTGCTGGGGGCCTTTGTTCGTGGCCAGCTGCTGGTCATGGTGGCTCTGGGCATGATCTATGCCGCCGGGTTGATGCTGGTGGGGCTTGAGTTGGGCCTGCTGATCGGCTTGATCGCCGGGCTCGCGGCCATCGTGCCCTACATGGGGTTCATCATCGGTATCGGTGCAGCGTTGATCGCGGGCCTGTTCCAGTTCGGTGGCGACTTGTATCCCATGATCGGCATCGTCGCGGTGTTCATGGTGGGGCAGGCGTTGGAGGGGATGGTGCTCACTCCATTGTTGGTTGGCGACCGCATCGGCCTGCATCCGGTGGCCGTGATCTTCGCCATCCTTGCCGGCGGCGAGCTGTTCGGCTTCACCGGGGTGCTGTTGGCCTTGCCGGTGGCGGCGGTAATCATGGTGCTGGTACGTCATGTACATGACTTGTACAAGGACTCGAACCTCTATAGTGGGGCGCAAGACCCCGACTTATAGCGCGAGCAGCAGGGGCGCCAGAGCTTGGCGCTCCTTCATTTCGGCGGTCGTGCAGCGATCCCGGGCTGTCAAGGAAGCCATTGGCAGGGCTTTCGGCTCACGCAAACCTTTGATTTTGCTTGTGGTCTGCCGGATTGTGCGCTCGGCGTCACGGGTATAAACTTTGCAAAATTTACACAGAGGCCACTAACGGTTCGTTTGGAACTGTTCAGCCAGCATGAAACCGATTCAGCTGCCCCTGGGGGTGCGTCTGCGTGATGACGCCACCTTCATCAACTACTATCCAGGCGCCAATGCCGCAGCACTCGGCTATGTCGAGCGTCTCTGCGAAGCCGATGCCGGCTGGACCGAGAGCCTGATCTACCTTTGGGGCAAGGATGGTGTGGGGCGTACTCATTTGCTGCAAGCGGCTTGCCTGCGTTTCGAGCAATTGGGGGAGCCTGCTGTATACCTTCCGCTGGCGGAACTGCTGGATCGAGGGATCGAGATCCTCGACCACCTCGAACAATACGAGCTGGTATGCCTGGACGACCTTCAGGTGGTGGCTGGCAAGGCCGACTGGGAAGAGGCCTTGTTCCATCTGTTCAATCGTTTGCGCGACAGCGGTCGGCGCCTGCTGATCGCAGCCTCGACATCTCCGCGAGAGTTGCCGGTGAAGCTGGCGGACCTCAAGTCGCGCCTGACCCTGGCGCTGATCTTCCAGATGCGCCCACTTTCCGATGAAGACAAGCTGCGTGCCCTGCAGTTGCGTGCATCCCGGCGTGGCTTGCACCTGACCGACGAGGTCGGGCATTTCATCCTGACCCGGGGTACGCGGAGCATGAGTGCCTTGTTCGAGCTATTGGAGCGCCTCGATCAAGCCTCGCTCCAGGCCCAGCGCAAGCTGACCATTCCCTTCCTGAAGGAAACCCTGGGCTGGTGAGTCCAGCGGTTAGAAACGACCTTTGGTCGGGTTTTGGCATATTCCAGGCGCCAGAAAACGCGCCTTTGGCAGGGTTTCCACAGGCAGGTGGCGTTTAAATGGGCTTAAAGCCTTAGATGTACTGAAGAAACTCATAAGTCACATTCTGATCGATTGAATTTGCAAATGAGAGCGATAGAAGGCATAGTCGCTCCTTCTTTTATAACAAGCCACGGTCGTGCCCATGCTAAATCGCTTCGCACCCCTCGTGCCTCTCGCACTCGTTACCCTGTTGTTTGGCTGCGCCTCTCATGCCCCGGTGTCGCAGCAGCAAGTCGTACAGCAGGCTAAAGTCACCACTACCAACCAGTCTTCCGCGGTCTACCAGGAAGAGCTGGCAACTGAAAAGGAACTGGCAGAATTCGCTGACAGCAAGCCTTACCAGTTGCCAGTTCTGGCTGACAGCATCCTCGAGCGCGGCATGTCCCTGATCGGTACCCGCTACCGTTTCGGTGGTAGCTCCGAAGCCGGCTTCGATTGCAGCGGTTTCATCGGCTACCTGTTCCGCGAAGAGGCTGGCATGAACCTGCCGCGCTCCACTCGCGAGATGATCAACGTCAAGGCGCCGCTGGTCGCGCGCAACAACCTCAAGCCAGGTGACCTGCTGTTCTTCAGTACCAATGGCCGCGGGCGCGTCAGCCATGCCGGTATCTATCTGGGCGACGACCAGTTCATCCACTCCAGCAGCCGTCGCAGTGGCGGTGTGCGGGTCGATAGCCTGGGCGACAGCTACTGGAGCAAGACCTTCATCGAAGCCAAGCGTGCACTCGCCATGGCTCCGACCGTGGTCACCGCACGCAAATAAACGGACTATTTGTAGGGCGAAGTTAAAGTCTTACTTGAAGTTTGACGTGTAGGCGCTAGAATCCTGATCTATTGTTGAAACTAACCGCGTAAGCCCTGCTTACGCGGTTTTGTTTTCAGTACCACGGCAGAGAAAGCCGCATCCCGATCAGGATTGTCCAGCTTATGTCGACCTCGGCCCGTATCGCTCTTGTTGTCCTCGCCGCGCTGCTCAGCGCCTGCGCCAGCCGTACTCCGCCACCTGCGCCCGTGGTGCGAACTCCGGTATTCAGCCCTGCCCAGACCTTTTCACCGGTTGCCGAAGACGTGCTGTTCCGCGCCCTGGGCCTGGTGGGTACGCCTTATCGCTGGGGTGGCAACACTCCGGACTCCGGATTCGATTGCAGTGGCCTGATCGGCTACGTGTATCGCGATGCCGCAGGTATCTCGCTGCCACGCTCGACCCGGGAAATGATCGGCATGCAGGCTCAGGATGTCGGCAAGAATGCCTTGCAGACCGGCGACCTGATCTTCTTCGCCACCAATGGCGGCTCCCAGGTCAGCCATGCCGGTATCTACGTCGGCGAAGGGCGCTTCGTGCATGCCCCGGCCACTGGCGGCACGGTGAAGCTCGACAGCCTGTCCAAGGCCTACTGGCAGAAAGCCTACCTGAGCGCCAAGCGCGTGCTGCAGCCGGAACACCTGGCGCGCAATCCATAATCCTTTCTTGTCGAGGTGTTCGTGACTGCTCGTACGCTCAACCTCGACGACGCCCTTTATCAATACCTGCTGGATGTATCCCTGCGTGACACGCCGTTGCTGCGTCGCCTGCGGGATGAAACCCGGGCCTTGCCCACTGCGCGCTGGCAGGTTGCGCCGGAGCAGGGGCAATTCCTTGCCCTGCTGGTCAAGCTGATCGGTGCTCGCCGGGTACTGGAGGTCGGCACTTTCACTGGCTATAGCGCCTTGTGCATGGCCCAGGCGCTACCTGGGGATGGTTCGCTGGTCTGCTGTGATCTTCCCGGCGACTACAACGCCACTGCCCACCGTTACTGGCAGGAGGCTGGAGTCCAGCAGCTTATCGATCTGCGTCTGGCGCCTGCCCTGGAAACCCTGGCCAGCCTGGAGCGGCAGGGGCAGGGTAATTCCTTCGACCTGATCTTCATCGATGCCGACAAGGCCAATTACCCGGCTTACCTGGAGTTCGCGCTGCGCTTGCTGCGTACCGGTGGCCTGGTCGTGTTCGATAACACCTTGTGGAGCGGGCGGGTGTTGGAGGTGGCTCCTGCCAGCGAGGATACCCGGGCCATCCAGGCGCTCAATCGTGCCCTCAAGGATGACCCGCGTATCGATCTGTCGCTGCTGCCCCTGGGGGATGGCCTGACCCTGTGCCGCAAGCGCTGAACTCAGGGCTTCTTGGCAGCGCTCACGCGCCAGATCTTGTTGCCGACGTCATCGGCGACCAGCAGGGCCCCTTGCTGGTCGATCACCACTCCCACCGGGCGCCCCATGGCGTTTTTGTCGGCATCTAGAAATCCGCTGAGCAGGTCGATCGGCTGTCCTTGGGGCTTGCCGCCGCTGAACGGCACGAAGAGCACTTTGTAGCCACTGTGGGGCTTGCGGTTCCAGGAGCCGTGCTGGCCGATGAACGCGCCTTCGGTGAAGGGCGCGGGCAGCTTGCTGCCAGTGGCGAACGCCAGGCCCAGCGAGGCCGTGTGCGGCCCTACGGCGTAGTCCGGGGCAATTGCCTTGGCCACCAGTGCCGGATCCTGGGGTTTGACCCGTACGTCCACGTGCTGGCCGTAGTAGCTGAAGGGCCAGCCGTAGAAGGCACCATCCTTGACCGATGTGATGTAGTCGGGCACCAGGTCGCTGCCGATCTCGTCCCGTTCGTTCACCGCTGTCCAGAGGGCTCCGCTGACTGGCTCCCAGGCCAGGCCGTTGGGGTTGCGCAGCCCAGTGGCGAACAAGCGATGCTGGCCGCTGGCACGGTCCACTTCCCAGATCGCTGCCCGGCCTTCTTCCTTGTCCAGGCCGTTTTCGCCGACATTGCTGTTCGAGCCGACGGTGACGTACAGCTTGCTGCCATCCTTGCTGGCGATGACATTCTTAGTCCAGTGGTGATTCAGCGTGCCGCCGGGCAGGTCCACTACCTTGGTGGCCCCGGCGCTGATCCTGGTGTCACCGCTCTGGTAGGGAAAGCGCAGCAGTTTGTCGGTATCGGCTACATACAGATCGTTGCCCACCAGGGTCATGCCGAAGGGTGAATTGAGGTTCTCCAGGAAGACGCTGCGAGTCTCCGCCACGCCGTCGTGGTCGGCATCGCGCAACAGGGTGATGCGGTTGGCGCTGGGAACCGTGGCCCCGGCGCGCCCCATCACCTTGCCGGCTACCCAGCCGCGGATGCCCCGGCTGTCGTCCGGTTTGGGTGGAGCGTTGGTTTCCGCCACCAGCACGTCCCCGTTAGGCAGTACATAGAGCCAGCGTGGATGATCGAGATTCTCGGCGAAGGCGCTGACCTGGGTTCCGCTGGCGGCCAGCGGTTTCGCTCCCTCGGGCCAACCGATGGCCGGAGCGATGTTCAGCGTGGGGATCAGGGTGGGGTTGGGTTCCGGCAGCTTGGGGTTCGGGCCGGTGCCGTCCGCAACCTGCAGGCTGGAGGTTTCGCCGCAGGCGGCGAGGCCGGCGGCGATGGCGATGAGCAAGGTATGGCGAGGCTTGAGCATGCTGATATCCCTATGAGTGCGCGAACATTCAATCATAGAGAAGCATGGGCGCCCTGGGGTTCCTTGTGTTTAGCGAGCTTCCTTGAACAATACCGCCACTCCGGGGTGGTAGTGGCCGGCTTCGTTGTGCAGCTTGCGGTAGGCATACGGGAAGTACCAGGCCACGGCGCAGCAGTGTTCCTTCTGCAGGTCGTCGAGCATGTCTTGCAGTTCCTCGGGGGTCGCGCTGTGCTGGGCCTTTTGAGGTGCGACGAACAGGCAGCCAAGCTTCAGGTCGCTGGGGTGGCTGATGGTCTTCGCTGCATTGGCGATATCCTGCAGGGCCTGGGTCAGGGCCAGGTTGTTGACTCGTGGCCAGCGCTGGGTGGCCTGGATGTAGGCACGTTCTTCCTTGGTGGCCAGGTACAGATCGGTACGGGCATTGCGCGCACCTTCTTCGAGCTGCTTCTTGCTGGGGCTGCGTTCCAGGGTCACCATCTCGGCCATCCAGGCCGCGGCCGAGAGCAGTCCCAGGTTGGCCTGCTCGTCGAACCAGTAAGGGGTTTCGTTATCGCCGCGAATCGCGTTGTAGCGGTCAATGCAATCGAACCAGCGCTCCAGCATCGGTCGCAGGAATTCCAGCCTTGGATTGCTGATGATCATGCCTTGCATCGAACTCACCCCTTATTGTTGTGACGGGACGTCATGTCCTGAAAGTGGCTATTTGATATCACTGCTTTCAGTGTGGCACAAGATTGGCGTCAGTTTGTTGATGCAGTGCAGTTTTCCGTTGGGTGCGGCGGGCCGCTTCATTGACGCTCCATTCCCAACCCTCTAACCTTCGCGACTTGTTTCAGGTGCTCTGTGACTCCCGGGTCGACAGAGTGAAACAGGGAAGCCGGTCAGGGCCCGTTCCAGCGATGGAGCCGGCGACGATTCCGGCGCTGCCCCCGCAACGGTAGGTGAGTCAAGATTGCGCAAGTGCCACTGTGTCGAAAGCAGGCATGGGAAGGCGCGCAGTCCGGCAGTGGTGCCGCTCACGAGCCCGGAGACCGGCCTGATTCATCCAACGGCATCACGGAGGGCGATGCCAGGCTTGCGCCGTCCATTTCCATTCCTGCCCCCCGTTCCCCAAGCCCCAACGGAGAGCTGCTCCATGAGTGAATCCCTCGAGCGTGACGAACGTCATCTGGCGCGCATGCTGCGCAAAAAAGCGGTGATCGACGAGCGTATCGCCAACTCGCCCAATGAATGCGGGCTGTTGCTGGTCCTGACCGGCAACGGCAAAGGCAAGAGCAGTTCGGCCTTCGGCATGCTGGCACGGTCCATGGGGCATGGCATGCATTGTGGCGTGGTGCAATTCATCAAGGGCCGCGAAAGCACAGGCGAAGAGCTGTTCTTCCGGCGCTTTCCCGAGCAGGTACGGTTCCATGTGATGGGCGAGGGCTTCACGTGGGAGACCCAGGATCGCCAGCGCGACATCGCCGCCGCCGAGGCCGCCTGGGCGGTTTCCCGGGAGCTGTTGCGCGATCCGCAGATCGGCCTGGTGGTACTCGATGAGCTGAACATTGCCCTCAAGCATGGTTACCTGGACCTGGATCAGGTGCTCAGCGACCTGCAGGCCCGTCCGCCGATGCAGCACGTGGTGGTGACCGGGCGCGGGGCCAAGCCGGAAATGCTCGAACTGGCCGACACCGTCACCGAAATGAGCATGGTCAAGCACGCCTTCCAGGCCGGTATCAAGGCGCAGAAGGGCATCGAGCTGTGAGCGTGAACCCATGAATGATGTTCGTCATTGCCCGGCGGTATTGATCGCCGCTCCGGCATCCGGCCAGGGCAAGACCACCGTGACCGCCGCCCTGGCGCGCCTGCACCGTAACCAGGGGCGCAAGGTGCGGGTGTTCAAGTGCGGTCCGGATTTTCTCGATCCGATGATTCTCGAGCGTGCCAGCGGTGCCCCGGTGTACCAGCTGGACATGTGGATGGTGGGCGAGCAGGAAAGTCGCCGCCTGCTGTGGGAGGCCGCCGGCGAGGCCGACCTGATCCTGATCGAGGGCGTCATGGGATTGTTCGATGGCACGCCATCGAGCGCGGATCTGGCACGGCATTTCGGCGTACCGGTGCTGGGGGTGATCGATGGCACCGCCATGGCCCAGACTTTTGGCGCCCTGGCCCTGGGCCTGGCGCGCTACCAGCCGGACCTGCCGTTCGCCGGCGTGTTGGCCAACCGTGTGGGGACCTTGCGCCATGCGCAACTGCTCGAAGGCAGCCTGACCGAGGGGTTGCGCTGGTATGGAGCCTTGTCCCGGGAAACCTCGATCGAGCTGCCCAGCCGCCATCTGGGCCTGGTCCAGGCCAATGAACTCAATGACCTGGATCTGCGCCTGGATGCCGCTGCCGAGGCCTTGGCCAGCAGTTGCCAGGTGGCGCTGCCGCCGGCGGTGGGGTTTGCCGCGCCGGCTCCGGTGGCCTGCGAGCCGCTGCTGGAGGGCGTGCGGATCGCCGTGGCGCGGGATGAGGCATTCGCCTTCACCTACGGCGCCAGCCTCGACCTGCTGCGAGCGATGGGCGCGCAACTGAGTTTCTTCTCGCCGATCCACGATAGTGAGTTGCCGGCGGCCGACAGCCTGTATTTGCCTGGCGGTTACCCCGAGCTGCACAATCAGGCACTCGCGAGCAATAGTGGCATGCTCGCGGCCATCCGCGCCCATCACGCCGCCGGCAAGCCACTGCTCGCCGAATGCGGCGGGATGCTGTACCTGCTCGATGCCCTGACCGATGTCGAAGGCCAGCGTGCCGAGCTCCTGGGGCTGTTGCCCGGCGAGGCGGTGATGCAGAAGCGCCTGGCGGCCCTGGCCTTGCAGGCAGTGGACCTGCCGGAGGGTAGTCTGCGCGGGCATACCTATCATCATTCCCTGACCAGTACCGAGCTTGCGCCCATCGCCCGGGGGGCGAGTCCCAATGGTGGCCGGGGTGCCGAGGCGGTGTATCGCGACGGGCGCATGACCGCCTCCTATGTGCACTTCTACTTCCCATCCAATCCCGTGGCGGTGGCGGCGTTGTTCGCACCCCGGCCAGGGGTTGCCGAGGGCCTGGCGTGTGACTGAACAGGCGTTTTCCGCGGCCGAGCGCGAGGCGGTCTATCGCGCTATTGCCGAGCGTCGTGACATGCGTCATTTCGCCGGCGGCAGCGTTGCCCCCGAGTTGTTGCAGCGCCTGCTGGAGGCCGCGCACCAGGCCCCCAGCGTTGGCCTGATGCAGCCCTGGCGGTTTATCCGCATCAGTGACCGTGCGCTGCGGGACAACATCCGGCAGCTGGTGGAAGAAGAGCGGGTACGTACCGCCGAGGCGCTGGGGGAGCGTTCCGACGAGTTCATGAAGCTCAAGGTCGAAGGCATCAACGAGTGCGCCGAATTGCTCGTGGCGGCGTTGATGGACGGCCGGGAACGGCATGTCTTCGGTCGCCGGACCCTGCCGGAAATGGACCTCGCATCCCTGTCCTGCGCGATCCAGAACCTCTGGCTGGCGGCGCGCAGCGAAGGGTTGGGCATGGGTTGGGTATCGCTGTTCGAGCCCCAGGCCCTGGCCAATCTCCTGGGCTTGCCCGAAGGTGCCAAGCCCCTGGCCGTGCTGTGCCTGGGGCCGGTCACCGAGTTCTATGCGGCGCCGATGCTCGCGCTGGAGGGCTGGGCCCAGCCCCGGCCATTGAATGAATTGCTGTATGAGAATTACTGGGGAGTGAGTCAATGAGCGTGGCGTTGCTGAGTGTCGCCGGGGTGGCGCTGGATGCGCTGCTGGGCGAGCCCAAGCGCTGGCATCCACTGGTGGCCTTCGGGCGTTTGGCGGATCGCATCGAGCAACGTTTCAACGCCGCCGGGCGGGGTTGGCGCAGTCATGGCGTCACGGCCTGGGTGCTGGCGGTCCTGCCCCTCACCCTGTTGGCCACGGCCTTGTCCTGGTTCCCCTATATCGGCTGGCTGGTGGAAGTCCTGGCGCTGTATTGCGCTTTGGGGCTGCGCAGCCTTGGCGAGCATGTCGAGCCGGTGGCCCAGGCCCTGCGTAGCGATGACCTGGATGAGGCGCGGCGGCGGGTGGGGTTCCTGGTGAGCCGCCAGACCAGCGAGCTGGATGCCCCCGCCGTGGCGCGCGCGGCCACCGAGTCGGTGCTGGAGAACGGCAGCGACGCGGTATTCGCCGCCTTGTTCTGGTTCGCCGTGGCCGGTGCGCCAGGGGTGGTGCTCTATCGTCTGAGCAACACCCTGGATGCGATGTGGGGTTACCGCAACGAGCGCTTCGAGCGTTTCGGCTGGGCTGCCGCGCGGATCGATGATCTGCTCAACTATATTCCGGCGCGCCTGGTGGCCCTGACCTATGCCTTGCTGGGCAAGACCCGGCTGGCCTTCAAATGCTGGTATCGCCAGGGGCCGAACTGGGACAGCCCCAATGCCGGTCCGGTGATGGCCGCCGGTGCTGGAGCCCTCGGGGTAGAGCTGGGCGGCCCGGCAATCTATCACGGTGAACTGCACCAGCGCCCGCAATTGGGCGAGGGGGAAGCGGCCAGCGCCGGGTCCATCGATGGTGGCTGGCAGCTGGTGCAGCGTGGGGTATGGCTGTGGTTGCTGATTCTTTGCCTGGGGGCGCAATTCTATGCTTGAGCACGGTGGGCGTTTGCGCAGGGCGGCCCAGGAACATGGCATCGCCGAAGAGGACTGGCTGGACCTGTCCAGCGGCCTGGCCCCCTGGCCTTTCGCGTTGCCGCAGATTCCGCTGCGTGCCTGGGCCCGCCTGCCGGAAACCGACGACGGCCTGGAGCAGGCGGCCTGTGCCTATTACGGCGCCAATGAAGTACTGCCGGTGGCCGGTTCCCAGGCGGCGATCCAACTGCTGCCGCGTTTGCGTCGCACCGGCAAGGTCGGGGTGCTGTCGCCCTGTTATGCCGAGCACGCCGAAGCCTGGCGTCGCAGTGGCTATCGGGTACGCGAGGTGCTGGAGCAGGAAGTCGACCTCTTTCTCGACAGTCTCGATGTGCTGGTGGTGGTCAATCCCAACAATCCCACAGGCCTGAGCCTCGGCCCCGAGCGCCTGCTGGAGTGGCACGCACGCCTGGTCCAGCGCGGTGGCTGGCTGGTGGTGGACGAAGCCTTCATGGACAACACGCCTGAGCTGAGCCTGGCCAGCCATGCCCACCAGGTGGGGTTGATCGTCCTGCGTTCGTTCGGCAAGTTCTTCGGCCTGGCCGGGGTGCGCCTGGGATTCGTCCTGGCCGAGCATCGGCTGTTGCGGCTGTTGGCCGAGCAGGTAGGGCCCTGGGCTGTCAGTGGCCCGACCCGGGTCCTGGGGCAGGCTTGCCTGCGGGATGTCGCCGGCCATGCCCGCCAGCGCCAGCGCAGCGAGGCCGCCAGCCAGCAGTTGGTGGAGGTGCTGCAGCGTTACGGCTTCAAGCCCCAGGGCGGTTGCGCGTTGTTCCAATGGCTGATCACCGACGAGGCTGAGCGGCTCTATCACTTCATGGCCCGGCGCGGCATTCTCCTGCGCCTGTTCGCCCACAACAGCAGCCTGCGTTTCGGCCTGCCTGCCGACGAGGCCGAGTGCGCTCGCCTGGAGCAGGCCTTGCTGGCTTATCGCAAGGACTACCCATGACCACGCTGATGGTGCAGGGCACCACATCGGACGCGGGCAAGAGCACGCTGGTGACCGCGCTGTGCCGCTGGCTGTTGCGCCAGGGGATCAGCGTGGTGCCGTTCAAGCCGCAGAACATGGCGCTCAACAGCGCGGTGACCGCCGATGGCGGCGAGATCGGCCGCGCCCAGGCGGTCCAGGCCCAGGCCGCCAACCTCGCGCCCCATACCGACATGAACCCGGTGCTGCTCAAGCCCAACAGCGATACGGGCTCCCAAGTGATCATCCATGGCCGTGCGGTGACCACCATGAATGCCGTGGCCTATCACGACTACAAGGCTATTGCCATGCAAGCGGTGCTGGCCTCCCACCAGCGCCTGCGCCAGGCGTACCGGGTGGTGATGGTCGAGGGCGCCGGCTCCCCGGCCGAGATCAACCTGCGGGCCGGCGACATCGCCAACATGGGGTTTGCCGAGGCGGTGGATTGTCCGGTGCTGCTGATCGCCGACATCAATCGTGGCGGGGTGT
This sequence comes from Pseudomonas sp. B6(2017), assembly GCF_002112765.1. Classification (NCBI taxonomy): domain Bacteria; kingdom Pseudomonadati; phylum Pseudomonadota; class Gammaproteobacteria; order Pseudomonadales; family Pseudomonadaceae; genus Pseudomonas; species Pseudomonas sp. B6(2017). The sequence continues at coordinate 309,271 of NZ_NEIQ01000007.1, read as the reverse complement.
TCGCCCACCTGGTGGGCACCCTGGAGCTGCTTTCACCCAGCGAGCAGGCGCGGGTCAAGGGCTTCATCATCAACCGCTTTCGCGGCGACATCGCCCTGCTGCAACCGGGCCTGGATTGGCTGGAGCAGCGCACCGGCAAGCCGGTACTCGGGGTGTTGCCCTATGTCATGGACCTGCACCTGGAGGCCGAGGACGGCATCGACCAGCGCCAGGCCGGCAAGGTCGAGCAGCTGCTCAAGGTGGTGGTGCCGGTGCTGCCGCGCATCAGCAACCATACGGACTTCGATCCGCTGCGCCTGCATCCCCAGGTAGACCTGCAATTCATCGGACCCGGGCAGGCGATACCCGCCGCCGACCTGATCATTCTCCCCGGCTCGAAAAGCGTGCGCGGCGATCTCGCCTACCTGCGCGCCAATGGCTGGGAGCAGGCCATCGCCCGGCACCTGCGCTACGGCGGCAAGCTCCTGGGTATCTGCGGCGGCCTGCAGATGCTCGGCGAGCAATTGCACGATCCACTGGGGCTGGAAGGTGCCGCAGGCTCCAGCCCGGGCCTTGGCCTGTTGGCTTTCGAAACCGTGCTGGAGGCGCAAAAGCAGCTGCGTAACGTCAGTGGACGCCTGACCCTGGAAGACGCTGCGGTCAGCGGCTACGAGATCCATGCCGGAGTCAGTCGTGGTCCTGCCCTGGAACAGGCGGCAGTGCGCCTGGACGATGGTCGCAGCGACGGCGCCCGCAGTGCCGACGGGCAGATCCTCGCCACCTACCTGCACGGCCTGTTCGAGACGCCAGCGGCCTGCGGCGCGCTGTTGCGCTGGGCCGGCCTGGAGGATGTCCAGCAGGTGGATTACCAGGCCTTGCGCGAGCGCGATATCGAACGCCTGGCGGACCTGGTGGAGCGCCACCTGGATACCGCCGCATTGCGTAGGCTTTGTGGCCTGTAGGCACGCAGCCGTGTGCGGTTTTCTTTTCAGAGGTGCCCAAGCATGTTGCAACTGATCCTCGGTGGTGCCCGCTCCGGCAAAAGCCGCCTGGCCGAGAAACTGGCCAACGACAGTGCGCTGGAAGTGACCTATATCGCCACCAGCCAACCGTTGGACGGCGAGATGAACCAGCGTATCGCCCATCATCGCGAACGCCGTCCGGCGCACTGGGGCCTGGTCGAAGAGCCCCTGGAGCTGGCCCGGGTACTGCGCCAGGCGGCCAGTCCGGGGCGCTGCCTGTTGGTGGACTGCCTGACCCTGTGGCTGACCAACCTGCTGATGCTCGAAGACCAGCAGCGCCTTTCTGCCGAGCGCGAGGCCTTGCTGCAATGCGTGGCGGAGCTGCCGGGAGACATTATCTTTGTCAGCAACGAGACCGGAATGGGTGTCGTGCCGCTGGGCGAATTGACTCGCCGCTATGTGGATGAAGCCGGTTGGCTGCATCAAGCCCTGGCCGAGCGCTGTCAGCGAGTGGTGCTGACGGTGGCTGGCCTGCCCCTGACTTTGAAAGGACCCGCGTTATGAGCAATTCCTGGTGGCAGAACCCGTGCAAGTCCATTGATAGCCAAGTGGTGGAGCAGGCCCTGGCCCGGCAGCAGCAGCTGACCAAACCGGCCGGCTCGCTGGGCCGGCTGGAACCGCTGGCCGTGCGCCTGGCGGGCTTGCAGGGCCGGCTCAAGCCCGCCATCGAGCAGCTGTGGATCACCATCTTCGCCGGTGATCACGGGGTGGTGGCCGAAGGTGTATCGGCCTATCCGCAGGAAGTGACCGGCCAGATGCTGCTGAACTTCGTCAATGGTGGCGCCGCGATCAGCGTGCTGGCCCGCCAGTTGGCGGCGCAGCTGGAAGTGGTGGACCTGGGCACTGTGACGCCGAACCTGGAGCTGCCTGGAGTGCGCCACCTGAACCTGGGACTGGGCACGGCGAACTTCCTCCAGGGCCCGGCCATGACCCGGGCCCAGCTCGAGCAGGCGCTGAAGGCCGGTCGTGATAGTGCGCTACGTGCCCGTGGGCAGGGCGCCCAGTTGTTCATCGGTGGGGAAATGGGGATCGGCAATACCACGGCCGCCAGCGCCATCGCCTGCGCCTTGCTGGACATTCCGGTAACGCAGCTGGCCGGGCCAGGTACCGGGCTGAACGCCGCGGGCGTCAGCCACAAGGCCCAGGTCATCGAACGAGCCCTTGCCTTGCATCAGGGGGCACGCGGTGATGCCTGGCAAGCGCTGCAAGACCTTGGCGGTTTCGAGATCGCGGCCTTGGCCGGCGCCTACCTGGCCTGTGCCCAGGAGGGCATCGCGGTGCTGGTGGACGGCTTCATTTGCAGCGTCGCGGCACTGGTGGCGGTGCGCTTGAGTCCAGGCTGCCGCCCCTGGTTGCTGTTCGCCCACCAGGGCGCCGAACCTGGGCACCGGCATGTGCTGCAAGTGCTCGAGGCCGATCCGCTGCTGGACCTGGGCCTGCGCCTTGGAGAAGGCAGTGGTGCGGCGCTGGCGGTGCCCTTGCTGCGCCTGGCCTGCGACCTGCACGGGCAGATGGCGACTTTCGCCGAAGCGGCCGTGGCGGATCGTCCGGCATGACCTTGCGCCTGGACCTTCTGCGCCACGGTGAGACCGAGTCTGGTGGCGGCTTGCGTGGCAGCCTGGACGACGCCTTGACCGAGCGGGGCTGGCAGCAGATGCATGCCGGGGTTGAGGGGCGCGGCCCCTGGGACCTGGTGGTCAGCTCGCCGTTGCAGCGTTGCGCAAGTTTTGCCGAGCAACTGACGGCGCGCCTGCAGCTGCCGCTGGTGCTGGAGCCGGGTCTCAAGGAGCTGCACTTCGGTGACTGGGAAGGGCGGAGCACGGTAGCCCTGATGCAAACCGACGCCGAGGGCCTGGGGCGTTTCTGGTCCGACCCCTATGGTTTTACCCCGCCTGGAGGCGAGCCGGTAGAGCGCTTTTCACAACGGGTGCTGGCAGCGATCGACAGCCTGTACCAGGCCCATGCCGGGCGGCGGGTGCTGCTGATCAGCCATGGCGGTGTGATGCGCTTGTTGTTGGCCAGGGCCCGCGGGCTGCCCCGTGAACAGTTGCTGAGTGTCGAAGTGGGCCATGGTGCCTGGTTCGGCCTGACAGTGGCTGCGGGACGGATGAGCGAGGAGGGCTGAGATGCTGCCGTTCTGGATTGCCTTGCAATTCCTCAGCAGCTTGCCGATCCGCCTGCCGGGCATGCCGCAGCCCGAGCAACTGGGGCGCTCGTTGTTGTTCTATCCGCTGGTGGGGTTGCTGTTCGGTGTCTTGCTGTGGGCACTGAATGCCTTGCTCAGTGGCGCTGCGCCGCTGCTGCACGCAGCCTTGTTGCTGGCTGCCTGGGTCTTGCTCAGCGGCGGACTGCACCTGGATGGCCTGGCCGATAGCGCCGACGCCTGGCTGGGCGGCTTCGGTGATCGCGAGCGCACCCTGAGCATCATGAAGGATCCGCGCAGCGGGCCGATTGCCGTGGTTACCCTGGTCCTGGTCCTGCTGCTCAAGTTCGCGGCGCTGGTGGCCCTGATCGAGCAGCAACAAGCTGTGGCTCTGCTACTGGCGCCGTTGATCGGACGCGCGGCCTTGCTTGGCCTGTTCCTCAGCACGCCCTATGTGCGTGCCGGCGGACTGGGCCAGGCCCTGGCCGATCATTTGCCACGCCTGGCGGGCAGGCAAGTGCTGGCCCTGAGTGTCCTGGGTTGCCTGTTGCTGGGGGGATACCACGGCTTGTTGGCGCTGTTGCTGGCCCTCGTGGTGTTCTGCTGGTTGCGCCAATTGATGCTGCAGCGCTTGGGCGGTACCACCGGGGATACCGCCGGCGCCTTGCTGGAGTTGCTGGAGACCGCGGTACTGCTGGCCCTGGCGCTATCCTGAGGCGAGCGCCGAGCAGCATTTTTATTGAAAACAGTTGTCCTGGAAATTTCGCGGGTATATACACGCACTATGCTTCCCTCCCAATGTTTGTGCACCAACCTGCGTCGCGCCGCGCGTGGCGTCAGCAGGTTCTACGACGGCGCCCTCGATGGCTTCGGGATCAACGTCGCCCAGTATTCCTTGCTGAACAACCTGCTGCGCCTCGAGCAGCCGAGTATCTCCAGCCTGGCCGAGGCCATGGGCCTGGATCGCAGCACCCTGGGGCGTAACGTGCGGGTATTGGAGGCCTCGGGCCTGGTGCGCCTGATCGAGGGTGACGATCAGCGCAATCGCCTGGTGCAACTGACCGAGGCGGGGCATGAATGCCTGGCTGCGGCCTTGCCGGCTTGGGAAGCGGCCCAGCAGCGACTGATCGATCGCCTGGGTGTGGAAAAGCGTGAAACCCTGCTGGCCTTGCTGAACGAACTGGCCTGAGGCCGGTTCGTTCGAACACAAGCGGGTATATACCCGTAGACGGAGAGTAAAAATGACAGCGATGTGGCGTACCAGCAGTTGGGTACTTCTTGGCAGCGCGTTGATCCTGGCCTTGTCGCTGGGGATCAGGCATGGCTTCGGCCTGTTCCTGCCGCCCATGAGTGCGCAGTTCGGTTGGGGGCGCGAGGTCTTCGCCTTCGCCATTGCCTTGCAGAACCTGATCTGGGGCCTGGCCCAGCCATTCACCGGGGCACTGGCCGATCGCTTCGGTGCGGCGAAGGTAGTACTTATCGGCGGCGTGCTGTACGCCGTGGGCCTGGCGTGCATGGGATTGGCGGACTCGCCCTTGTCGCTGTCCCTGAGCGCCGGGCTGCTGATCGGTATTGGCCTGTCCGGTACTTCGTTCTCGGTGATCCTGGGTGTGGTTGGCCGCGCGCTGCCGCCTGAGAAGCGCAGCATGGGCATGGGCCTGGCCAGCGCTGCCGGCTCCTTCGGCCAGTTCGCCATGCTGCCGGGCACCCTGGGCCTGATCGGCTGGCTGGGCTGGTCGGCGGCGCTGCTGGTGCTGGGTGTGCTGGTGGCGCTGATCGTGCCGCTGGTGAGCATGCTCAAGGACAAACCGCTGCCCGCCCATGGGCATGAGCAGAGCCTGATGGAGGCATTGCGCGAGGCTTGTTCCCACTCAGGGTTCTGGTTGCTGGCCTTCGGCTTTTTCGTCTGTGGTTTCCAGGTGGTGTTCATCGGTGTGCATTTGCCGGCCTACCTGGTGGACCAGCATTTGCCGGCTACCGTGGGCACCACGGTGCTGGCGCTGATCGGCCTGTTCAATATCTTCGGGACCTACACCGCTGGCTGGCTGGGTGGGCGCCTCTCCAAGCCGCGTTTGCTCACGGGCCTGTACCTGCTGCGAGCGGTGGTGATCATGCTGTTTTTGTGGGTGCCGGTGTCCCAGGCCAGCGCCTACCTGTTCGGCATGGCCATGGGGTTTCTCTGGCTGTCCACGGTGCCTTTGACCAACGGTACGGTGGCGACCCTGTTCGGGGTGCGAAACCTGTCGATGCTTGGCGGGATCGTGTTCCTGTTCCACCAGCTGGGTTCGTTCTTAGGTGGTTGGCTGGGCGGCGTGGTGTACGACCGGACCGGCAGCTACGACCTGATCTGGCAGGTGGCGATCCTCCTCAGCTTGCTGGCTGCGGCGCTCAACTGGCCGGTGCGTGAGCGCCCGGTGGCGCGCCTGCAGGCCAGCGCCGCATGAAGGTACGCATTGGTTGGTGGGTCGGCCTGGGCTTGGTCGCCTTGTCATTGCTGCTGGCCTGGTGGGGCTGGCAGCGCAGTGGAATGGCGCTGATGCAATTGGGCATGGGCGCTTGCTAGGCGCCGACAGGGGCGAGTAACGTCGAGGCCTGACGACTTTTCAAGGACACCTGACATGGCTATGCGCTGGTTTGCCGTTCCAGTTTTGCTCGCGGCCTTTGCCGGCTCCACCTGGGCCGCCGATTGTCCGGCATTGTTGCAGGGCTCGCTGCCCAAGTTGCGCGCCAAGGAATCCATCGATCTGTGCCAGCGGTTCGCTGGCAAGCCGCTGGTGGTGGTCAACACGGCGAGCTTTTGCGGGTTCGCCCCTCAGTTCAAGGGGCTCGAGGCCTTGTACCAGCGCTACAAGGACCAGGGATTGGAGGTAGTGGGAGTGCCGTCCAACGACTTCAAGCAAGAGTCCAAGGACGGCGCCGAAACCGCCAAGGTCTGCTATGTCAATTACGGCGTGACCTTCACCATGACCGAGCCACAGAAGGTCAAGGGCGCGGATGCGGTGCACCTGTTCAAGGTGCTGGCGCAGCAGAGCAGCGCGCCGAAGTGGAATTTCTACAAGTACGTGGTGGATCGCCAGGGCAAGGTAGTCGCCAATTTCTCCAGCCTGACCAAGCCGGATGACCCTGAGTTGCTCGAGGCGGTGGAGAAGGCGCTGGCGTCGGGGTCTTGATTGGCAATCATTGACATGAAAAACCCCGCAGACGCGGGGTTTTTCATGAAGCGGTGAGAGCTGCCTACAGTGTGTTAGAACTTGTAGGTCGCGCCCAGGCCGTAGCCCCATGCGCTGTTCTGATAGGTAGCGCTATAAGGGGTGCCTTTGCCGGTGCGGTTGACCTTGACGTCTTCTTCTTTCAGGTAGGACACCGCCACGTCGAAGGTCAGGTCTTCAGTTGGGCTGTACCCGGCACCGAAGCTGATGGCCTTACGATCGCCTGTTGGAATGCGTACGGAGCGATCGGTGTTGTTGGTTGGCGCTTGGTCAACCGAGAGGCCGCTGCGCAGTACCCATTCTTTGTTGACCTTGTAGGAGACTCCGATGGCCGAGGCCCAGGTGTCGTGCCAGTTCTGTGGCTCGACACTGGTGCCGATTGGGCCAGCGGAGCCGCCTAGGAGGGCTGGTACGCCGTCGTTGTTGACGGTGATGTCTTTCAGGCGGCTCCAGCGAGTCCAGGTGCTGCCTGCGTAAACGGTCCACTGATCATCCAGCTTCTGGGTAATCGAGAAGTCGACGATTTCCGGAGTGGTGACGTCCAGGGAGGCTTTGTAGCGGTTACCGTTGTATGGACCGAAGCCGATGCCGGAGATGTTGGTATGGCCCTCAAGCTTATACTTGACTTTGGAGTGGTAGGTCAGACCGAGTCGGGTTGCTTCGGTTGGTTGGACGATGATGCCGACGTTGTAACCGATGGCAGTATCGTCGCCCTTGACGTTCACTCTCCCGTCGTTTCTTCCGAAGGTTGGAGCGTATGGCACTGCCGAAGTCAGTTGGCCAGTGATGCGGTTGATCGTTGGGCCGAAACCGATGGACACCATGTCGTTGAAGGCATAGCTGATGGTCGGTTGCAGGGTGATGACCTTGACTTCGCTTTTCTTGCCGTAATAACGGCTGGCAGAGCTACTTTCATAATTGGTAATCAGGCCGAATGGCGCATAGGCGCCGAGACCAAAGGCCCAGCCCTCACCCAGTTGCTTGACAATGAAACCCATTGGAACGCTGGTGAAAGGGACCATGTCTCCATCGCTGGAGCCCCCGGGTGCGCCACCTTTTACGTTCTTGAGATTGGTTTTGGCATCGATTGCTGCCACGCCCACGGTTACCTGGTCGCGCTTGAGCAGCGACATACCGGCAGGGTTACCGTAGAGGGTGCTAGCATCTTCAGCGGCAGACGAACGACCGGCAAAACCGGTACCCATGCCACTGATACTTTGTTCGTTAAGGGCGAAGCCGCTTGCGAAGATCTGGCTGGACGCCACCGCAACGGCGAGGCCAATGGTGGATTTGAGCATTACTTTTTTCATTATTAGAACTCCTGATGATCACCGAGGCGAAAACTACCAACATTTCTGCCCCGGCGCTATAGGCTGCAATAGTTGATTTAGAGCGGTTTTGTAGGACAATCCGACCAAAATCAGGCTTTTTCTCTGATCTTGTAAAAGTCGTCGTCAGCAGGCCACCTGGCTCAGTGGTGAAACACAGGTTTGCCAGGCATAGGTGAAGTCTCTTAAGCGTCCTTGTGGTTGAAAGGTCTTCCTCCAGATACGGGCCATGCCGAGCAAGTCGTCGGCAGCGGGTAGCGCGGTGTGCTGTTCTTCCACCAGCAACCAGGCGATCGCCGTGGCGTAGCGCAGGTTGACGGTCAGTTCCAGGTGCGGTCCGCTGAGAAACGCATGTTGGCTGGCCAATCCGCGAACCAGACTAGCTCGTTCCGGGTCCAGCGCCAGGTAATGGTCCCAGAGGGCCCGGTGACGTGGTTCGGTGATGCGGTACAGCCCATGGCCACGGCGATCGTGCAGCGCCGAACCCAGCTCCGACTGGCTGGCAGCGATGCCCAATAACAAGGCTTCAGCGGTTTTGCTATGGCTACCCAGGTACATCAGCGTTGGGCGTATCACATAGCGGCACAACTCGCTGGCGGCGATACCCATAAAGCCCTCGAGGATTGAAAATGGCCGGCGAAACCTGAAGGCGCTTGGCAGCTAATGAAAGATCAGGTTTGCCGGAAGCGGTTCAGGCCGCTTGAGTTGAAGTTTAGTGTCATATCTGTGCTGTAAAGGCCTGTTTTTAAAATATTTTCGTTCTCTTGTTATAAACCTTATATCGATTGGTGCTTTGATCGCTCGAGGCCGCCGATAAATCACAAGCCATAAAAAAGCCCCGCATAGTAGCGGGGCTTCGGGCTTTTCGGCGGTTGCCGGATCAGGCCACCAGGGCCTGGCGCGTGCGCTCGATCACGGCCTGCAGCGGCTCGGCGCTGGAGTACTGGTCGGGATACAAGCGTTCGCTGTGACGGGCGATTCCATGTTCATTGACCAGGGTGAAGCTGAAACCGTTTTTGCGGGTTGCCATGATCAGGCAGTTCAGTGGTGCAAAAGCGTTGGTCAGGGTACGAATGGCATTCTGAGTCTGGATTTGAGTAGACATAATTATTGTTCCTACAAATGACACGGATAAGAGCCGTGCAACGTTAAAACGTTCCAGTAACGCTGGCCGCCAAGGGCCGGGCGAAGAACCTGTCTGGAACAAAGCAGCCAGTTTGCAGCGCTTTGATTACAGTTGCGCTAAGGCTGGCAGGTAGGTACTTAGGAGGTCAGGCAGCACAACAAGGGCAGAGGTTCTGGGCCCAGGGTGAAGATCCTGATCAATTTGCAGGTTGGTTCGGTCAGAGTAAGGAGCTCACTCGCGGCCTGGAGAATTTTCCAAGGACGCTGCAGTGGTGAGTGTTACCTGGAAACCAGCGAGATGGTCGGTCCTGGATGTTGGCGTGCTGCTCGTTTCGAGGTGCTGCCGACGGGACTTGTTCGACCAGAATTGACTTTCAGCTTGGTACTAACGGCGCGCATTGTATTGAGTTGAAGAGCGGAACGCAAGTGTGCTAGGTGAATTTTTATCGAGAGTCGGGAAACCGGCGGTGTAACCCCCAGGTTGGGGCGTGTGCGAAAAGAGTGCGTTGCCAGCGTCAATTTCAGCACGGTTGTGCACACTTATCGCGCAGCCTGTCACCCGCTTGTCACCTTGCCTGAAGTTAGCCCCCTAGCCTGTCTCGAGAATTTAAGTCAATGAAAAACATCGCTTTTTTTTGCTGGTGAAAAAATCGTCAGTTTGACTGGAAGGCCCGTCTCATGGGGCTTTGCGAGGGTTGAAGAGGGGTTGTCCACTGAGTTATCCACAGCTTCTGTGGATTGTCCCAAGCGCTTGCTCTAGGACGGGCGTGCTGGGTCTTTTGGGCTTTACCCGGGCGAAAAAAGGAGTAGAGTGGCGCGCCTTCCGATCTGCCCCCACAGTGCTTTATGAAGTTTCGCTCAGTATCACCCTCTGTTACCGCAACCTCTGAAAGTGTTACCGAACCCAAGCGTTTCTCCCTGCGGGTTGCCCTGTGGTTGCTGGACAATCCGCGTCTTGGACATAGCTCCAGCGTCAAGCACTTTGCCGGACGCCTGCTCAAGCAGCCGGCCCGCCAAGGCGTAGTCGCCGCGCAGAGCCGGCTGGGTCAGTTGATGTGCCGCGAATGCGGTAATGCCCGTGACCGCCGTATCGGTCATGACCTGCTGCGCCAGGCGGCTCGCGCCGGCGACCGTAGCGCCCAGCAAGAGCTGGGTCGGATCGAAGACTGAGCTGTCCAACCCCTGGCGGCTTGGTTAACCTTCATTTCTTTTCTGGATGTCAGGACTCGCTATGGCTATGGACTTGACCAGCATCTTGCTTGGCCTGGCGGCTGCGGTACCACTGCTGGCATTGGCCTGGCAACTGCAGCGGCGTGCCAGTTCCAGCCAAGCCGACCTGGCCCTGCTGGAAGAACGCCTGGCCACTGCCCAGATGGCCCAGGAAGGGTTGATGGCGCAACTGGATGCCAGTCGCGATGAAGTCAGCGATCTGAGCCAGGCCAACGCCCTCAAGCAGGCGGACCTGGCGGCCCTGGGACGCGAGGTGGAGCTGTTGCAGATCGAGCGTGACAACGCCCGTGATGCGGCCCACGCCTGGAGCCTGGAGCGCTCTGCCAAGGAACACGAATTGCGCCGGCTGGATGCCCAGGCGGCATCGCTGGCCGCTGAGCTGCGCGAGCAGCAGGACAGCCATCAACAACGTCTCACGGATCTGCAGGGTTCGCGCGACGAACTGCGCGCCCAGTTCGCCGAGCTGGCGGGCAAGATCTTCGATGAGCGTGAACAGCGCTTCGCCGAAACCAGCCAACAGCGCCTGGGGCAGTTGCTGGATCCGCTGAAGGATCGTATCCAGGCCTTCGAGAAGCGCGTGGAGGAGAGTTATCAGTCCGAGGCCCGCGAGCGGTTTTCCCTGGCCAAGGAGCTGGAGCGCCTGCAGCAGTTGAACCTGCGCTTGAGCGATGAGGCCACCAACCTGACCCGTGCCCTCAAGGGCCAGAAAACCCAGGGCAACTGGGGTGAGCTGATCCTCGAGCGGGTGCTGGAGCATGCCGGCCTGGAAAAGGGCCGCGAATACCAGACCCAGGTCAGCCTCAAGGGCCCGGATGGCGAGCGATTCCAGCCCGATGTGCTGATCATGCTGCCCGGCGACAAGCAGGTGGTGGTGGATTCCAAGGTCAGCCTCACGGCCTATCAACAGTATGTGGGCTGTGACGACCCACAGGTCGCCCAGGCCGCCCTGAAGCAGCACGTGCTGTCCCTGCGCAATCACGTCAAGGGCTTGGCCGGCAAGGACTACAAGCGCCTGGAAGGCTTGCACAGCCTGGATTTCGTGCTGTTGTTCGTACCGGTCGAAGGCGCTTTTTCCGCGGCATTGCAGGCCGAGCCCAATCTGTTCCAGGAAGCCTTCGACCGGCAAATCGTGATCGTCAGCCCGACCACCTTGCTCGCTACCTTGCGGGTGATCGACAGCCTGTGGAAACAGGAGCGCCAGAGTCAGAACGCGCGGGAAATCGCCGAGCGGGCGGGCTGGCTGTACGACAAGTTCGTGCTGTTCATCCAGGACCTGGATGAGGTCGGCAATCGTTTGCAGCAGTTGGACAAGGCCTACGCGGCGGCACGCAACAAGCTGACCGAGGGCCGCGGCAACCTGATCAGCCGCAGCGAGCAGCTCAAGCTGCTCGGCGCGCGTGCCAGCAAGAGCTTGCCGGCGGACCTGCTGGAGCGGGCCATGACCGATGCCGATGGCCGCGAGCTGGAACTGCCGGACTGAGTCGTCCGGCGCGCTTCAGCCCAGGGGCAGGTGCCGGCTGAGCAGGGCGCGCAAGGCCGCGGGCTTCACCGGCTTGGCCAGGTAGTCCAAGCCTGCCGCATGCACCTGGGCGACCATCTCCGGGCGGCCATCGGCGCTGATCACCACGCCGGGTACCGGTTCGCCCAATTGGGTGCGCAACCAGGCCATGACCTCGGTGCCGGTTTCGCCATCGTCCAGGTGGTAGTCCACCAAGGCCAGTTGCGGGCGGATGCCTTCCTTGAGCAGCGCAGCGCACTCCTCGCGGTTGCGGGCGGTCCAGACCTGGCAGCCCCAGCGGGTCAGCAGGCTGTTCATGCCGATCAGGATGCTGTCTTCATTATCCAGGCAGAGCACTTGCCCGCCGTTGAGCGACTGCCCTTTGAGCTCCGCAACCTTGCCCGGAGCCACGGTGCCGCTGCGCGCCAGGGGCACGCTGACACTGAATACGCTGCCCTTGCCGGGCCAGGAGCGCACCTGTAGCGGATGCCCCAGCACCCGGCACAGACCGTCGGCGATCGCCAGGCCCAGCCCCAGGCCTTTTTCGGCGCGGGTCTGGTGGCTATCCAGGCGCTTGAACTCCTCGAAGATCACCTGCTGCTTGTCCTGCGGAATGCCGGGCCCGCGGTCCCAGACTTCCAGGCTCAACGAGTCGCCGCGACGGCGCACGCCCAGCAGGACCGGACCCTTGGCGTAGCGGAAGGCATTGGTCAGGAAGTTCTGCAGCACCCGGCGTAGCAGCTTGCTGTCGCTGTCGACGCGCAGATGGCTGCCGCGCACCCGGAATTGCAGGCCCTGTTCCTGGGCCAGGACCTTGAACTCCGTGCCCAGGGTGTCGAACAGTTCGTTGAGGGCGAAGGGTTTGCGTTCCGGAGTGATCTTGCCGTTCTCCAGGCGCGAGATGTCCAGCAGGTCGCTGATCAGGTCTTCGGCCGAACGCAGCGAGCTGTCCAGGTGCTGCACCAGTTGCTGGGCCTCGGCGGACAGGCCGTCTTCCTGATGGGAGAGGGCGGCGGAAAACAGTCGCGCGGCGTTCAGCGGTTGCATCAAGTCATGGCTGACCGCGGCCAGGAAACGGGTCTTGGACTGGTTGGCCGATTCGGCGGTGCCCTTGGCCTCGATCAGCGCGGCGTTGAGTTGCGACAGTTCATGGGTACGTTCCGCCACCCGTTGTTCCAGGCCTTCGTTGGCTTCGGTCAGGGCCTGTTCGGCCTCGCGAAAAGGGGTGATGTCGGTGAAGCTCATGACAAAGCCGCCGCCGGGCATGGGGTTGCCGATCAGCTCGATCACCCGGCCATTGGGGAACAACCGCTCGGAAGTGTGTGCGCGGCCCTGGCGCATCCAGTGCAAGCGCCTGGCCACATGCACTTCCGCTTCGCCGGGGCCGCACAGGCCGCGCTCGGCATTGTGGCGGATGATGTCGGCGATCGGCCGGCCGACGCTGATCAGCCCCTCGGGATAGTTGAACAGTTCCAGGTAGCGCCGGTTCCAGGCCACCAGCTTGAGGGACTGGTCCACCACGCTGATGCCCTGGCTGATGTTTTCGATCGCGCCTTGCAGCAGGGCGCGGTTGAACTGCAAGACCTCGGAGGCTTCGTCGGCGATGCGCACCACGTCCTCGAGCTGCATGTCCCGGCCTTCGATGGCCGCCTTGACCACCGCCCGGGTCGATGAGGCCCCCAGTACGCCCGCCAGCAGGCGTTCGGTGTGGGCGATCCATTCGCCGTCGGCGTTCTGGTTCGGGTTGAAGCCCTTGCCCTGACGGTAGGCGAAGCGAATGAAGCTCTGGCGGGCGCGTTCTTCGCCGACAAAGCGCGCGGCCAGCTTCAGCAGGTCGTCGATCTGCACCGCCAGCATCGAGCGCGAACTCAGGCGGCCGCTGATTTCCTGGCCGATGAAGCGCCCGGCTTGCCAATGCTCGGAAACCCGGGTGCGCGACAGGACCGAAACCCAGGCGAACAGGGTGAAGTTACCGGCCATGGACAGCACCACGCCCTGGGTCAGCGGCGTGATCGGCAGGTTCAGCGGGTTGCTGTGCAGCCAGGCCAGGCCCGGGAAGCTGTTCAGCGACCAGCCCAGGCTATGGGCCGCCAGCGGCAGTACCAGGGTGTAGAACCAGATGAAGGTGCCGGCGGCCAGGCCGGCAAACACGCCACGGCGGTTGGCCTGTTTCCAGTACAGCGCGCCGACCATGGCTGGCGCCAGCTGGGTCACGGCGGCGAAGGCGATCTGGCCGATGGTGGCCAGGCTCGCGGTGGAGCCCAGCAGGCGGTAGCTGACATAGGCCAGCAGCAGGATGACGACGATGCTCACCCGGCGTACCGAGAGCATCCAGTGGCGGAACACTTCGAACGGGCGTTCGGCATTGTTGTGCCGCAGCAGCCAGGGCAGCAGCATGTCATTGGAGACCATGGTCGACAGCGCCACGCTGGCGACGATCACCATGCCGGTGGCCGCCGAGGCGCCGCCGATGAAGGCCAGCAGGGCCAGGGCCGGATGGGCCTGGGCCAGGGGCAGGCTGATGACGAAGGAGTCCGGCAACACGCTGCTGGGCAAGAGCATCTGCCCGGCCAGGGCAATGGGCACCACGAACAGCGCGGCCAGGGCCAGGTAGGCCGGGAAAACCCATTTGGCCAGGCGCAGGTCCTGGGGCTCGATGTTTTCCACCACGGTGACGTGGAACTGCCGGGGCAGGCAGATGATCGCCATCATCGCCACTCCGGTCTGCACCACCATCGACGGCCAGTTGACGGTTTCTTCCCAATACTGCTCCAGGCGCGGGGCCAGCATGGCCTGGCTGAACAGATCGTCGAAACCGTCGTACAGGCCGTAGGTGACGAACACTCCCACCGCGAGGAAGGCGAACAGCTTGACCAGGGATTCGAAGGCGATCGCCAGCACCATGCCCCGGTGGTGCTCGGTGGCGTCCAGGTTGCGAGTGCCGAAGACGATGGTGAACAGGGCCAGGATCAGCGACACGATCAGCGCCGTGTCCTGGGCGCGGGTGCCCATGGTATCGGCGCCGGCGCCGATCAGCAGGTTGACCCCGAGCACGATGCCCTTGAGTTGCAGGGCGATGTAGGGCAGCACCCCCACCAGGCAGATCAGCGCCACCACGACTGCCAGGGACTGGGATTTACCGTAGCGGGCGGCGATGAAGTCGGCGATGGAGGTGATGTTCTCCTGCTTGCTGATCATCACCATCTTCTGCAGTACCCAGGGGGCGAACACCAGCAGCAGGATCGGTCCCAGGTAGATCGGCAGGAAGGCCCAGAGTTGTTCGGTGGCCTGGCCCACGGCGCCGAAGAAGGTCCAGCTGGTGCAATACACCGCCAACGACAGGCTGTACACCCAGGCCCGCACGCGCGGCGGAAGGGGTGCACTGCGGCGGTCGCCGTAGAAGGCGATGGCGAACATGATGGCCATATAGGCCAGGGCAACGGCTGCAATCAGCCCGCTGGACAACGACATGGGAACTCCGAAACAGATGCACCGGGCACGTCAGCCCGGCCAGACAGTCTGGCACGATGTCGAGTCGTCGTCAGTGTCGACCAAGGTATCAGCGCGGCCTGATGTCGCAGGGGCGGTTCAGGCTGGCTGGGAGCGGGTTTCGCAAGCCGGACCCAGGGCGATATCGACCAGCTCTTGAAGCTCCTGGGCCTGGAGGGGCGCGGCGGCGAACAGGATGCGGAACACCGTGGGCGCCACGATCAGGTTCAGCAGCCGATCCACGTCCGGCAGTTTGCCTGCGCTGGTTCGATAACGGTCGAGGATGATCTGCAGCTGGCCGCCGAGGATGGTCGCGCAATAACCCGGGGTGGCGCTGCATTGGACGTCGCGCATCATGTTGCGTCCGGGCTCGGAGCTCATTTCATCCAGGTACTGTTCGGCCCAGGCCAGCAGGTCGCCACGCAAACTGCCGGTATTTGCCGGCTCGCTGTCCGGGCGCATGTGGGCCAGGGCAACGTCGGCGAGCAAGGTTGCCAGGTCGCCCCAGCGTCGGTAGATGGTCGAGGGGGTGACGCCGGCGCGAGCGGCGATCTGCGGGACGGTCAGGGTCGAGCGTTCCTGTTCTTCAAGAAGCTCGCGTACTGCCCGGTGGATGGATTCCTGGACCCGGGCGCTGCGGCCGCCTGGGCGTAAACCTTCTTTGATAGCCATGGGGTCGAACCTTAACACAAAGAATTTGCTTTAAGCGCCTGGCAGTAGCACACTCCGCAAAAGCAAAATATTAGCTTTAGTGGAGCGTGCCCTATGCCTGGTGCTATCGACACTCGCGTGTCCAATCGTTGCAGCCTGTTGTTCCTGGCCGTGACCCTGCTCGGTTTCCTGGCTGCGTCCAGCGTGCCGACTCCCTTGTACCACCTGTACCAGCAACGCCTGCATTTTTCTCCGGCGATGCTGACGCTGGTCTTCGGCGTCTATGCCATGAGCCTTTTGGCGGCGTTGCTGACGGTGGGATCGTTGTCGGACTACCTGGGGCGCCGGCCGGTGATTTTTGCCGGCCTGCTGCTCAATATCCTGGCGATGCTGCTGTTCATCAATGAAAGCAGCGTGTACTGGCTGATCGCCGCACGCATGGTCCAGGGTTTCGCTACCGGCATGGCCACCAGTGCCCTGGGGGCCGCGCTGCTGGATACCGATCGCCGGCAGGGCCCCTTGGTCAACAGCATTGCGCCGTTGCTGGGCATGGCCTGCGGAGCCATGGGCGCCAGCGTGCTGGTGGAGTTCGCGCCGCTGCCGCTGCAATTGAGCTATTGGTTGCTCCTGGGCTTGTTCGTGGCGCAGGCCTTGTACCTCTGGCGCCTGCCGGAAAGTGTCAGCGCGCAACCCGGAGCCTGGGCCTCGCTACGCCCGACCCTGCATGTGCCAGTACAGGCGCGGCGCGCGCTATGGCTGGCGCTACCGGTGGATGTGGCGGTCTGGGCGGTGGGTGGCTTCTATCTATCCCTGGCGCCGTCCCTGGTGCGGGCCGCCACCGGTTCCACCTCGAACCTGATCGGCGGCGGTCTGGTCGCCGTGCTGACGCTCAGCGGTGCGGTGATGATCTACACCCTGCGCGAGCGGCATCCCGCTGGGGTCCTGCGCCTGGGGGCCGGGTTGCTGGCCCTGGGCATGGCGCTGATCCTGGCGGCGGTGCACAGCGCCAGCTTGCCGCTGTTCTTCTTCGGCACCCTGGTGCTGGGCAGCGGTTTCGGTGGCGGTTTCCTCGGCGCTCTGCGCAGTGTGGTGCCCCTAGCCTTGCCCCACGAGCGAGCCGGGCTGCTGTCGGCGTTCTATGTCCTGAGCTACCTGGCGTTCTGCCTGCCGGCATTGCTGGCTGGAGGGCTGGCCCGCAGCTTCGGCCTGGTCGCCACCACCGATGGTTACGGCGCGGTGCTGATCCTGTTGGCCCTTGGCGCACTGATGGCCCTGATGCGACGCCGTCCGGCCATGCAATGTGACGCGACAGGGTACTGAACCACGGTGTCGATCGTCCTTTGATCGAAGTTGCTGGGCGCTTGGGGGCTCTTTACCATGGCGCAGTTTGTGGATGTTCAACCACGAGTCTAAGGGATTGAAATTGCGCGCACATGGACGTTCGTTAGGGGATTTTGGTGAGCTGTCTCCGGCAGAGACGCTGTTGCTCAAGCACTGCAAATACGGGAGATATGCCGTTGTGGGGGAGCAGTTGCCCGATGAGCAGACAGCCGACAATGCCGTGCGGGCTACCTTTTTGCGCTTCCTGTTGCTCGGAGGTGATGAGAGTGTGGCGATTCATGAGCGTGGAGTGCTTCTGAAAGGGGCCTTTATCACGGGTACGCTCAATTTGATCGCTACTCGGGTTCTTCCTTGGCTTGGTCTGCAGCGATGCAGGTTTGAAAAGGAACTGCTTCTGAGCGATGCGATTCTTGAGCGCTCTTTTCGCCTTGATACCTGTGAACTACCCGGCCTGAATGGGGCGCGAATGAATGTGAATGGCAGTTTTTTCTTGTGCCATTCTCGCGTGACGGCTGCCGTTGATATCAGCCAGGCAAAGATCGTCGGATCGTTGGATTGCATGGGGGCCAGCCTAAGCGTTGGTATGGCAGCGTCCGAAAAAGATGCTGTCAAAGAGGAGGCTTTGCTAGCCAGTTACAGTGAAATTGCCGGCAACGTTCATTTGACCTCAGGGTTTAATGCTGACAGCGATGTGCGGTTTCTCGGGGCGAGGATCGGAGGGCAGGTTAATTGCAGAGGCGGTAGGTTCAATGCTCAGAAAACTTTTGCGTTGTCCTTGGATAGCACTGTTATCCAGGGAGACGTTTTTCTGGTTGATGGGTTCTCTTCCAAGGGGCGAGTGTCGTTCATCGGGGCGCAGATATCGGGACAAGTAAGCGTTGTGGGCGCTCATTTGAACGGTAACGACGATGTTGCGCTGGAAATGAGCAGAGCGACCGTTCGTGGCATCATCTTTTTCAGCAAAGAATTCAAGATCCAGGGTTTGCTCAATCTCTCCAATGTTTGCGTTGACGGAAGCCTGACCTTTCAGCAGGGCAGCGTAGATCGAGTGCGAGCCGATAACCTGGAGGTCAAGGGGGCGCTGGTCCTGAGAAAGCTGGACGTGGGCATCCGCAGTATTTCACTCAGCGGTGCACGGGTGGCGGTGCTCAAGGATTGTGCTGAAGCTTGGGGCGAGAATCCCGTCCTCAATGGTTTCGTTTATGACTTCATCGATATTCAAGAGTCGATGTCGATTGGGGCCCGGCTGAAATGGTTGAAAAAACAGAAGGCCAGCCTGAGCCAGGCCAGCAGCACCGAGCCTTCCCCGCCTTGTTTCCATCCACAACCCTGGCGTCAGCTACAGCAGGTGCTCGAGTCCATGGGGCATGCGGAAGAGGCCAGGGCAGTGGGTATCGAACACGAGCAATGCCTGCGGGACTTCGACCTGATCGGCCAGACACCTGAGGGTTGGCGTCCCTGGAGGCGTGCGTTCTACAGAGGTATCGCTCGGGTCATGCACTCCTGCTACGGCAAGCTCACAGGGTTTGGTTATCGTCCCATGTTGCTGCTGCAGTGGTTTGCGCTGGTCTGGGCGTCTTCCACCCTGGTGTATTGGGGAGCGGCCAACCTGGGTGGTGTGTTTGCCCCCAGCGATCCCCTGGTTTTCCAGAACCCCGAGTACGAGACCTGTCGTCCGGATCGGGAGGCGCTCTGGTATGCGCGCCAGCTTGTTTTGCCGCCTCTTCCAGCACCCGCTGACTACCAGGGGGAAGGCAACTGGTACCTATGTAGCCTATTGCGTGAGGAGTACACCGGCTTCAGCCCGATGGCGTTTTCACTGGACCTGTTGTTGCCGTTGGTGGATCTGCACCAGGAGAACGATTGGGCGCCGTTGATAGCGACCCCCAAGGCCAATGTGTTCTTGGAACTGCTGGATTTTTTCAGTCTCAAGCGCTTCGTGCGCTTTGTGATGTGGTGCGAAATTATTGCTGGATGGGGCTTCAGTCTGTTGTTTGTAGCGGTAGTCTCCGGTCTGGCTCGGCGCAAGGAATAGAAGCGCTAGCCGCTCTATATCTATAAAATAGATAACAGATAGATAAATTACCCGTTATATAGATATTCGATTAGGTTCTACCATGGGCTCAACCTCTTCCGAGGACAGGAGACCCCATCGTGACATGTAGCCAAAGCGTCAAGGCCGGCCGCCGGCCGTTGAGCCATCTGCAACACCCCCGCGAAGCCATTCGCCAATTCACCCCCAACTGGTTCGCCGCCACCATGGGCACCGGCGTCCTGGCCCTGGCCCTGGCCCAATGGCCTGCCCAGGTCCCTGGGCTGCGCCTGGTGGCGGAGGGCTTCTGGTGGCTGACCATTGCCCTGTTCCTGTTGTTCAGCGCGATGTACACCGCACGCTGGGTGATGTTCTTCGATGAAGCACGGCGGATATTCGGACACTCCACGGTCTCGATGTTCTTCGGCACCATTCCCATGGGGCTGGCGACCATCATCAACGGTTTGTTGCTGTTCGGTCGTGGCCATTGGGGCGATGCGGTGCTGCTGCCGGCCCAAGTGCTCTGGTGGCTGGATGTGGCCATGTCCCTGGCTTGCGGAGTGCTGATCCCTTACATGATGTTCACCCGCCAGGAGCACAGCATCGACCAGATGACCGCAGTATGGCTGCTGCCCGTGGTGGCGGCCGAGGTGGCTGCGGCCAGCGGCGGGTTGCTGGCTCCGCATCTGGCCGATACCCACGCGCAATTGGTGATGTTGAGCACCAGCTATGTGCTGTGGGCCTTCTCGCTGCCGGTGGCGTTCAGCATCCTGACCATCCTGTTGCTGCGCATGGCCTTGCACAAGCTGCCCCATGAAAGCATGGCCGCCTCCAGCTGGCTGGCCCTGGGCCCGATCGGTACCGGCGCCCTGGGCATGCTGGTGCTGGGTGCGGACGCCCCGGCGATCTTCGCCGCCAATGGCTTGCCTGGCATCGGTGAGATCGCCGCCGGGCTGGGGCTGGTGGCTGGCTTGACCCTGTGGGGCTTCGGCCTGTGGTGGATGCTGATGGCGGTGCTGATCACCCGGCGCTACCTGAACGAAGGCATTCCCTTCAACCTCGGCTGGTGGGGGTTCACCTTCCCGTTGGGTGTGTACTCGCTGGCGACGCTCAAGCTGGGCAGCACTTTGCACCTGGGTTTCTTCAATGTGGTGGGGGCGGTGCTGGTGGCGGCCCTGGCGGTGATGTGGCTGATCGTCGCCAAGCGCACGCTGCAGGGCGCCTATAAAGGAGAGCTATTTGTCTCGCCATGCATTGCCGGCCTACATAAATAATCGGCAAACACAGGTAAGGTGTGGCCTGGATCGATGTTCGGCATTCCAATAACAGTATCCTCGCCACTCAGGAACACGCAAGATGAGTCACCCCTCGCAGTTCACCTTGCTTCGCAAGCGGCGTTTCCTGCCGTTTTTCATCACCCAGTCCCTCGGCGCCTTTAACGACAACATCTTCAAGCAGTCGCTGATCCTGGCCATCCTCTACAAGCTGAGCATCGAGGGCGATCGCTCGATCTGGGTCAACCTCTGCGCACTGCTGTTCATCCTGCCGTTCTTCCTGTTTTCGGCGCTGGCCGGGCAGTTCGGCGAGAAGTTCGCCAAGGATGCGTTGATTCGCCTGATCAAGCTGGGGGAGATCGTGATCATGGTGGTGGGGGCCGTGGGGTTCGCCTTCGATCACCTGTCGTTGATGTTGTTGGCGCTGTTCGCCATGGGGACCCACTCGGCGCTGTTCGGCCCGGTCAAGTATTCGATCCTGCCCCAGGCCCTGCGTGAAGAAGAGCTGGTGGGCGGCAACGGCCTGGTGGAGATGGGGACTTTCCTGGCGATCCTGGCGGGCACCATCGGCGCCGGGATCATGATGTCCTCGGAGCATTACGCGGCGATCGTCTCGGCTGCCATGATCGGCGTCGCGGTGCTGGGTTACCTGGCCAGCCGGGCCATTCCCCGGGCGGCCGCGGCCTCTGCGCAACTGCGCCTTGACTGGAACATCTTCAGCCAGTCCTGGGCGACCTTGCGCCTGGGCTTGGGCCAGACGCCGGCGGTGTCGCGCTCGATCGTCGGCAACTCCTGGTTCTGGTTCGTCGGGGCCATCTACCTGACCCAGATCCCGGCTTATGCCAAGGAATGGATGCACGGCGACGAGACGGTGGTGACCCTGATCCTCACCGTGTTCTCGGTGGGTATCGCGGTGGGCTCGATGCTTTGCGAGAAGCTCTCGGGACGCAAGGTCGAGATCGGCCTGGTGCCGTTCGGTTCCCTGGGGCTGACGGTGTTCGGCCTGTTGCTGTGGTGGCATTCCGGCGGTATTCCAGAGAGCGCCACCGGCCATGGCTGGCTCGAGGTCCTGGGCTTCGCCCATGCCTGGTGGGTATTGCTGGATGTCCTGGGCCTGGGGATCTTTGGCGGCTTCTACATCGTGCCGCTGTACGCCCTGATCCAGTCGCGGACCCCTGAGCACGAGCGGGCGCGGGTGATTGCCGCCAACAACATCCTCAATGCGCTGTTCATGGTGGTCTCGGCGCTGGTTTCCATCGTCTTGCTGAGCATGCTCAAGCTGAGCATCCCCCATCTGTTCCTGGTGGTGTCGCTGCTCAACATCGCGGTCAACGTCTACATCTTCAAAGTGGTGCCCGAGTTCAGCATGCGTTTCATGATCTGGCTGCTCAGCCATTCCATGTACCGTGTGGAGCATCGCAACCTGGAGCAGATCCCCGATGAGGGCGCAGCGTTGCTGGTGTGCAACCACGTGTCCTTCGTCGACGCACTGCTGATTGGGGGCGCGGTGCGTCGGCCGATTCGCTTCGTGATGTACTACAAGATCTACAACCTGCCCGTGCTGAACTTCATCTTCCGCACTGCCGGGACTATTCCCATTGCCGGTCGCCATGAAGACTTGGAGATCTACGAAAAGGCCTTCAAGAAGATTGCCGAGTACCTGCGCGATGGTGAGCTGGTGTGCATCTTTCCGGAGGGCAAGCTGACCGCCGATGGCCAGATCAACGAGTTCAAGGGTGGCCTGACGCGGATTCTCGAGGAAACCCCGGTGCCGGTGATTCCCTTGGCCTTGCAGGGGCTGTGGGGGAGCTTCTTCAGTCGCGACCCGAACAAGGGGTTCTTCCATCGTTTCTGGTCGCGGATCACCCTGGTGGCTGGCTCGCCGGTCGCGGTGGAGGCCGCGGAACCGGCCCAGTTGCAGGTGGTGGTGGAAGCGCTGCGGGGCACGCGACGCTGAGTGATCGGTGGATAAAACAACGCCCGCGATGTCGCGGGCGTTGTTGTTTGTGCGCGGGGGGTGTCAGGCGGCGCTGATTTTCAGGCCCACCAGGCCAAGGATGATCAAGGCCACGCTGGCCAGGCGCACCATGGCCATGGACTCGCCGAACAGGATGATGCCGGCGATCACCGTTCCCACTGCGCCGACGCCGGTCCAGATGGCATAGGCGGTGCCCAGTGGCAGTTCCTTCACGGCCAGGCCCAGCAGGCCCAGGCTGATGGCCATGGCGAGGATGGTCAGGGCGGTAGGCAGTGGACGGCTGAAGCCCTCGGTGTACTTCAGGCCCACCGCCCAGCCTACTTCGAACAGACCGGCGAAAAACAGAATGATCCAGGACATGCTGACCTCATTGGTTGACGGGGTCGTCCCCAGAAATACTCACTCGATTCGAGCTGCAGGGTCGTCCCCGCGTTGCGCATTATACTGCGCAAATCAACCAGGGTAGCGGAGGTTTTTCAGGCGCTGGCGTTTGGTGCTTGCTCCTTGGCGTCGCCGGGTTCATCCATGCGGCGCAGGAATGTGGCGAGCAAGGCTCCGGAAATGTTGTGCCAGACGCTGAACAGGGCGCTGGGCACCGCTGCCAATGGCGAGAAGTGCGCACTGGCCAGGGCGGCTCCGAGACCGGAGTTCTGCATGCCGACCTCCAGTGCCAGGGATTTGCGCTGCGCCAGCGGCAGCTTGAACAGGCGCCCGGTGAAATAGCCCAGCAGGAAACCGAAGCTGTTGTGCAGCATCACCACGGCCATGATCAGCAGGCCGGACTCGGCGATCTTCGCCTGGCTGGCGGCGACCACTGCGGCGACGATGATGACGATGCTCGCCACCGACACCAGCGGTAGCACCTCCACCGCATGCCGTACTCGCTGGCCCAGCAAACGCTGGGCCATGACGCCGAGCACGATCGGCAGCAGCACCACTTGCAGGATCGACCAGAATAGCTCCATGAAGGACACCGGCAGCCAGGCCGAAGCCAGCAGCCAGATCAAGGCAGGCGTCAGCAATGGCGCGAGCAGGGTGGTCACGGCGGCGATGGCCACTGACAAGGCCAGGTCGCCCCGGGCCAGCCAGGTCATGACGTTGGACGCGGTGCCGCTCGGGCAGCAGCCGACCAGGATCACCCCGACGGCGATCTCGGGTGGCAGCTCGAACCCCTGGCAAAGCGCCCAGGCCACTCCGGGCATGATGACGAAATGCGCCACCACCCCCAGGGCCACTCGCCAGGGATGGCGGGCGACTTCGGCGAAGTCCTCGAGCTTCAGGGTCAGGCCCATGCCGAACATCACCACGCCCAACAGCGGCACGATGGCGGCCTTGAGGCCGATGAACCAGGTCGGCTGGAAAAACGCCAGTACCGCGAAGACCAGCACCCAGTAGGCGAAGGTGTTGCCGACGAAGCGACTCAGTGCAGCCAGTACGCGCATGGCCTGTTCCTCATATATATGAAAACGCCACCGAAGGCGGTGGCGTCTGGTGCGATGGGCTGTCCGACCAGGGCGTCAGATGCCCTGCGGGATCTCTTCGCCGCCCAGGGCCTCGAACAGCGCCGGGAGGAACTCGCCGAAGGTCAGCATCATCAGGGTGAAGCTGGCATCGAGTTGGCCCAGGGCCTCGTCGCCACCATCTTCCTCGGCCTGGGTTTGCAGCAGGTCTTCGAACTTCAGGCGCTTGACCACCATCTTGTCGTCCAGCACGAAGGACAGCTTGTCCTGCCAGGCCAAGGACAGTTGGGTGACCACCTTGCCGGTGCTCAGGTGCAGCTGGATTTCCTCGCTGGTCAGGTCCTGGCGCTTGCAGCGCACGATGCCACCGTCTTCGTGGGTATCGCGCAGTTCGCATTCGTCGAGGACGAAGAAGTCGTCGGCGGCCTGCTGGGTCTTGACCCAGTCGGTCATGATCGCGGTCGGCGCGGTCTTCACCGTCAGCGGCCGGACCGGCAGGGTGCCGAGTACTTCGCGCAGGGTGGAGAGCAAGTCTTCGGCACGCTTGGGGCTGGCCGAGTTCACCAGGATCAGGCCCTGTTTCGGCGCGATGGCGGCGAAGGTCGAAGAACGGCGGATGAAGGCGCGGGGGAGGAAGGCCTGGATGATTTCATCCTTGATCTGGTCGCGCTCTTTCTTGTAGACCTTGCGCATCTGCTCGGCCTCGATCTCCTCGACCTTCTCCTTGACCGCATCGCGGACCACGCTGCCGGGCAGGATGCGTTCTTCCTTGCGTGCGGCCACCAGCATGAAGTCCTGGCTGACGTGCACCAGCGGAGCATCCTCGCCCTTGCCGAAAGGGGCGACGAAACCGTAAGTGGTCAACTCCTGGCTTGCACAGGGACGCGCCAGTTTGGTCGCCAGTGCAGTTTCCAGCGCCTCAGCATCAACGGGCAGATCTTGGGTCAGGCGATAGATCAGCAGGTTTTTGAACCACATGGGGTGAATCTCTCCTTTATACAAAGGAGGGCATTATTCTCTTCGCTGCCGCTCAGGCCAACCCTTCGCTAAGCCTTTGGAAGGGCTGAAAAAATTATTATAAAAAGTGCTTGCCAGAGCGCAGGCTGCTCCGTAGAATGCGCGCCACACCGAACGAGAAGGGTGATTAGCTCAGCCGGGAGAGCATCTGCCTTACAAGCAGAGGGTCGGCGGTTCGATCCCGTCATCACCCACCATTCGTTCGATAGTGTTACGCGCAGCGGTAGTTCAGTCGGTTAGAATACCGGCCTGTCACGCCGGGGGTCGCGGGTTCGAGTCCCGTCCGCTGCGCCATATTCGGTAACCTGGAACACTGAACGCCAGGTCACCACGGAAAGCCCGCTAACGCGGGCTTTTTGCTGTAAGAGGTTTTGCGGGTCGTGCGGCAAACCATGGAGATTCAGATTTTTTTGATAAAAATATCAATTAAATCAACACTTTATGAATTTCTGTGGCATAATGCGCCCCGCAACGAAGGTAAAGGGTGATTAGCTCAGCTGGGAGAGCGTCTGCCTTACAAGCAGAATGTCGGCGGTTCGATCCCGTCATCACCCACCACTTACTTTCAACGCTACGCGCAGCGGTAGTTCAGTCGGTTAGAATACCGGCCTGTCACGCCGGGGGTCGCGGGTTCGAGTCCCGTCCGCTGCGCCATATTCGGTAACCTGGAACACTGAACGCCAGGTCACCACGGAAAGCCCGCTAACGCGGGCTTTTTGCTGTAAGAGGTTTTGCGGGTCGTGCGGCAAACCATGGAGATTCAGATTTTTTTGATAAAAATATCAATTAAATCAACACTTTATGAATTTCTGTGGCATAATGCGCCCCGCAACGAAGGTAAAGGGTGATTAGCTCAGCTGGGAGAGCGTCTGCCTTACAAGCAGAATGTCGGCGGTTCGATCCCGTCATCACCCACCACTTACTTTCAACGCTACGCGCAGCGGTAGTTCAGTCGGTTAGAATACCGGCCTGTCACGCCGGGGGTCGCGGGTTCGAGTCCCGTCCGCTGCGCCATATTCGGTAACCTGGAACACTGAACGCCAGGTCACCACGAAAAGCCCGCTCAACGCGGGCTTTTTACTGTCTGGGGTTTACCCAGTGCTTGAATGAAAAAAAGCGGCCCTTGGGGCCGCTTTTTTCGTTTATGCGCCTACTGCTCGGCGTTGCGACTATGGCGGTAGTCGCTGACGGCCTCGTACACCGACTTGCGCAGGCGGTTGATGCCGCCGATGGGACGATGGGCTTCCACGCCGAACCAAGGGTTGAACGATTGGTTGTCGCAGGCGAGGTTCTGCGCCGGAGTGTCGAAATCCTGGGCGGGAATCGTCACTCGCGCCACGGTTTCGAAGGGCGCGTCCGCTTCCTTCCATTCGATACTGGTGTCTTCGATCGGCATGAAACGGTTCGGATCCTGACGCTGGATCTGCAGGACGAAGCATGCAGGGACACGGTCCGTGGACAGTTGCTGGACCAGGGCGCTGCGCAGGAAGTTGGGCAGGTCCTGGTTCTGTGCCGGCAAATTGTAGGTCGGGCAGCTACCTGGGGCCGGCATCACCCGGAACTTGGCGTTGGCCTTGCCGAACTTGTAGGGCGAGACCGAGAAGTAGGTGGTCTGGGTCGGGCTGGCCGGTGCTGGCGCCAGGGTCGCCAGGGCGATGAACAAATGGCGGACTTGCCAGGTGCGCGGGTCCCAGGCAGGGAAGAAGGCGCCGACTTTCTTGCCGTCGGCCTGGGCCGCGATGTTCTGCTGGTACTCGGCCACGTCGCTGACGAAGAAGTTCGGATGGTTGAACATCACGAAATCCTGTTCCTGGCGCGCTGCCTCCGAAGCCATCAACTGCCGTCCGGGAACCTCATGCAGCTTGAGCGCCATGCCTCGCGCATCGCGAATGCTGTCGAATTGCGGGTAGGCATTGCCATTGGACAGGCGCACCGTGGCCTGCCAGGTTTGCCCCGGGTTGGCGAAGACCCCCTGGCGTAGTTCCGGGGCCAGGTTCTTGAGCACCTGGACTTCGGCCCTCACGCAGCCATGGGCCTTGGCATGGGCGTCGCGCAGGTAGCGAGTACCCTCGCGATGCTGGTCGACGATACGCACGGCGGTCTGGATGATGTCCTGGGTGCGCGCCGCCTCGTCTGCGGGAATCTGTTCCTGTGCGGCGACCGGGCCGCGGTGCTGCCAGGCGAACCAGATACTGGCCAGGGCCCAGCCCGAGAGGCCGAGCACCAACGACAGCAACAGCAGCTTGCCCAGTAGCGCGCCCAGGCGCAGCCAGAGCCGGCCCGGCAGGGAAGGGCGTTTGCTTGCAAGATCGAGTTTCATGGCAGTTGCGACTCCAGCGGTCCGCCCAGCACTTTCAGGTATTCCAGCAGCGCCCAGCGCTCCTCAGGCTGCAATAGCGGGCCTATGACCCCATTGCCCCGCTGGCCAGCGCGGAATTCGTGGCCACTGTTGTGGTTGCCGCTGATTCGGGTATCGAATTCGAAGCCGTTCTTGAACGCTTCCGGGCGATAGCCCAGGTGCTTGGGGTCGTACTCGAAGGTCCCGCGGTAGAAGGTCGTTGCGCGTTCCGACTGGGGTGACAGGAGTTGATAGAGATTGGGCACCGAACCGTTGTGCAGGTAGGGCGGTGTCGCCCAGACCCCGGCCAGCGGACGGGCCTTGTAGGCACGCAGTTCGCGTACACCGATCGGCAGGCCGTAGCCATCCAGCCTTGGGCGTTCCTCGGGCGTGACCTGGGCATCGCGATAGGCGCGCTCTTCGACGAAAGCAGTGATGTACGCCAGGCCCTTGGCGGCCGACATCTGCCGCAGGTCCAGGGGCTCGGTGGGGGCCGGATGCAGCTCGACGTTTGATTTGGCCAGCTCGGCGGTGTCCCATTGCAGGGCGCTCAGGTCATAACGCAGGTCGGCGATGTTGCTGGCCGAGTTGGGGTCGGTGCCGATCACCGAGACCGGCAGCATCTTCAACTGTTGCACCGGCCGGCCGTCGTTCTCGCTGACTGCGGGCACATGGCAGCCGGCGCAGTGGCTGGCGAACAGGGTACGACCCTTGGCGGCCAGGGGTTTGTCGATATTGCCCAGCAAGGCTTCCGGCCACACTGGTGGCTTGAGGCGTTGCAGGGTTTCCTCGATCTGGTTGAGATCGCGCACGCGCACGCTGGAGGGGTAGCGCGCCTCACCGGTCAATGGCTGGCCGTTGGCATCGAACAGATTCAGGGTCGCGCCCACGCCCAGGGCTTCGCCGATGTTACGGGCCATGGGTTGCTGCGCCGAACCGTTCCATTGCACCCAGTCGAAGGTCCAGATATCCCAGAGTTGTGGATAGTCCACCGGAGCGTTGGCGATCCGGTAGTTGGTCGGGGAGATTGCATCACCGAAGCTGGCGTTGGCGATACGACCGAACGCGTCCGTGCGGCCAGGGCCTTCCTCGGTGGGGTAGAGGCCGCGATGGGTGTCGTTCCAGGCCGTACGCAGGAAGGTGTCCAGCGATACCTTGAAGTCCTTGCGCAACTGTTCGTGCCGCTGCTCGTAGTCCGGCCCCAGCACCTTGCGGGCGAAGCGTTCGAATTTCCACGGGTTGTAGTAGGTCAGCGCCAGGCTGGCCACCAGGGCCTGGCCGAAGCTGCCGCCGCGCAGGGTCGGCACGCTCGATGGCAGCACATGCTGGGCCGGGCCGCCGTCGATCCGCAGGGCCTGGTGATTGAAGCGTAGCTCGCCGGTGTGGCAGGCCGAACAGGTAATGTCCAGGTATTGTTCCTGGCTGCCCGGGTTCTGGTGGCGGGCGAACCCTACTGGCAGGTTGCCGGGGTTTTGTGCCGTGGCTTTTTGCCCAGGCTCCACCAGGAAGCCGAAGCGTGCCAGGTATTCGGGAGTGGCGAAGGATTGCTCGGAAAAGGGCAGTTCCAGGGCGACGAACCAGTCATAGCGCAGGCCCTTGACCTGGGTGCCCTGGGGCGTGAAGTAATACGCCTGGCGATCCTTTGCATCCCATTGGTCCAGGTAGTGCACTTTTTCGGCAGGTACATAGTCGGGAAGCTTCGGATTGGCGGTGTAGTAGGCGACCACGGCCAGGGCGATGCCGATCAGCACGGCAATCAACAGCAATACACGGTAGATGAGGCGCAAGATGTACTTCCTTGTCGAATTTCGCTTCCTTATGCCTGAGCGCATCTGACGCGGCAAGTAGCCATTACTTGCGCTATGGTTATTCGCGCTCTTTCACACGCCTCGCGATGTATCCGGACGGGGCATATCCCAGACCACGAAATGCGTTTGAAGACGTGAACTTATCAGCGGTTTACTGCTCTTATGCCGGTAGCCATTGGTCGTGGCCGCCTGATAAGCTCGCGGCTTTATTCGATTGCCCTTTAGGCGCATGAACAAGGAAATAGCATGAAACAGCATCGGTTGGCGGCGGCGGTGGCCCTGGTTAGCCTGGTACTCGCCGGTTGTGACTCGCAGACCAGCGTAGAGCTGAAAACCCCAGCTCAGAAAGCTTCCTACGGCATCGGCCTGAACATGGGCAAGAGCTTGGCCCAGGAAGGCATGGATGACCTGGATTCCAAAGCCGTGGCCCAGGGCATCGAAGATGCCGTCGGCAAGAAAGAACAGAAGCTCAAAGACGAAGAACTGATCGAGGCTTTTGCCGCACTGCAAAAGCGTGCTGAAGAGCGCATGGCCAAGATGAGTGAAGAGTCGGCCGCCGCCGGCAAGAAATTCCTCGAAGAGAACGGCAAGAAGACTGGTGTGACCACCACTGCTTCCGGCCTGCAGTACGAAGTCCTGAAGAAGGCCGATGGTCCGCAGCCCAAGCCGACTGACGTGGTGACCGTGCATTACACCGGCACCCTGACCAACGGCACCGTGTTCGACAGCTCGGTTGAGCGTGGCAGCCCGATCGATCTGCCGGTCAGCGGCGTGATTCCGGGTTGGGTCGAAGGCCTGCAACTGATGCACGTCGGCGAAAAGTACAAGCTGTACATCCCTAGCGACCTGGCCTATGGCGCGCAGAGCCCGAGCCCGGCGATCCCGGCCAATTCGGTGCTGGTGTTCGAGCTGGAACTGCTGGGTATCAAGGATCCGGCCAAGCAAGACAAGCCGGACGCAGCCAAGTAACCTGCTGCAATGTCTTCAACAACGCCCCGTTCTTACGGGGCGTTGTCGTTTCTAAAGGCTGGTAATGGTAAAAAATCCGAACTGGCGGCATTGTCGACAGTCAGAACAGAGGAGCGCCAGCAGCTAGTCGCTGGAGCCTGCCAAGTCAATGAAATTATGGGTTTTTTTATGTGAGTAAAAAACGCCCGATCTGAGCTAAGCCCTTGTAAAACGGGGCTTTCAGCGCTGAAAAGGAGCTCTGTTCACAAGGTTATCCACAATTTGTGTGGATAACATTTCAGTGGGAGTGAAGATGAAAGCACCCTGGAATTTTGCCCGCTTCCTGCCCCTGGCCGCTCGGCTCCTGAGTCGTGGCCGCTTGCCGACGCTGTTGTTCGCCGTGGCGAGCAAGGGCGTTTTCCAGGGCGAGCGCCTGGGCAAGGTCAAGGAAGACCTGCGTCTGTTGCAGGCGTTGTGCCTGGCCTACTGGCGGGGCGAGTACCGAGCGATCAGTCCCAAGGCGCTGCTGTCGGTGGTCGCCGGCTTGATGTACTTCCTCAGCCCGCTGGATGCGATTCCCGATTTCCTCCCGGTGTTCGGCATGCTCGATGACATCGCCGTGCTGGCTTGGCTGATGAAGACCCTGGGTGATGAGCTGGATGCCTTTCGCGCCTGGCGCAATGGCCAGGCCCCGGAAAAGCTGGCGGTAGTGGAGCGGCTGCCGGACACCCCCGAACAATTGCGTCTGGAGAGGGCGGGGAGAACCTCCGGTAAGGGCCCCGTTACCTGACGACAATCATGCTCTGCGCGACCGCCATCGCTGTTAGGATTACACTCCTAAGGAAAATTCCGACTCGTTAAGTGTCGTAGTCCTACGGGGTGGTGATGGATATCCAGATTATTGAACGCGATGGCGAACCCGAATATGCGGTTCTGCCGTGGGCTCAGTATCAAGCGTTGTTGAAAGCCGCAGGTCTCACCGAACACGCACCGCAAGCCGCTGCAATTTCTCAGGCGGCGACACCGGCCCAGAGTCTTCCGGGCCTGGATCAATTACGCAATCTACGCGAAGGGAAGGGCATCGCCATCGAGGCGCTGGCCCGCAAAGTAGGCATCAGCCCGTCTTACCTGGCCTTGATTGAAAGTGGCGAGCGTCAACCTGACGCTGCTATTCGCCGCAGCCTGGCCTGGGAACTGACGGTGCCGGGGTGGAGGGAGCAATCGTGAGTGTAAGGATCAGTCGTCAGCACTGGGATGGGCTGTTGGGTGAGCTGGATCAAGCCCGACGACAACGCCATCTCTTAACCTACCGTGCATTGCTGGAGCGCTTGCAGTTACCCAGCCCGGCAATGCAGACCCTGACGGCCGCGCTGGAGCACCTGGCCGCCCTGGATGCACGAGCCGAGCAGCCGCTGCGCAGTTCCCTGGTCATCAGCCAGGGTGCCAGCCGCCTGCCGCGTACCGGATTCTTCGAGTGCGTGGAGCGCCTCGGGCGTTTTTCCGGGCCTTCCGATGGTGTTGCCGCAGCGTCCTGGCATGCCTCGGAAGTGGTGCGAGTGTTCGAGTACGAATATCCCGAATCAGCGGAGGCTTGAATGTTCTGGCGATTCAAGGCGCGGGCCGGCTATTGGCTGGCGCGCCGGTTGTTTCACTGGCCCTGGTTCATCCGCCAGCCCCGTAGCTGGCGCTGGATGGAGGGGCAATATGCGCGCATGGCCAACCTGGGCAATGTGGGTGCGCAGAGCTTCTATGGCCATATCCTGCTTTTCCGTGGCCAGGGGCTCGGGGCACGGGAGGAGGGGATCCGCCTGTTGCGCCTGGCTGCGTTGGCCGGCGATGCCAAGGCTGCCTACCAGCTTGGGGTGATCAGCCTGGCCGGCTCGGCCAGCACGGTACCCGATGCTGTCGAAGCGGCTCGCTGGTGGAAGCTTTCGGCCCAGGCCGGACATCCCCTGGCCAGCCTCAAGCTGGAGCAGCTAGGTCCGCAGCACTGAGGTTTTCGTTGCGCTGGCGGGCCAGGGCTTCCAGGCTGTCGATCACGTGCACGCTGTAGCCTTGGACGTTCTTGGCATGGTGCTTGGCCTGGGAGGCCAGCTCCGCCAGTTGGCTGGAGTCCAGTTGCCCACAGGCCTGTGGATACAGGTGCACCACGCCGATGGACAGTGACAGCAAGGGGAATTCCTGGCGAATTCCCTGGCGGTTGGGCGCCACGAAACAACCGGCTTCCAGGTGTTCGCTGCGATAGAAGCGCCGGCACTGGCTATGAAAGTCGTCCAGCAACTGGTTCAGCCGCTTGCGCCAGTCTTCCGGTCCCAGCACCAGCAGGAAATCATCCCCGCCGATATGCCCGACGAAGTCGCGGCTCGGGTCTACCCGGTCATTCAGGCATTGTGCCAGGCACAGCAGCACCTCATCGCCGCGGCCGTAGCCGTAGATATCGTTGAAGGGCTTGAAACTGTCGATATCCACATAGCAGATCACCGATTCGCGCCCCTGCTGGAGCAAGCGGGTCAGGCACTGCTGGATGGGGACGTTGCCCGGCAGCAGCGTCAGGGGGTTGGCGTAGCGAGCCTGCTGGATCTTCAGTTCAGTGATCAGCTTGAGCACATCGATCACCCGCCCCAGCCCCAGGTAATGGCCATTGAGGGTGATGATGAAATCTTCCTCGATGCGTTGCCTGGCGCGGCTGGTGATCAGTCGGCTGACCTGTTGCAGCGACTGGGTCAGCTCGACGGCCAGGAAGTCGTCGTTCATCAGCCGGCTGATGGGCTTGCGGGCGAACAGGTCGGTAGCGAATGGCTTGAGCAGGGCATCGGAAAGCGAATGTCGGTGGACGATTCCGCAGGGTTGGCCCTGCTCGTCAAGAACCGCCAGGGAATTGAGATTGGCCTGGCGGCGAAAGGCCTCCAGCACATTGGCCGTGGGCGTGTTGCGTGCCACCGCCGGCTGGTCGTTGAGCAAGGCGCTGAGGTCGCTGCCTTCGTCATTCAAGGCCACGCTGGTGTTGTCGTGCTTGGGCATCATCGCCCAGGCATCCTGGGACGGTTGTTCCTGGGGTCGGCACAGCAGATAACCCTGGACCAGGTCGACGCCCATCTCGGTGAGCACCGCCAGTTCCTCGGCCAGCTCGATGCCTTCGGCGATCACCTTGGCCCGGGAGGCCTTGGCGATCTGCAGGATCGATCCGACGAACTCACGCTTGAGCGCATCCTGGTGGATGCCGTCGATGAAATGGCGATCGATCTTCACGTAGTCCGGTCGCAGCTCCGACCACAAGCGCAGGCTGGAATATCCGGCCCCCAGGTCATCCAGGGCGATGGAGAAACCCATGTCGCGATAGTGGTGCAAGGCATTCTGCAGCAGTTGGAAGTCGTCGATGGGAGTCTGTTCGGTAAGTTCGATCACCACCTGGCTGGGTGGGATGCCGAAGTCTTGCAGCAATTGCAGGGTGCGCCCGGGTTGGTGGGCGGCTTCCAGCAGGGACTCGGGAGAAACGTTGAGGAACAGCTTGCCAGGCAGCAACTGCTCGCTGAAACGCCGGCAGGCGCTATGGCGGCAGGCGATCTCCAGTTCGCTCAGGCGGCCGGCCTGGCGGGCGACGGCGAACAGGGCGACTGGGGAATGCAGCGGGCTGTTGGAGGGGCCGCGGCTCAAGGCTTCATAGCCGAGGATGCGGCGTTCCGAGAGGGAAATGATTGGTTGGAACAGGCTGTGCAAACCGCTTTGAGCCAGGATTGAACTCAATGCACTGAGCTGTTCGGTCGTGGTCATGGCGATCTCTGTCGATAAAAAAAGGACCGGGTGCGCATGGCCCCCAGTCCTTTATTTCACGACAGAATGATGACTATTTGATGACGCTCCGAGGAGCGCTCGAATTAAATTGCCATCATCCTCAGTGCTTGGCCACCGAAGTGTTGAGCTTCAGGTAATCCAGCAGGATGCGCCCGGTTTCGCTCAGGTAGGCGTCGTCTTCAGGCTTGGTCTTGTCCGGCTCGGCAGCGGCCAGCGCGTCCTCATCCTCTTTCTTCAGCTCCTTGAGCGGCTCTTCGCCCTTGGCCTTGCGACGGATGTTTTCCAGGGCCAGTTGCTTGGCTTCGATATCGGCATGCTGCGCACGGCGATCGGCTTCGTTGAGGCTCACGGTTTTTTCCGCCATCAGCTTCTGCGCCAGCGCCAGCTTGTCGCGGATGAACACGAATTCCGGATCTTTCGCCGAGCGGCTTTCGTGTTCGGCCTTGAGCTGGGCCAGGAACGGCTTGAACGGATCCATCGCCGGCTTGATGGCCGGGCGGATGGTGTCCCAAGGCATGGCTTCGGGTAGCGCGCTTTCACCGATCTCCTTGGTATCGATGATCGATGGGTAGCCGATATCCGGCAGCACGCCCTGGTGCTGGGTGCTCTGCCCGGAAACCCGGTAGAACTTGGCCAGGGTCAGCTTCAGCTCGCCATGGTTGAGCGGCTGGATGGTCTGGACCGTACCTTTGCCGAAGGTCTGGCCGCCGATGATCAACGCGCGATGGTAGTCCTGCATGGCGCCGGCGAAGATCTCCGAGGCCGAGGCCGAAAGGCGGTTGACCAGCAGGGCCATCGGGCCCTTGTAGAAGGCACCGGGGTTCTCGTCTTCCAGCACATCCACCCGGCCATCGGCGTTACGCACCAGCACGGTAGGGCCCTTGTCGATGAACAGGCTGGTCAGCTCGGTGGCTTCCTGCAGGGAACCGCCGCCGTTGTTGCGCAAGTCGATGACCACGCCGTCGACCTTCTCTTTCTGCAGTTCGGTCAGCAGCTTCTTCACGTCACGGGTGGTGCTCTTGTAGTCCGGGTCACCCGCGCGGAACGCCTTGAAGTCCAGGTAGAAGGCCGGGATCTCGATCACCCCGAGCTTGTAGTCCTTGCCGTCCTGCTTGAGGTTGAGGACCGACTTCTTCACCGCCTGGTCTTCGAGCTTCACCGCTTCCCGGGTGATAGGCACGATCTTGCTGGTCTGGTCGTTCGGCGCATTGCTGGCCGGGATCACTTCCAGGCGCACCAGGGTGCCCTTGGGACCGC
This sequence comes from Pseudomonas sp. B6(2017), assembly GCF_002112765.1. Lineage (NCBI taxonomy): Bacteria > Pseudomonadati > Pseudomonadota > Gammaproteobacteria > Pseudomonadales > Pseudomonadaceae > Pseudomonas > Pseudomonas sp. B6(2017). The sequence goes on along the minus strand of NZ_NEIQ01000007.1, from coordinate 274,352 downwards.
GGATCAGCTTGACCACTTCGTCCAGGCGCCAGCCCACCACGTCGACCATTTCCTTGTCGCCCTGGGCGACACCGATGATCTTGTCCGCCGGGGCGACCTGCTTGGTCTTGTCCGCCGGGCCTGCCGGTACCAGGCGCACGACCTTGACCTGGTCGTTGTCGCTTTGCAGTACCGCGCCGATGCCTTCCAGCGACAGGCTCATGTTGATGTCGAAGTTCTCCGCGTTATCCGGCGACAGATAGTTGGTATGCGGGTCGTAGGACATGGCGAAGGTGTTGATGTAGGCCTGGAAGATATCCTCGGCCCGGGTCTGGTCCAGGCGCGCCAACTGGTTCTTGTAGCGCTTGGTCAGGGTTTCCTGGATCTGCTTGGGTTCCTTGCCGGCGATCTTCATCCGCAGCACTTCGTCCTTCACGCGCTTTCGCCACAGGTCGTCGAGTTCGGCGGTGGTCTTGAGCCATGGAGCTTCCTTGCGATCGATCAGCAAGGTTTCCTTGGTGGTGAAGTCGATCTTGTCGACACCCTTGGCCAGTTCCGCCAGGGCGAAGTCGAGGCGGGATTTGACCCGGTCCAGATAGCGCTTGTAGATGGTGAAGCCTGCGTTCAGGTCACCGCTCTTGAGGAAGTCGTCGAACTGGGTTTTCCACCTGTCGAACTCTGCGATGTCACTGGCCAGGAAGTAGCTGCGCGATGGGTCCAGCAGCTTCAGGTAGCTGTCGTAGATGATGACCGAGCGTGCGTCGTCCAAAGGTGGCTTGCTGTAGTGATGACGCTTGAGCAGTTCAACAACATTGAGGCTGGCAATTACCTCATCGCGATCAGGCTGTAGCTTGTCCCAGCTATTGGCTGCGAGCGTAGTGGTCGACATCGGCAGTAGGCCGAAACCAATGAAAAGAGCGAGGGCGGTGCTGGGGAACAGATGCTTCATGCTGATTCGACGCGGGGGCAATTGATAACGCATATTAGGCCGTCTTAGAAGTCGCCGGTTCCATCAGGGCCGGTCGCATAATGCAAAAAGCCCGGTGCTATAACCTCCGGGCTCAGTCCAGACTCACTATGGAGGCACTGTGAAAGCATTGCAAGGCGTTGAAGGTCATGTGGAGTGGGTTGAAGAGCCAAGCCCGACTTGCGATGCGGGCCAGGTTCGTATTCGCGTGGCCGCCGCCGGCCTGAATCGGGCCGACCTGCTGCAGCGCGCGGGGCTCTATCCACCGCCGGCCGGGGCCAGCCAGGTGCTGGGGTTGGAATGCTCCGGGGTGATCAGTGAAGTCGGCCCGGGTTCGTCCTGGAAAATCGGTGATCGGGTCTGTGCGCTGTTGGCCGGTGGCGGCATGGCCGAGGAAGTGGTGGTCGATGCACGCCATGTGCTGCCGGTGCCCGAGGGGTTGTCGCTGGTCGAGGCCGCGGCGTTGCCGGAAGTCTATGCCACGGCCTGGCTGAACCTGTTCCAGCTGGCGGCGCTCAAGCCCGGAGAAAAGGTGCTGCTGCACGCCGGGGCCAGTGGGGTCGGCTCGGCGGCGATCCAGCTGTGCAAGGCCTTCGGCAGTCCGTGCTGGGTCAGTGTCGGCTCCGCCGAGCGCCTGGCCTACTGCGAAAAACTGGGTGCCCAGGGGGGCGTGATACGCACCGATGGCCTGGATGCACTGCGGGATTTCGCCCCCTTCGATGTGGTCCTGGACCCGGTGGGAGCTGGCTACGCGGCCGATAATCTCAAGCTGCTGGCCCTCGATGGGCGTTGGGTGCTGATCGGCCTGATGGGCGGGCGCGAGGCGCAACTGGACCTGGCCAAGGTGCTGGCCAAGCGGATCCAGCTGCTGGGTTCGACCCTGCGCAGCCGCAGCGATCAGTTCAAGGCCGACTTGCTGAGCGATCTGGGCCAGAACGTCTGGCCGCTGTTCGGCGATGGGCGCCTGAGCCCCCAGTTGGCGAGGACGTTCCCGATCGAGGATGCCGAAGCCGCATTCGCCGAACTGGCCACCAACCAGGTATCGGGCAAGCTGGTCCTGGTGATCGACTCCGCATTGGCATGACCATCTGCGGGAGCTGGCCCACGGCCGTTTCCCGCAGGCATGCGGTCATTTCCAGTGGTGGATCGGCCAGCCGGCTTGCTGCGCATGCTCGCGCAGTACCGGATCCGGGTTGACCACCTGGGGATGATCCACTCGCAGCAGCAACGGCAGGTCGTTGCGCGAGTCGGAATAGAAGGTCGCGCCCTTAAGGCTTTCCTGTTCGGTTTCCAGCCATTGCAGCAACCGGGTGATCTTGCCCTCGCGGTAGGTCAGGGTGCCCAGGGTATTGCCGGTATAGACGCCGTTGAGCACTTCCAGCTCGATCCCCAGTACTTCATCGATGCCCAGGCGCTGGGCGATCGGCTGCACCAGGTGGGTGCCCGAGGCCGAGATCACCAGGATCCGGTCGCCGGCCTGGCGATGGGCGGCCAGGGTCTTGCAGGCATCGCTGAAGATGATCGGCTCGATCACGTCCTCGACCCAGGGCTCCACCAGGTGGGCCACATCCTCCGGGCTGCGCCCGGCCATGGGCTCGAGGCTGAACGCCATGAATTCCTCCATGGCCAGCTTGCCATGGCTGTAGGCGTCCATCAGCTCGTTGTTGCGGCGCATGAACGACTCGCTGTCGACCCAACCCAGGCGCCCCATCTGCTCGCTCCAGAGGGTGGCGCAGTCGCCGTGGATCAAGGTTTCGTCCAGATCAAAAATTGCCAGTGCCATTAGTGCAGTTCTCTCCGAGAACAGCTTCAAGCTATAAGCTTCAAGCTGCAAGAATTGGATTTAGGTGCTTAGCGGTCTATCTATAACTTGAAGCTCGCAGCTTGAAGCTTGTCGCTGCCGTCAAGCTACCTCACACAGGGCGCTCGGATCGATGGATAACGCCAGGCGCTGGCCATTGGCGTGCAGGTCGGCAGCCGAACGGTTGAGTACATCCACCACCAGTTCCACGCCGTGGGCCTCGACCCGATAGCGGATGACGTTGCCCAGCAAGCTGTGGCCACGGATCAGCGCGTCCGGCTGGCCGTCCCTGCGCAGCTCGATGGCCTCGGGGCGAATGGCGATGCGCCCGCTCACCGGACGCTGCAACAGCTTGCTGGCGCTCTCGGCGTCAAGGAGGTTGTAGTTGCCGATGAAGCCGGCGGCGAATGCATCCACCGGCGCGGTGTACAGGGTCTCGGCATCGCCACTCTGGACGATCTGGCCCTGGTTCATCAGGAAGATCCGGTCCGACAGGGTCAGCGCTTCTTCCTGGTCATGGGTGACGAAGATGGTGGTCAGGCCCAGTTCCTGCTGGATATTGCGGATTTGCTCGCGCAGGTGCTTGCGGATTCGCGCGTCCAGTGCCGACAGCGGCTCATCCAGCAACAGCAGGCGCGGCCGGGTCACCAGGGAACGGGCCAGGGCCACGCGCTGGCACTGGCCGCCGGAGAGCTGGTGTGGGTAGCGGCTGGCGAAGTCCTTTAGCTCCACCAGTTGCAAGGCTTCATTGACGCGCTTGTGGCTGTCGTCGGCGTTGACCTTCTGCATGCGCAGGCCGAAGGCGACGTTCTGTTCCACGGTCATGTTGGGGAACAGCGCATAGCTCTGGAACACCATGCCGATCCCGCGTTTCTGCGGGCTCAGGGGCACGATATCCTGGCCGTCGAGGAGAATCTTGCCGGCATCCACCGGAGTCAGCCCGGCGATGCAGCGTAGCAGGGTGGACTTGCCGCAGCCGGAGGGGCCCAGCAGGGTGACGAACTCGCCCTTGTGGATCTGGCAGTTGATATCGCTGAACACCGTGGTGCCCGCGTAGTGCTTTTGCAGGTGTTGCACGTCGACGAAGCTCATTGGCTCTTGTCCCTGTTCAGGATGTTGGCGGCCCAGGTCAGGACCAGCACGAAGAAGAAGTAGGAGATCACCAGGGCGCTGGTGAAGTGGCCGCTGCTGTTGCGCATGTTGTTCAGGTATACCTGCAGGGTTTCGTAGCGGGTGCCCACCAGGATGTTGGCGAACACGAACTCGCCGAACAGGAACGAGAAGGACAGCAGCAGCGCCACCATCAGGCCCTTGCGCAGGTTCGGCAGGACTACCAGCAAGGCCGCCTGCCAAGTGCTGGCGCCCAGGAGCTGGGCGGCGTCCATCAGGTCCCGCAGGTTGATCGCCTGCAGGTTGTTGGTGATGGCCCGGTACATGAACGGCAGGGCCACGGTGAAGTAGCAGCCGATCAGGATCCACGGCGTGCCGACCATGGCCAGGGGGCCTGAGCCGTATAACTGCAGCAGGCCCACCGAGGACACCACCGGCGGCACCGCGAAGGGCAGCAGGATCAGGATGTTCATCAGCGCATCGAGCTTGGGAAAGTGGTAGTGCACCACGAACAGCAGCGGCAGGATCAGCACCACCGACAAGACCAGGGCGCCGACGCAGACCAGCAGCGACTGGCCGAAGGCCGCGAGAAAGCGCGGGTCGCTCCACAGCTGCGAGTACCACTTGAAGGTGAAGCCGCTGGGCAGGATGGTCGCCGACCAGCTGCTGGCGATGGAGTAGACGAAGGTCCCCAGCAGCGGCAACAGCAGGATGGCGAACAGCAGCCAGACCACGAACCGGTGGTAGAGGGCGACGGAGCCAGGTTCAGCGCGAGACATGGTAGCTCCTCTTGAGCAGCAACTGATGGACGATGGTCACCAGGGTCATCAGCGCCACCAGCACCACCGCCAGGGCGCTGGCCATGTTCGGATCCAGGGAAATGTCCCCGGAAACCATGGCCGCGATGCGGATCGGCAGGACGTTGAAGTTGCCGGTGGTCAGGGCATAGACCGTGGCATAGGCGCCCAGGGCGTTGGCCAGCAGGATCACGAAGGTGCCCAGCAGCGCCGGGGTCAGCACTGGAAGGCCGATATGCCGCCAGAACTGCCAGCCGCTGGCGCCCAGCAAGGCGGCGGATTCGCGCCAGTCTTCGCGCAGTGCGTCGAAAGCCGGGTACAGCAACAGCACCCCAAGCGGGATCTGGAAGTAGGTGTAGAGGATGATCAAGCCGGTCTTGGAGTAGAGGTTGAAGTCCTGGATGACCCCCGACTGCTTGAGCATGATGGTGATGGCACCGTTGAAGCCCAGCAGGATGATGAACGCGAAGGCCAGGGGCACGCCGGCGAAGTTGCTGGTCATGTTGGCGAAGGCATTGACGAAGTTGCGCAACCTGGAGTCGACCCGGCGCAGCGAGTAGCTACCCAGCACGGCGATGATGATGCCGAACACGCTGGACCAGAAGCTGATCTCCAGGCTGTACTGGATCGCCTGCAGGTAGAACTTCGAACTGAAGATCTTGCTGAAGTTGGCCAGGCCCCAGCCGAACTCCTCGGACTGCAGGCTGTTGATCAGCACCCACGCCAGCGGGGCCAGCTGGAACACGAGGAAGAACAGGGCGAAAGGCACCAGGCACAAGGCCGCCAGCCATTTGCCACGGGTCACTGAATTCACTTCAACAGCTCCCGGCAGAAGGGTTTGTCGTGGGGTACGCCGAGCAGTTGGCAGATGGTGCCGCACAGTTCGGCCTGCTTCGGTGTGGCCCCGGGATCGAGGCTGAAGGCCTCGCCGATGACGAATAGCGGCACCTCCCGTTCCTCCGGCAGCAGGCCATTGTGCGAACGATCGGCGTTCATGCCGTGGTCGGCGGTCACCAGCACCTGGTAGCCGGCGTCGAGCCAGCCTTGCAGGTAGTCGGCCAGGATGATGTCGGCCGAGCGTGCGCTGTTGCGGTACTGGGCGCTGTCCAGGCCGTGCTTGTGGCCGGCGTCGTCGATGTTCATCGGGTGCACCAGCAACAGGTTGGGAGCGTGGCGCAGGCGCAGGTCCTCGGCATCGGCGAACAGGTGGGAGTCGGGGTAGTGGTCGCTCCAGTAGAAGTGGCCGTACTGGATCGGCAACTCAGGGGCGACGGTGTGCCGGTCTCGCGCTGCATTGAACGGCGTGCGGTTGTACAGCTCGCTGATCCAGTGGTAGGCGGCAGCGGCGGTGCCCAGGCCGGCGGCCCGGGCGTAATGGAACAGGCTGCGCTGGGTGGAGAGGCGCGAGACCTGGTTGTGCACGATGCCGCTGTCGATCGGCGGCACGCCGGTGAGGATGCATTCGTACAGCGGGCGGGACAGTGCCGGAAGCTCGCATTCCAGTTGGTACAGCGCTGCGCGTCCTGCGCCGACGTAGGCTTGAAGATGTCCCATGGCGTGGCGGGCGACCTGGTGATTGAGGCCGTCGAGCACGACAAGGATGACGTTGTGTGACATGGGGCAAGGGCTCCGCAAGACCGAACAATCTCGTAGGAGCGCAGCTTGCCCGCGATGGTGTCGCTGCGATTTCAAGATAGACCGCAGCGCCTGGATCGCGGGCAAGCCTCGCCCCTACGGAAGCAGCATTACTGCATGTTGATGATCACTTCTTCCTGCCACTTCTGCGGCAGGGCCTTGGAGGTTTTCTCCCAGGCTTCGGCGTCCTTGATCGGCGTCACGTGCTTGTACTGCTCGTTGGGCAGCAGGTTGGCCTTGACGTCCGCCGGCAGGTTGACGTGTTCGGCGCGGATCGGGCGGGCATTGCCACGGGCCAGGTTGATCTGCCCGGCGTCGCTGAAGATGTACTCGCGGGTCAGCTTGGCCGCATTCGGGTGCTTGGCGTACTTGTTGATAATGGTGGTGTAGCCGGAGATCACCGAGCCGTCGGACGGGATCAGCACCTCGTAGTCGTCCTTGTTGACCATCTTGTTGCGGTAGCTCAGGCCGTTGAAGTCCCAGACCACGCCGACTTCCACTTCACCCTTCTCCATGGTGGCGATGGTCGGGTTGGCCAGGGACAGGCGCCCCTGCTTGGCGATCTCGGCGAACATCAGCAGCGCCGGCTGGATGTTCTTCTCGTCGCCACCCTTGGCGATGGCGGCGGCCAGGACGCCGTTGGCAGCCTGGGCGGCGGTGCTCACGTCACCGATGGACACCTTGTACTTGCCCTTTTCCAGGTCGGCCCAGCTCTTGGGTGCTTCGGAACCGTGCAGCAGCTTCTTGTTGACGATGAAGGCGATGGTGCCGGTATAGGCCAGGGCCCAGTTGCCGTCCTGGTCCTTGGCCCAGTCCGGGACCTGCGCCCAGGTGCTTGGCTTGTAGGGCTGGACCACGCCCTGCTTGACGGCGATCGGGCCGAACGCGGCGCCAACGTCGCCGATATCGGCGCTGGCATTGGCTTTCTCGGCGGCGAACTTGGCGATTTCCTGGGCCGAGCTCATGTCGGTGTCGATGTGCTTGAGGCCGTAGGTCTTGGCCAGGTCGTCCCAGGTGCCTTTCCAGTTGGCCCAGTCATCGGGCATGCCGACGCTGTTGATGGCGCCTTCCGCCTTCGCAGCGGCTTCCAGGGTTTTCAAGTCGTTGTCAGCGGCCATGGCGGCGGTACACATGGCGATGGTCGAACCTAACAGTGATGCCAGGAAAAGCTGTTTCATCCGAAGCTCCTTTGGGCGTGTTCCACGCTGCGTTGTGATCGACAGTCTTGCGGTGGGTTGGTCTAGGTCAGCAATACCCGAGCCAATCTAAGCCTGTTGGATGACACTTTTATGTCGATGCCTGCCGCGAACGCCTGGAACCAGGCGCTGGCGCGACACTGCGAACTAAGCGTAGACCACGGCAAAACTCCCGTTTTCAAAGGCCCTGGCGAGAAAATTGCAGCCCCGGCCAGGGCCGTTCGCAAGCTTTGTCACATATCAGTCATCTGCGTTGCCTAGGCTTTGCAGTCAGGAGCAGGGGGCCGCCCGGGTCGCTGCCAGGCACTGGGACGGTGCTGGTCTAGTCCAAATAGGTAACGTTGATGCGTATAGAGGCAACCAAGGCGGTGACAGCCATCGGCCAGGTGCTGCAAGAACAGATTGCCCATGGCTTGCTGGCGCCGGGGAGCAAGCTGCCGGCCGAGCGCAAGCTCAGCGAGTTGTTCGCCACTACCCGGATCACCGTGCGTGAGGCTCTGCTGCAACTGGAGGCCCAGGGACAGATCTACCGCGAGGAGCGCCGGGGCTGGTTCGTTTCGCCGCCGCGCCTGGCCTATAACCTGATGCAGCGCAGCCACTTCCACGCCATGGTCAGCGCCCAGGGCCGGGTGCCGTCCACCGAGGTGATTTGTGCACGTTTGCAACCGGCGTCGGCGGCGGTCTGCGCCTGGTTGCAACTCCCGGCCTTGTCCAGCGTGATCCAGATCTGCCGGGTGCGACGTATCGACGAGCGTCTGGTGCTGTATGTGGAGCATTACCTGAATCCGCAGTACTTCCCGAAGATCCTCGACCTGGATCTGAACCAGTCGATCACCGAGCTGTATGCCCGGCACTACGACCTGCATTACGGGCGGGTGCGTTTCGAGATCGTGCCCACGTCCCTGCCACCGGAGGCGGCCGCGGCGCTCAAGGTCTCGGTGGGCAGCCCGGGACTGCGCATCGCCCGGGTCAACTACGACCAGCATCAGCGGCTGATCGATTGCGACCTGGAGTTCTGGCGCCACGATGCGATCCACGTCGGTGTGGATGTGGCCTGAGCCCGCTGCCTTCGCGCCAGCGGGCAGGGGCGGGGACTTGCAGGCTTAGCAGGCCGTTGAAAAACGTAGGCGAGGCAGTCAACGCAAGGCAAAAACAGGCGAAAAAGCGCAGTTTACGCTTGGTAAATGAGCATTTTGAGCCCTGTTTTTAACGCAGCGATGGCAACGCAGGTAGCTTTTCAACGGCCTGTTAGGGATTGGCCCCGGCGAACAGATAGTCCGTGGTCAAGGACGCCAGGGTCCGCACGCCCACCACCAGAGCCGACTCATCGACGAAGAATCCCGGGTTGTGGTTCGGCGCGGCCTTGGCCATGTCCTGGTCCCGGGGCGTCACGCCGAGGAACACGAACAGTCCCGGTGCCTGCTTGGCATAGAAGGAAAAGTCCTCCGCGCCGCCCACTAGCGGCCCTTGCACCACATCGTCCTTGGCCGCCCAGCGCAGGCTTGGCAGCATCTTCTCGGTCAGGGCCGGGTCGTTGATGGTCGGGTCGTACTTCTCGATGATGCTCACTTCGGCCTTGGCGCCGCCGCTCTCGGCGATCCGCTCCACGGTCTGGCGTACATCGCTGTGCAGTTTCTGGCGAATGCCATAGTCGTAGGAACGGATGGTGCCGGTCATTTCCACCGATTCGGGAATGATGTTGTAGCGTGTGCCGCCGTTGATGGTGCCGATGCTGACCACCGACGGGTACGACGAAATATCGGTTCGGCGACTGACCACGGTCTGCAGCCCGACAATGGCCTGGGCTCCGACGGTGATCGGGTCGATGCCGTCCCAGGGGCGGCCGGCGTGGGTCTGCTTGCCGAGGATGCGGATGCGCAGGTCGTCGGAGCTGGCCAGGGTCGGGCCCGGGCGATAGGCGATGCGCCCGGCGGGAATCCCGGCCCAGACATGCAGGCCGAACACCGCGTCCGGCTTGGGCGATTGCATCACGCCTTCCTGCACCATCATCTTCGCGCCCCAGACGTTCTTGCCGTCAGGAATGAAATCGCTCGGGCCTTCTTCGGCGGGCTGGAAATAGAACACTACAGTGCCTGGCAGGCGCTCGCGCATGTCGCTGAGGACTTTCGCCGTGCTCAGCAAGATTGCCGTGTGGGCGTCGTGGCCGCAGGCGTGCATGACGCCCACTTCCTTGTCCAGGTAGCGCCCCTTGGCCTTGGAGGCGAACGGCAGGTCCGCGACCTCCTTGACCGGCAGTGCGTCCATGTCGGCGCGCAAGGCCACGGTGGGGCCGGGCAGGCCACCCTTGAGCACCGCCACCACGCCGGTGCGGGCGACGCCCGTCCGGACTTCCAGGCCCAGGGCGCGCAACTGCGTGGCTACCAGCTCGGCAGTGCGGCGTTCGGTGTTGCCCAGTTCAGGGTGGGCATGGATATCGCGACGGGTTGCCAGCAATGCCGGTTCCAGGGCCTTGGCCTGTTCGGCGATGTGCTTGCGGGCCTGCGCCATGGCGCTGTCGTCGGCGGCATGGACGTAGTGGCCCGACAAGGCCAGGACACTGGCCAGGCAAGCGCTGGCGATGGTGGATAGCTGCATGGGGACTCTCTCCTTGATTGTTGTTGTAGTACGGGGCTGCCAGGTCCCGTGGCGTGCTGCGCCGTCCTGTCATGGGCCGCCTTGCCATGGAGCGCGTGCAGGCGTGGTCGCTCGCCTTATGCCTCGGCCTGGGAGCCGCCCCCGGCGGTGACCACCTGGATGCTCATGCGCGGGGTCGCCAGGTCCAGCCCGGCCTCGTCGAGGTGGCGCTTGAGCGACAGGTTGAAGGCCCGGGACACTTCCCATTGCTTGATCGGCGCGGTCTTGAAGCGGGCGCGGAGGATGGCGCTGCCGGATTCGAAGCTCTCCACCCCCTGGATCTCCAGGGGCGACCAGATATTGCGCCGCTGTAGCGGATCGCTGCGCATCTTCTGGCCGACATCGCGCATCAGCTTGATCGCATCGTCGATCTCCATGTTGTAGGGGATCGCCACGCGGAAGATGGCGTAGCCGAACTCCCGGGAGTAGTTCTTGATGCTCTTGATCTCGCTGAACGGGATGGTGTGGACGATGCCGTCGATGTCTCGCAGGCGCACGGTGCGGATGGTCAGGCCCTCGACGGTGCCCAGGTGGCCGCCGACATCCACGTAGTCGTCGATGGCCAGGGAGTCCTCGATGATGATGAACAGGCCGGTGATCAGGTCCGCCACCAGCGACTGGGCGCCGAAACCGATGGCCAGGCCGATCACACCGGCACCGGCCAGCAGCGGCGTGACATTCATGCCCATGTTGGCCAGGGCGACGATGGTGGCGATGATGAAGATCGCCACGAACAGCACGTTGCGGATCAACGGCATCATGGTCTGGGCGCGGGCATTGGCCAGGCCCTTGCGCGAGCGGGTCAGCGCGTGGTGCACGGCGGTATCGCTGAGGATCCAGATCAGCCAGGCGAAGATCAGGGTGCCGCCAAGGCCGAACAGCTTGACGCTGACTTCGTGGCCGTCGCCTTCGGTGAAGCGGATCAGCGACATGCCCCAGACCCGCAAGCCCAGTTCGATGAAGGCCAGCCACACGGCGAGGTGGGCCAGGGTGTAGAAGAACCCCTTGAGCCGCTCGGAATACAGCGCATGGCGCTTGTGCCCGCGGTGGGGGCGCTGGGCATGGCGGCGCACCAGGCCATTGATGACCATGCACAGCACCAGCAGCACGGTGCACAGCAGCGACTGGCGCAGGGCGGTGCTGGTGTCGCCGGCGGAGACGAAGGTGGCGAACAGCGAGATGCCCACCAGCACCAGGGCCGGCAGGTACCAGAAGGTGCCGATGATCTCGATGGTGTCGCTCAAGGCCCGGCGCGTCAGGCGGCGCGCCAGGGGCTGGTTGCGGATCAGGTGGGCGATCGGCCGCCGGAAGCGCAGGATGAACACCCCGGTGGACAGGGCGGCCATGACATTGGCGAAGGTCGCGGCGGTATGGGCCAGGTGCTGGCCGAGGCTGGCCACCATGCGCGGATCGCTCAGGGCCTCGCCGAAGGCGGCGAAGCTGCCGATCCACCATAGCGGTCGAAACGCCTGGCGCCGCAGGATGTACAGGGCGCGATGGCGGTGGGGGCCGTCGAGAACCGAGAACGCCACCACGCAGATCGCCGAGAAGCAGGTGCCGACCACCAGGGCATAGGCCAGGACCATGGCCAGGTCCTTGCCCAGGGACGAGGGCAGGGAATAGGTCATGTACACGGTGATCAGCAGGGCGATCATCCAGGGGCCGAGCTTGCGCAAGGCGAAGCGCAAGAGGTCCCAGGTCTTGGGGTGCTGGGGCAGGTCCTCGGTAAGGCCGAAGCGCAGGCGCACGCGATGGCTGAGCCAGATCAGCGCCGCTGCCAGCAGGCTCCAGACCATGAGGATCAGGGCAAAGGCGAAGATGATCGGCAGCCACTGGCTGGCCGGCAGTACCAGGGCCGCCAGTTCCTGCTGGGCCAGCTCGAACTCGTCGGTCCAGCGGGTCGCGGGGCTGTCAGCGCCGGAAAACTGCTTTTCCAGGGTCGACAAGGTGCCGCCGATCAGCCCGAGCACGCCTTCCTCGGGGGTGGGCTGGGCTTTTTTCGTGGTGTCGCGCAGGCGCTTGAGGTCCGCCAGCAGCTTGGCCCGCTGCTGGTCGTTCTCCAGGGACTTGATCACTTGGTCCAGGGACTGCCCCAGGGGCTCCTCGGCTTGCGGCTGGGGCTTGGCCTGGTTGCCCAGCAGGCCAGGCAGGCCGACGGCCTGGGCGCTGTTGAGGGGCAGGAGGGTCAGCAGGCAGACGAGCACATAGCAGGGCAGGGCGAACAGACGAGCGAACACTGGGCGGTCAACCTCGGACGTTTACGGTATCGACCGAGTGTACGAGGCCGCCAAATCCAATGCGAGGGCGAGCGGCGCTTTTATTCCGCGAGCTTGGCCAGGATCTTGTAGACCACGGTGCCGAGGATCAGCAGCATGCCGATCCACATGCTGAGTACGCCCAGGTTCTTGTCGCGGAAATTGAAGCCGATGGCCAGGAGGATCATGCCAATGAGGATCGGCACGAGCATGGCATGGAATGAAGACATCGAAATCATGGCAATGGCCTCCTCAGAAGGAATGCTTATAAGTCTAGATCGTTTTGTCGCGATTCGTAGTGATGTGCATCAGCGACCAGCGATCTGTCGCCGGGACCGGGCCGTGCTGGCGCAGGCGCAGGCGCAGGCGCAGGTGCCTGTGCCAGCGGCGGTTGGTGGTTTACGGCAGCTCTTGGCTGGCGTAGAAGGCGCTCAGCACCTTGACCAGGTGAGCCAGGTCGTGGCTGCCGCACAGCTCGCGGATCGAGTGCATGGCGAAGGTCGGCAGGCCGATATCGACGGTGCGCACGCCCAGGTGGCTGGCGGTGATCGGGCCGATGGTCGAGCCGCAGCCCATGTCGCTGCGCACCACGAAGCTCTGCACCGGCACCTCTTCGGCCATGCACAGGTGACGGAAGAAACCGGCGGTTTCGCTGTTGGTGGCGTAGCGCTGGTTGCTGTTGACCTTGATCACCGGGCCGGCGTTGAGCTTGGGGCCGTGATTGGCGTCGTGTTTATCGGCGTAGTTGGGGTGGACCCCGTGGGCGTTGTCGGCGGAAACCAGCAGCGACTTCTGGATGGTACGCACGAACTCGTCGCCCTCGGGCAGCAAGCGGCGCAGGGTCTGCTCGAGCATCGGGCCGTCGGCGCCGCAGGCCGAGCAGGAGCCGACTTCTTCATGGTCGTTGCACACCAGCACGCAGGTTTCGTCGCTGTCGGCATTGAGCAGGGCCTGCAGGCCGGCGTAGCAGGACAGCAGGTTGTCCAGGCGCGCGCCGGCGATGAAGTCCTCGTGCAGGCCGATCACCGCCGCGCCCTGGGTATCGTAGAAGCTCAGCTCGTAGTCCAGCACCACGTCGGCGTTCAGGCCGTGCTCACGGGCCAACTGGTCGGTCAGCACGGCACGAAAATCCACGCGCTCGTCGCCGGCGAACTGGGCGAGGATCGGTGGCAGTTCGTTCTGCGCGTTGATGGCCCAACCCTGGTTGGCTTCACGGTTGAGGTGGATGGCCAGGTTGGGAATGATCGCGATCGGCGCCTTGAAGTCGATCAGTTGGCTTTCCACCTTGCCATCGCGGCGGAAGGTCACCCGGCCGGCCAGGGACAGGTCGCGGTCGAACCAGGGGGCAAGCAATGCGCCGCCGTAGACTTCCACGCCCAGTTGCCAGAAGCCCTGGCGTTGCAGCTCTGGTTGGGGTTTGACCCGTAGGCACGGGCTGTCGGTATGGGCGCCGACCATGCGGATGCCGCCGTGCAGAGGGGAGTGCCGACCCAGCTTGATGGCGACGATGGAGGAGTCGTTGCGCGTGACGTAGTAGCGGCCATTGGCTTCGGTGGCCCATGACTCGCGCTCGTCCAGGCGCTGGTAGCCTGCGGCTTCCAGGCGTTGAACCAGGCTGGCAGTGGCATGGAAAGGGGTAGGGGAGGCCTTGAGGAAGTCGATCAGGCCTTGGTTCAGCTCTTCGCGCATAAGTAGCTCCAGACAGCAGTGGCGCGAGTTTAACGTATTGGGCAGGGGCTATGGGCAAGAGCATGTGCTGCTTGCCCATCCTGTGAGTGGGGCCTCAGGCGATAGGCTGGCGCAGGTAGCCGAGAATGGCTTGGTGGTCTTCCCGGCGCTCGGGCATAGGCAGGTGCTCCGGCCAGGCGCCATCCTCGAGGGCCAGCATGGCTTGCTGTTGCTGTTCGTCCCAGCGGCCGATTTCACGAGATGCGCATTCCCACCAGGCATGCCGGCACGCCGAATGATACGGCGCATCGGACAGCGAGCTGCCGTAGAGCACGTCGCGGCCGATCTTTTTCTGTCCCCCTTTGAGCTTGCGCAACCGCCACTTGATCCGCAGTCGCTGCCACAGATGCGGCAGGGGTTTGCTCCGGGGCATTTCCTGGCACAGCTTGATCAGCTCGGGGCGATAGTCCTCGCCGTGCAAGGCAAAGAAGTGCGCCTGCATGGCATGGAAGAAGCGTTTCGCCGCGAAGTAGTGATAAACGTGTTTCCTGGCTTCCTGCACCGGCTTGCCGCGCATGGTGAACGACAGCGCGACTTGTTCGATGGTATGGATCTCGAAAGGCTCGCGGGTCCACTCGTCGATCAGTTCGATGGCCCTTTCCAGCATCGGCAAGTCGCTGTCGGTGAGGCCGCACAGTCCACTGTTATACAGCCGGAAGTCGCTGTCAGGTTCGATGCCGTGGGGTTTCAGGCACTGGCCGAGCTTGTGGTAGACCGGGCGCTTGCTGACGTCTCGCCAGTGATATTCGAAGCAGTCCATCAGGTAACGCTGAGGGCTGATCTGCTTGAACAGCAGATGTGGGTTCTTCAAGAACAGGGTGTCGGTATCGACGAACAGAGTCTTCTCAGCAAGTTGCAAGCCACTGGCGATAGCGCAGGCCTTGCGTCGATGGTGATAGCCGTTCTGGCCTTGCCATTGCTGCAGGGTCTGCTCATCCAGGGCGACCGTATCCACGGGCCAGCCGGCATAGTCTTCTGGCCGGTCGGTCATGATCCTGATGCACAACGATTCGCTGCTCCTCAAGTGGCTGAGGGCGGTGAGGATGCTGAACTTGACTTCGCGCCGGTAGACCGCATTGCTGCCGTAGACCAGGTAGAGCAGTTGCTGCGGTGTTTTCTCTGGGTTGCGGGGAGACGGTACTGCAGGGAACGTCATCGTTTCGAGTGTCCTTACTTCTGGATAGGCGCTGGAGAATCGGGTGTTGTCAGAACGGGGCAGGGCATTCGAAGCGCAGGCGCTCGCCGGTCTGGGGGTGGGTGAAGGCCAGCATGCTTGCATGCAGGCATAGGCGCGGCCAGGCGGCCAGGGCCTGGGGATGGGCGTAGAGACCGTCGCCCAGCAATGGGTGGCCGATCGACAGCATATGCACTCGCAACTGGTGGGAGCGGCCGGTGATAGGGGTCAACTCGACCCGGCACCAGTCGCCGCAGCGCTCCAGCACGCGCCAGAAGGTCAGGGCGTGCTTGCCCTGCTCGTGGTCCACCACGTGCCGTGGCTTGGTCGGCGGGTCATAGCGCAGGGGCAAGTCGATACTGCCGCTGTCCAGTTCCGGCTGGCCCCAGCACAGGGCGGTATAGGCTTTTTCGGTTTCACGGTCATGAAACTGCCGGGACAGTTCGCGATGGGTGTCCGGGTCCCGGGCCAGGAGAATGATCCCTGAGGTTTCCCAGTCCAGGCGGTGGACGATGCGGGCTTCGGGATAGCCGTTTTCCTGCAGGCGGGTGATCAGGCAGTCCTTGTTGTCGTCGGCGCGACCGGGCACCGAAAGCAGCAGGGTAGGTTTGTTCACCACCAGAATGGCGGCATCCTGGTACAGGATGTGGATATTGGACAACGGCATCAAAACAGTCTCGTAACAAACGCCAACGGCGGCTCGCCGACCCCATGCATGCATGAGGCCCGCGAGCCGCCGTGGTTTCCGCCCGGTCGATCAGCGATCAGGCAGAGTGATGTTGAGTTCAAGGATCGAGCAGCTACCCTGGTTTTCCAGGGCGACCTGCACATCATCGGACCCGATATTGACGTACTTGCGGATCACTTCCACCAGTTCCTTCTGCAAGGCGGGCAAGTAATCCGGGGTGCTGCGCTGGCCGCGCTCATGCGCCACGATGATCTGTAGACGCTCTTTCGCTACCGACGCGGTACTGACCTTTTTGCTGGCACGAAAGAAGTCGAAAAGATTCATTATCTACCTCCAAACAGGCGCTCGAAGAATCCCTTCTTCTCGACATTCAGGAACCGGTGTTCTTTTTCCTTGCCCAGCAAGCGATCGACAGTATCGCTGTAGGCTTGGCCGGCATCGCTCTGGTCGTCGAGGATGACAGGGATACCCTGGTTGGAGGCTTTCAGTACCGCCTGGGATTCCGGGATCACGCCCAGCAGGCGGACGGCGAGGATTTCCTTGACGTCTTCGACGCCGAGCATTTCGCCTTTCTCGACACGCTCGGGGTGGTAGCGGGTGATCAGCAGGTGTTCCTGGATCGGCTCCTCGCCTTTTTCCGCACGACGCGATTTGCTGGCCAGCAGGCCCAGCATGCGGTCGGAGTCACGGACCGAGGATACTTCCGGGTTGGTCACGACGATCGCTTCGTCAGCGAAGTACATGGCCAGGTGGGCGCCTTTTTCGATGCCGGCCGGGGAGTCGCAGACCACGAAGTCGAAGGACTCCTTGAGCTCCATCAGGACTTTCTCCACGCCTTCCTGGGTCAGGGCATCCTTGTCGCGGGTCTGGCTGGCGGCCAGCACGTAGAGGTTTTCCAGGCGCTTGTCTTTGATCAGGGCTTGTTGCAGGTTGGCTTCGCCATTCACCACGTTGACGAAGTCATACACCACGCGACGCTCGCAGCCCATGATCAGGTCGAGGTTACGCAGGCCGACGTCGAAGTCGACGATGACAGTCTTGTGGCCACGCAGAGCGAGGCCGGTACCGATAGCGGCGCTGGTGGTGGTTTTACCCACACCACCCTTGCCGGATGTAACAACGAGAATCTTGGCCAAGGTGTTTCACCCCTAAGGAAAAAGGACTTTGGGTCCCTGAAAAACATCTCTTGAAAACTACTGCAGTCGGACAGCCTTGGCTGGAGCTCGGTCAGTGGCAGGGTTTATCTTCGATAAACGCTGCTTATTGCCAATTTCCCACTTCGTTTGAGCCGTATTCGCTACGTTTTAGAGATGCTTGGAAAATGCGGCAGTATCCGTTAAAGACGGATGATGTTCAACACGTCACCCGACAGGCTGACCTGGACTCCAGAGCCCCACAGGGGGTCGCGCCGCAGGTCCTCGGAGACCTTGTACTGGCCCGCGATGGAGATCAGTTCGGCGCTCAGTTGCTGGCAGAAAATCCGTGCCTTGGTGTCGCCCTTGACACCGGCCAGGGCTCGGCCACGCATCGGGCCGTATACATGGATATTGCCATCGGCGAGAAGTTCCGCACCGGGGCTGACCGAGGACACCACCACCAGGTCGCCACCCTGGGCGTAGATCTGCTGGCCACCACGTACTGGCGAGGTGATGATGCGGGTCGGCTTGACCGTGGGTTCAGGGGGCTTTTCCGGCGCCTTGCGGACTTCGCTTTCCGGTGGCTCCAGTGGCCGTTCCCGGGCTCCGGAAGGGGGCAATACCGGCAGGTCCACGGCGATCGCCGCAGCGATGTCCTCGATGCGGCTGGCGCGGATGGCCAGGGTCCGCAGGCCGTGATGACGGCAGACGCGCATCAGCCCGGGCAGGTCCACCGAGCCTTCGGCGGCGGGCAGCTTGTCCAGGGCCAGTACCAGTGGGGCATTGCTGAAGAAGTTCGGGGCCTGGGCGACCTTGGCGGCCAGCTGGCGATCGAGACCTTCCAGGTCGTTGCGGGCCAGCTCCAGCACAGTGATGGCGAGCATGCTGCCCTTTAACTGGAAGACAGGATCTTGGTCTAGCAATTCGGTTTGGCTCATGGTCTGCAGGGGGCGGCTTGTCACTAAAAGTGCCGAGACTTATAACGAGAACGCCCGCGGGCCGCAAGCCAGGTCGAACCGTTGTAGAATGCGCGACCTTGTTGTCTGTCCGGAATCTGTAATGGATCGCCCGCGTTTTCGAGCTGCATTCCTTCATCCTCGCTTTTGGCCGCTGTGGCTGGGTCTCGGGGTGTTATGGCTGGTCGTCCAGCTGCCCTATCCTTTATTACTGCTGATCGGTCGCGCCCTGGGAGCCCTGATGTACCGGGTCGCCGGTGAGCGCCGGCGGATCGCCCAGCGCAACCTGGAGCTGTGCTTCCCGGAAAAGTCCGCCCAGGAGCGCAA
Source organism: Pseudomonas sp. B6(2017) (assembly GCF_002112765.1). NCBI lineage: Bacteria > Pseudomonadati > Pseudomonadota > Gammaproteobacteria > Pseudomonadales > Pseudomonadaceae > Pseudomonas > Pseudomonas sp. B6(2017). Next base: position 255,969 of record NZ_NEIQ01000007.1, on the reverse strand, counting down.
GCGCCTGCTCAAGGAGAACTTCGCGTCCACCGGCATCGCCTTCTTCGAGATGGCCATGAGCTGGTGGTGGTCCAAACCGCGCCTGGCACGCCTGGCCCATGTCGAGGGGCTGGAGCACTTGAGGCAAGCCCAGCGCGAAGGGCAGGGAGTGATCCTCATGGCCCTGCACTTCACCACCCTGGAAATCGGCGCGGCCCTGCTGGGCCAGCAGCACACCATCGATGGCATGTACCGCGAGCACAAGAACCCGCTGTTCGACTTCATCCAGCGTCGTGGCCGTGAGCGACACAACCTCGACTCACTGGCGGTGGAGCGCGAGGACGTACGCGGCATGCTCAAGCTGCTGCGCTCCGGTCGCGCCATCTGGTACGCGCCGGATCAAGACTATGGCGCCAAGCAGAGCCTGTTCGTGCCGCTGTTCGGCATCCAGGCCGCCACGGTCACCGCCACCACCAAGTTCGCCCGCCTGGGCAAGGCGCTGGTGGTACCGTTCACCCAGGAGCGCCTGGCCGATGGCAGCGGTTATCGGCTGGTGATCCATCCGCCGATGACGGACTTCCCAGGCGCCAGCGAAGAAGCGGATTGCCTGCGGATCAACCAGTGGGTCGAGAGCGCGCTGCGTGCCTGCCCCGAGCAGTACCTGTGGGCCCACCGGCGTTTCAAGAGCCGTCCGCCAGGCGAGCCCCGGCTTTACCCGAAACGCGGTTGATTCCCCGACAGTGACTAGCGCCCCCAAGGCGTCATGGATGGAGTGGATTGATGAGTGCGGTGCAACCGGTCACAGGTTTGATTCTTTCCGGCGGTGGGGCCCGAGCGGCCTACCAGGTGGGGGTGTTGTCGGCGATCGCCGAATTGCTGGGGCCTGGGGCGCGTAATCCGTTCCCGGTGATCGTCGGCACTTCCGCCGGCGCGATCAATGCGGTCAGCCTGGCCAGTGGTGCCAGTAATTTCTCGGCGGCGATCGAGCGCCTGACAACGTTCTGGGGCAACTTTCGCAGTCACCAGGTGATGCGCAGCGATTGGCCGGGAGTGATTCGCCAGGCCAGCCGCTTCGTTGGCCACAGCCTGCTGGGCCTGGGTTCCCAGGTGCCGGTGGCGTTGATCAACAGCTCGCCGCTACGCGATCTGCTCGACCAGCACATGCAGCTCGCGGGGATCGACGAGGCCATCGCCCTGGGGCAACTGCACGCGGTGGCGGTCACGGCTTTCGGTTATGAATCCGGCCAGGCGGTGACCTTCTACCAGGGCGGCGGAGTGATCGACCCCTGGCTGCGGCACCGGCGGATCGGTCTTCCCACGCGCTTGACGGTGGATCACCTGCTGGCCAGTTCGGCCATTCCACTGCTGTTCGCCCCGGTGAAGCTGCAGCAGGAGTACTTCGGCGATGGTGCGGTGCGCCAGTCGGCGCCCATCAGCCCGGCCCTGCACCTGGGCGCCAGCCGGGTACTGGTGGTCGGGGTCAGCGGCAACCCTCGGAGCAACGACCCGCAGAGTCTCGTGGAGCGTACCTACACCGGCCAGGAGCCGACCCTGGCGCAGATCGGCGGCCACATGCTCAACAGCACCTTCATCGACAGCCTGGAAAGCGACATCGAACTGCTCGAGCGGCTCAATCACTTCACCCGACTGGTACCGGGCGGCGCCAGCGAAAGTGGCTTGGGCATCGCCCCGGTGGAGGTGCTGGTGATCGCCCCCAGCCAGCCGATCGACGAGATCGCCGCGCGTCACCGCCACGAATTGCCGGCGGCCTTGCGCCTGTTCCTGCGCGGACCGGGGGCGACCCGTACCAGTGGTGCCGGGGTGCTGAGCTACCTGCTGTTCGAGGCAGCCTACTGCAGCGAGCTGATCGAGCTGGGCCGCAGCGACGCCCTGGCCAAGGCTGGGGAGCTGGTGCGTTTCCTCGGTTTGCGCAAGGCCCTGGCCCCGGCCTGAAACCCCTGGCCTGCGAGCCTCAGTCGGTTAGGCGGTCATCGCGAAAATCCCGCAAGGCCTGCTCGATCTCCTCCCGGCTATTCATCACGAAAGGGCCGTACTGCACCACCGGTTCTCCCAGGGGCTTGCCGGCGATCAGCAGCACCCGGGCGCCCGCCCGGCTGTCCAGGCGCAGCTCACCTTCGTCGGCCAGGCGTACCAGGCGGCTGCTTGCGATGCTCTGCGGGTGCCCCGGCAACTCGATCGAACCTTCATAGACGTACAGCATCACTCGGTGTCCCGCCGGCAGTCGTGGACTGACCGAGGCTCCGGCCGGCAGGTGCAGGTCGAAGTAATGCGGTTCGGTATGGGGGCGCTCCACTGCTCCGGCCTGCTGGCTGTGACCATCGTCGAAGCGTCCGGCGATCACCACCGCCTCGACCCCACCAGCCGTGGTCAGCCGCGGGAGGTCCTGGGGCTGGATATCACGATAGGCGGCCGGATCGAGCTTGTGCCGGCCCGGCAGATTCAGCCACAACTGGAAGCCGCGCATCACGCCTTGTTCCTGTTCCGGCATCTCGCTGTGGATGATGCCCTTGGCAGCGGTCATCCACTGCACGCCGCCGCTTTGCAGCAGGCCGACGTTGCCCAGGTGGTCTTCATGGCGCATGCGGCCTTCGAGCATGTAGGTCACGGTCTCGAAGCCACGGTGCGGGTGGGGCGGGAAGCCGGCGATGTAGTCGTCGGGGTTTTGTGAACCGAATTCGTCGAGCATCAGGAACGGATCGAAGCGTTCGACGCCCTGGCCACCGAAGACCCGGGTCAGTTTCACTCCGGCACCGTCGGATGCGGGCTGGCCGCTATGGACGCTGAGTACCTTGCGCAGTTGGGTCATGGAGCAACTCCTGGTCGATAAGTGGAATGAGCGGGATGTTATGCCTGCCTCATCGATCGATGGTTGCGAAATGTGCGCTGGTTTTATCGAATTGGTCGATATTTTGCGTGCTGCCTCCAGCCATCGGAGGCAGCACCCGGCATGCCGCTTAGAAGTGGTACTTGACCAGCAGGCTGGCGGTGTCCTGGTTGGTCTCGAAGGCGCGAGAGTCCTGGACGCCGTACTTGTTCTTCCAGTAGTCGTACTCGAAACCGACGTACAGCTGCTTGGCGCCCCAGTTCAATGCCTTGCCCAGGTCGTACTTGACCTGTGGATTGAAGTGCAGGTTGGCGTGGTAGGTGCCCTTGGAATTGCGGTCGTTGTCCACGACCCAGTCCATGTAGCCGTCGATCAGGATGTCCGAGCGGCCCACGGGAATGGTGTAGGACCACACCGGGGTGATCTGCCAGACGTTGTCGCCCGGGCGGCTGCCTTCGGTGTGGCGCTGGTAGAAGTTGAGCTGGAAGTAGTCGAAGCCGGGTACCGCCAGGTCGAAACCGGGACCTACCAGGTAGGACTCGTTGTCGCCTTCGCCGAATTCATAGGTGAAGGCCAGGAGCACATCCTTGATCGGGCCGAATTCCAGCTTCTGGTCGAAGATCTTGCCGAACGAAAGACGCGGGGTGAACTCGCCGTAGTAGGTGTTCGGGCCGACGTTGCCGTCTTTCTTGCCGTTATAGAAGATGCGGTCGAGGAAGAAGAAGTTGTCTCCATACTTCCAGGCGTCGGCGTGCTCGAAGGTCACGGTCTGCTGGATCTGCGGGTTGATCTTGAAGTCCTTGCCGTACAGGTAGGTCAGGCTGTTGTTCTGCCATTGCAGCAGGTCCCCGGCCATGGCCTGGCTCCCGGCCAGCAGGCCGGCGGCCAGCATCAGGCGTGTGCTCACAGGTTTCATTCGGTTGCTCCCAAAGTAGGTGTTTCAATGTTTTTTTTGATCTGGCGCTCTGGTGTGGCGCCTTTTTTCTTTGCTTCGAACACTGTCCGATCGCTCAGCTCGGCCGCTTTTAACGGCTGCTGTGGCAAGGCCGAAAAAAGCGAAAGAACCATCGCCCGGCTGTAGCGATACAGTCGGCAGAGGGTTCTTGTGCTTTGATTCCTGCGCCTTGATACCTGCCTGGGCCGGGATAAGTTGGCTTTCAGGTCAGGTTTTTCGTCCGGGCTTTTTTTTACCTCGGAGTTGCGCGGCCGCGGAGAATACTGGCTCCCACGGCGGCGCTCAAGTACGGCACAGCGCTGTACTTGCAGCCACGCTGGGGCAGGCCGGGCGCCAGGTCTGGCCACCGGCTCGCAAGGATGGGGAATGGCAGGGCCATGACCGTTGGCGGCCTGGCTGCGTGGCGCCCGGGGAATGGGGGCCACTGGGTAACTGCGGGCAGTCTGCATGGTGGTGCTCCCTGGTTGTTCTTGTTCTCAAGGCGCAGCGGTGCAGGCAGCGCTGGGCCCAGGGTGGGCCGTGGCTGCGGTATCGGTTCAGGGCATGCTCGGGCGCCAACCTGGCGCCCGGGTCGTTCAATGCTGGTGGACTTGCCGGTGGCTGTCGGTGACTCGTTCGGCACCGCCAAGGATGTTGAACAGCAGGTTCAGCAGCAGGGCGCTCAAGGTGGCCATGGCGATGCCGCTGTGGGTGATGGGGCTCATCCACAGCGGCAGGTGGGCGAAGAACTCCGGGCGTACCACCGGGATCAGGCCCATGCCGATGCTCACCGCCACCAGCAACTGGTTGCGCCGGTCGGCGATGTCGGCCTCCTGGAGGATCTTGATCCCGGTGGCCGCCACCATGCCGAACATGGCGATGGCCGCGCCACCCAGGACCGCCGGGGGAATCGATGCCACCAGGAAGGCCGCCTTGGGCAGCAGGCTGAGGACGATCAGCAAGCCGCCGGCGACCATGGTCACCGAACGGCAGCGAACCCCGGTCATCTGTACCAGGCCGATGTTCTGGGCGAACGAGGAATGGGTGAAGGTATTGAGGAAGCCGGCGAAGAACGAGGCCCCGGCGTCACACAACAGGCCACGGCGCAGCATGCGCGGCGTGACTTCCTGGCCGGTGATCTTGCCCAGGGCCAGGAACATGCCGGTGGACTCGACGAAGATGATCACCACCACCAGGCACATGGAGAGGATGGGGGCCAGGTTGAATTGCGGCATGCCGAAGTGCAGGGGCGTCACCACCTGTAGCCAGGGCGCCTGGGCCAGGCCGCTGAGGTCGACCATGCCGATCAAGCCGCACAGCAGGTAGCCCAGGCCCATGCCGATCAGCACGGAAATGTTCACCCAGAACCCACGCATGAAGCGGTGGATCAGCAGGATGGTGCCCAGCACCAACCCGGCGACGATGAGGTAGATGGGGGAGCCGAATTGTGCCGAGGTCCCGCCGCCACCGGCCCAGTTCACCGCCACGGGGAACAGCGACAAGCCGATCGAGGTGATCACCGTGCCGGTGACCAGGGGTGGGAAGAAACGCACCACCTTGGACATGAAGGGCGCGATCAGCATGCCGAAGAACCCGGCGGCGATGGTGGCGCCGAAGATGCCCTGCAGGCCGATGCCGGGCATGCCGGCCATGGCCACCATGCTGCCCACGGCGGCGAAACTGGCGCCCATCATCACCGGCATGCGAATGCCCATGGGGCCGATGCCGAAGGACTGGACGATGGTGGCGATGCCGGCCACCAGCAGGTCGGCGTTGATCAGGAAGGCGATTTCTTCACGACTCAGGCCAGCGGCCTGTCCGATGATCAGCGGTACCGCGATCGCGCCGCCATACATCAGCAGGACGTGCTGCAAGCCGACCAGGATCAGTTGCAGGAAAGGCAAGCGCTGAATGGCTGGCGCATCGGGGACGCACTGTTCGGATGAATCGGACATGCAACACCTCGGATCTTTTTTATTCTTGTGATTTAGCCACCGCGCCATTGGCGTAGTGGTATGCAGCAACAGGCAAATCATGATCGGCCGATGGCGAGCCAGCCCGCCCCTACAGAAGCACCGATCCTGTAGACGCGAGCTGCTCGCCGCTGGGCCTGGCGCCAGGCGCTGATCAGTTGGTCTGGGCCCCCTGGGCGATCCAGGCGCCGATCAGTTCACGTTCCTGCTGGGTCATCTGGGTGATGTTGCCCAGGGGCATGATCTGGCTGGCGACGGCCTGGGCCTGGATGCGTGCCGCCTGCAAGCGGATCTGCTCGGGGGTATCGAACATCACCCCGGCTGGCGCGGCGCTGAACAACGGGCTGGTGGGCTTGGCCGAGTGACAGACTGCGCAACGCTCCTGGATCACGTTGTGGACCTTCTCGAAGCTCGGCCCGGTATTGGCGGCCTGGGCCGGAGCGCTGGCGGCCGGAGCTGGCGCCGAGGCTTGGGTGGCTGGCTTGGCACCCCCGCCCAGGGCGGTTTCCGGCAATGGCTGGTACTCGATCTTGGCGGGGGCCTTGGCCACTTCCGGGGTGCCGGGAGTGCCGGCCGGGCCGGTGACGTAGGCCAGGCAGATCATGCCCAGCGCCGCGACCGGCAGGGTCCAGGCGAACTTGTGGCTGTCATGGCGAGTGTTGAAGTAGTGGCGAACCAGCACCGCCGCCACCGCGATACCGGCCAGGATCAACCAGTTGTACTGGCTGCCGTAGGTGCTCGGGAAGTGGTTGCTGATCATGATGAACAGCACTGGCAGAGTGAAGTAGTTGTTGTGCCGCGAACGCAGCAAGCCCTTGGCCGGCAGTACCGGATCCGGCGTCTGGTTGGCCTCGATGGCTGCTACCAGCTGGCGCTGGGCCGGCATGATGATGCGGAACACGTTACCCACCATGATGGTGCCGATGATCGCCCCGGTATGCAGGTAGGCACCGCGACCGCTGAACACCTGGCTGAAGCCGAAGCAGGCGGCGATGATCAGCACGAACAGCACCAGGCCCAGCAGGGCCGGTTGCTTGCCCAGCGGCGAATCGCACAGGAAGTCGTAGATGAACCAGCCGGCGACCAGCGAACCGACGCCGATGGCGATGCCCTCGCCACCGCTCAGGGTGCTGCCGGGGGCCAGCAGGTACAGGGTCGGGTTCCAGTAGAACACCAGGCACAGCAGGGCGATCCCCGACATCCAGGTGAAATAGGCTTCCCATTTGAACCAGTGCAGGTTCTCCGGCATCGAGGGTGGTGCCAGCTTGTACTTCTCCAGGTGGTAGATACCGCCACCATGGATCGCCCAGAGATCGCCGGACAGGCCGTTCCTGGGGTTGACGCGATTGAGGTTGTTCTCCAGCCAGACGAAGTAGAACGATGCGCCGATCCAGGCCACACCGGTGATCATGTGTATCCAGCGCACGCTCAGGTTGAGCCATTCCAACAGATGTGCTTCCACAGTCTTTACCTCATGCCCGTCACCCTTGTTGTCGGGGGATCAGGCCTTCTCTTATTGGTGGGGGGCGAGGATCAAACGCTCATCCTCTTTGAAGAAATGCTCATCGCAGTTGTTGCCAGAACCACTGCGATCGACCACCAGGAAGTCATCCCGCTTTTCGATCGTCAGCACCGGGTGGTGCCAGACGCCGCGATGGTAGTTGATGCCCTGCCTGCCATTACTGACAAAGGCACGGACGAGACCTGATACAGGTGCATCGCCAAGTGGCGCGACCACGATCAGAAAGGGGTTGCCGAGCAGCGGGATGAAAGCCTGGCTGCCCAGCGGATGGCGTTCCAGCATGCGGATGGTGAGCGGCATCTCCAGCGCGTCGGCGCGGAAGATGCTGATGATCGCCCGGTCCTCCGGCTGGGCGGTCTCGACCGTCGCCAGGCGGTGGAAGCGCATGGTCGAACCGTTGTTGATCATGAAGTGGTCGCTGCCGTCGGTTTCGATCACGTCTCCGAAAGGGGCGAAGGCTTCTTTGCTCAGGGGCTCAATGGTCAATGTGCGCATGCTGTTCTTCTTGAATTCTCTATGGGTTGCTGTTGGCCATGTCCGGCGCTGCTCACCGAGCGGTTTCAGCCTGCATCCCTGGCGGATGCCCAGGGCTGTTCGCGGCTCGTGTCCGGGAATCGGTGCGGCTGGATGCGAAGGTGCGGGCCCCGAGGTTCGGCGAGGCTCCGGACAGCCGGGCATGCACCCTTGCGGGTGGCGGGCTGCGGGCAGGATATGGCGTGGTTGTCCATTGTTCTTGTCAGCCTTTATCGGTGGTTTTGCCGCGGCAGGCCGGGCCTGCCTCGACCACTGGCTACAGCGTCTGCAAGCGGAACAGGGCGATCTTGTTGATTTCCGCCAGGGCGCACTTGAACTCGGTGTCCACCGAGTTGTGGATGCGGGTTTCGAAGGCGGCGAGGATCTGGTGCCGGTTGCTGCCCTTCACCGCCATGATGAAGGGGAACTGGAACTTGGCCTTGTAGGCATCGTTCAGTTCGGTGAAGCGCTGGAACTCCTCGGCGGTGCACTGATGGATGCCGGCGCCGGCCTGCTCGTTGGTGCTGGCCGCGGTCAGTTCGCCCTGGATCGCGGCCTTGCCGGCGAGGTCCGGGTGGGCGTTGATCAGCGCCAGTTGGCGGGCGTGGTCGGCGCTGAGGAGGATGTCGCTCATGCGCTGGTGCAGCCCCTCGATCTGGTCGATGGAGGCGTCCAGGCCCAGGTCATGGGCCTTTTCGGCCACCCATGGGGAATGCTCGTAGATGTCGGCGAAGGCCTCGATGAAGCCTGCGCGGTCCAGGGTCGAGGGCTTGAGGGTCTGGAATGCGGTCATTTCGCCGCTCCCTGGCAAGGGTGGACCTGCTGCCAGTGACGGGCGATATCCACCCGCCGGGTGAACCACACCTGCTCGTGGCCCTTGACATACTCGATGAAGCGCTTGAGGGCGGCCAGGCGTGCCGGACGTCCAACCAGGCGGCAGTGCAGGCCGATGGAGAGCATCTTCGGTGCCTCTGCACCCTCGGCATACAAGACGTCGAAGGCGTCCTTGAGGTAGTGGAAGAAGTCATCGCCCTTGTTGAAACCCTGCACCTGGGTGAAGCGCATATCGTTGGTGTCCAGGGTGTAGGGGATCACCAGGTGCGGCTTGCCGGTGGGGTTGTTGGGTTCCCAGTAGGGCAGGTCGTCGTCGTAGGTGTCGCTGTCGTAGAGGAAGCCGCCTTCCTCCATCACCAGGCGCCGGGTGTTCGGGCCGGTGCGCCCGGTGTACCAGCCCAGGGGGCGTTCGCCGGTGATCTCGGTGAGGATGCGGATCGCTTCGAGCATGTGCTCGCGTTCCTGGGCCTCATCCATGTACTGGTAGTCGATCCAGCGGTAGCCGTGGCTGCAGATCTCGTGGCCGGCCTCGACCATGGCGCGGATCACGTCCGGATGGCGCTGGGCGGCCATGGCCACGGCGAAGATGGTCAGCGGGATATCGAATTCCTTGAACAGCTTGAGGATCCGCCAGACGCCGGCACGGCTGCCATATTCGTACAGCGATTCCATGCTCATGTTGCGCTCGCCCTGCAGGGGCTGGGCGGCGACCATTTCCGAGAGGAAGGCTTCGGATTCCTTGTCGCCATGAAGGATGTTGCGCTCGCCGCCTTCTTCGTAGTTGAGCACGAAGGACAGGGCGACACGGGCATTGCCTGGCCAGTGAGGGTGAGGAGGGTTGGAGCCGTAACCGATCAGGTCGCGAGGGTAGTCAGCGCTCACTGCAGTCTTCCTTATTGTTCGTGGTAACTGTGGCGTGGCGGGACCTGAAACCGGGAAGAGCCAGGTGAGCGTCACTGCGATGGCTTGATTGTATACAAGTTTATAATCGGTTTGTAAGCCCGTTTTTTTGCAAATTTACCCTTTTGTTGCTGCACAATCTCCCTGCAAGAAATCTGCCCAAGTGGTCAGCTTATGAATCGCAAGTCGCCAGGCGGCGTGCTTTTGGTCTTGATCGGAGCTCGACCGGCAGTAGCCTTGGAGTGGGCGATGAGTGTAATTATTATTGTGTACAATTTTAGATAAAAGTGTCTTAATCGTGACCTCGCCATGCTCGTTGCCCAGCCGCCGATCATGGCCGCCCTTTCTTTCACTGACTCCGGGAGGCGCGAGGCCTGAAGCTCGATCGCAACAGGCACGCAGAATCAATGGGACGTTTGACTACACACGTTTTGGATGCCGCACACGGCTGCCCTGGCAGCGCCATCAAGATCGAGCTGTATCGGGTCGAAGGGGCGCAGTTGGAACCGGTCGCCACCGCCGTCACCAACAGCGACGGGCGCTGCGACGCACCGCTGCTGCAAGGCGATGACTACCGCAGCGGCGTCTACCAGTTGCACTTCCACGCCGGCGATTACTACCGCGCCCGCGGCGTGCAGTTGCCGGAGCCGGCATTCCTCGATGTGGTGGTGCTGCGTTTCGGCATCAGCGCCGAGCAGGATCACTACCACGTGCCGCTGCTGATTTCGCCCTACAGCTATTCGACCTATCGAGGAAGCTAGGACTTTCCCCCAAGAATCCTGCGCAAATAGCTTTCTTTGGTCCTTGCCCGCCCCACACTGCGGGCTTTTTTTTGCCCGCGACCAGGGCGGGCCGGTGTGTTGCCGGGGCGCCCATGAAAAAGCCCCATCCGACTGGACGGGGCTTGGCGACAAGGGCCGAGAACTACAGGAACACGAACTTGGCGATGAAGATCGCGCACAGCACATACAGGCTGATGGAGATTTCCTTGTGCCTGCCGGTGCCGGCCTTGAGCACCACGTAGGTGATGAAACCCAGGGCGATCCCGTCGGCGACGGAAAAGGTCAGGGGCATCATGATCGCCGTGACGATCGCCGGAATGCTGTCAGTGGCTTCTTCCCAGTCGATATGGGCCATGCCGCCCATCATCAGCATCGCCACGTAGATCAGCGCGCCAGCGGTGGCGTAGGCGGGGATCATCCCGGCCAGCGGGGCGAAGAACATCGCCGCCACGAACAGCACGCCCACGGTGATGGCGGTCAGGCCGGTACGGCCACCGGCGGCCACGCCTGCGGCGCTTTCCACATAGCTGGTGACCGGTGGCACACCGACCACCGCGCCGAACACGCTGGAGGCGCTGTCGGCCTTGAGCGCCCGGGACAGGTTCTCGATCCGTCCGTCAGGGTTCACCAGGCCGGCGCGCTGGGCCACGCCCATCAGGGTGCCGGCGGTATCGAACATGTGCACGAACAGGAACGCCAGGACCACGCTGATCATGCTGACGTTGAACACCCCGGCGACATCCATGGCCATCCAGGTCGGCGCCAGGCTTGGCGGCGGGGAGAGGATGCCGTTGTAGTGCACCAGGCCCAGGCCCCAGCCGGCCAGGGTCACGGCGATGATGCTGATCAGGATCGCGCCGAACACCCGGCGATAGCTGAGCACGGCGATCATCAGGAAGCACACCGCAGCCAGCAGCGGCCCCGGCTCGCGCAGGGAGCCGAGCTTGATCAGGGTCGCCGGGCTGTCGACGATGATCCCGGAGGTCTTGAGGCCGATCAGGCCGAGGAACAGCCCGACCCCGGCGCCCATGGCGAAGCGCAGGCTGGCCGGAATGCTGTTGAGCAGCCATTCGCGGACCCGCGACAGGGTCAGGATCATGAACAGCACGCCGGAGACGAAGACCGCGCCGAGGGCGGTTTCCCACTGGTAACCCATGGTGCCGACCACGGTGTAGGTGAAGAAGGCGTTGAGCCCCATGCCCGGTGCCAGGCCCACTGGCCAGTTGGCGTACAGGCCCATCAACAGGCAGCCCAGGGCCGCGGAGATGCAGGTGGCGACGAAGGCGGCGCCGTGGTCGATACCGGCGTCGGCCATGATGTTCGGGTTGACGAAGATGATGTAGGCCATGGTGATGAAGGTCGTCATGCCGGCGATCAGCTCGGTCTTCACCGTGGTGCCATGCAACTTGAGTTTGAAGATGCGCTCCAGCCAGCCGCTGTTCGGCGATGACGAGAGGTTGAGCGGAGAGGCTTCGGATTTTCGGCTTTCCACAGCGAGTACTCCTCAAGAGTTTTATTGTTTTTTCCAGAACCGGGCACGCGAGGGTGGGCAGCGGCTCTTTGAGGCAGGTCAGGCGCGTGGGCTTAGTTGACCCTTGGGTCAAGAACTCACAGTTGGCGATTATGCTTTTGTATACAAAGAATGCAAATAATGTTTTTTGGCTTGTGTGCGAAGGCTCTGCCAGGCACGGCTATATCGAGCTTGCAGGCAATCGGGGCTCAAGACGGGGAGATGGCAGGAGGCGGGCGCCGGGAGCTGATGCCCGCCCAGGAAGTCAGGCGTCGGCCGGTTTGCCGGCCAGGGCCTGGTTGACCGCCAGCCAGCCATTGACCGCATCTTCACCCGCTTCGGTAAAGGCCCGTTGCAGCAACTTGACCTGCTCGCGGCGCAAGGATTGTTCGAAGCGCACGCCTTCGGCGGTCAGTTGCAGCAGGCGTTTGCGCTTATCGCAGGCTGGCGTGACGCTGTTCACCAGGTGCATTTCCAACAGTTGGCGCAGGGGAGTGTTCAAGGCCTGCTTGCTGACTCCCAGCAGGGCCAGCAACTCCTTCACGCTCAACTCGGGGTAGCGAGCGATGAAAAACACGATGCGTTGATGGACGCGGCTCAGGCCGCGACGTTCGAGCATTTCGTCGGCCTTGGCGGTGAAGGCCTGGTAGCCGAAGAAGAAGGCTTCCATGGCGATCTGCTGCGAGGATTGCTGTTTAAGGTCAAGCATATTGACGTATCTGCGAGAGTCGGCGTAATTTTCGGTCAAGCAGTTTGACGTATTTTTCCAGCCCTTCGCTAGCGGTGACTCCATGGCCTTCTCCGACGTGTATCGCGCCTCAAAAGCTCCCTGATCCATGAAATCCTCGCCGCGGCCCAGCTCCGGAGGTGATGTCGTTCGCTGGAGGCCTGCCCGCCGAGGCGATGTTGCTCAAGGTGCAGTGGCAGGCCATGCAGTGGATCGGCAGCGACCGGTTCCAGCAGCATCTGCAAGACCTGCGCAGCTACTACCGCCAGCGTCGTGATGCTTTCGAGGCGGCCTTGCAGGCTCACTTCAGCGACTTGGCGTACTGGCAGGTGCCTGCGGGCGGATTGTTTTTCTGGCTGAGCTTGAAACAGGCCCTCGACACCCGCACTTTGCTGAAGGCGGCGTTGGAACGCGACGTCGCCTTCATGCCCGGTGAGCCGTTCTTTAGCGAACCGGACCACAACCACGGGCATCTTCGGTTGAATTTCAGCCACATCGATCCGGCGCGGCTGGACGAGGGCCTCAAGCGGCTGGCCACCGTGATACGTCAAGCACAGGCTGCACAGGCAGCCTAGGGGAGGGCCATGTACAAGGTTTATGGCGATTACCGTTCAGGCAACTGCTACAAGATCAAGCTGATGCTCAACCTGTTGGGGCTGCCTTATGAATGGCAGGCGGTGGATATCCTTGGCGGGGATACCCAGACCGAGGCATTCCTGGCGAAGAATCCCAACGGCAAGATCCCGGTCCTGGAACTCGAGGACGGCACTTGCCTGTGGGAGTCCAACGCGATCCTCAACTTCCTTGCCGATGGCAGTGAATTCCTGCCCAGCGAGCCGCGGCTACGGACCCAGGTCCTGCAATGGCAGTTCTTCGAACAGTACAGCCACGAGCCGTACATTGCCGTGGCGCGTTTCATAAAAGCCTACGAGGGCTTGCCCGAGGAGCGCCGGGAGGAATACCTGAAGCTGCACAAGCGTGGCTACAAGGCGCTGGATGTGATGGAGAAACAACTGAGTCGCACGCCGTACCTGGTGGGCGAGCATTACTCCATTGCCGACATCGCGCTGTATGCCTACACCCATGTGGCCCATGAGGGTGGTTTCGACCTGGCCGGCTATCCCGGGATCCAGGCCTGGATGCAGCGGGTGGCGAGTCATCCGCGACATGTGGCGATGTTCGATTGAGCGGCGGCCGGCGCCTGACGGGCGCCGGATCTTCGCGTCAGGTTGTTCAGGCTGCGGAAAAACGCTGGTTCAGGTAGTCGATGATCACCTTGGATTCGTACATCCAGGTGGTCTGCCCGTTCTCTTCGATGCGCAGGCACGGCACCTTGATCTTGCCGCCTTGTTCCAGCAGGGCCTGGCGGTCCTGTGGGTTGTTCTTGGCGTCGCGCAGTGCCACCGGCACGTTGAGGCGGTGCAGGGTGCGGCGGGTCTTCACGCAGAAGGGGCAGGCGTGGAACTGGTATAGCGCCAGGCCCTGGGCGGCCTGCTCGACCTGGGCCTGGGCGGCGGCGCTGCGCTGCTGCTTGCGCGGGCGGGTGATGAAGTCGATGAAAATGATGAGTTGGCCCAGGCCGACTCGCAGTGCTTTGACGATCACGGTGTTGCCTCTTGCCCATGGATGAAGGGGCGGCAGCTTAACCGATTTTTGCCAGGCGAAAAAAAACCGGCGATCGACGCCGGTTTTTTCATTTCCCGCCTGTCACTTGATCAGGCTGAGGAACTCGCTGCGGGTCGCGGCATTCTCGCGGAATTCACCGAGCATCACCGAAGTGATCATCGACGAGTTCTGCTTCTCCACGCCGCGCATCATCATGCACATGTGCTTGGCCTCGATCACCACGGCCACGCCCAGGGCACCGGTCACTTGCTGGACGGCGTCGGCGATCTGCCGGCTGAGGTTTTCCTGGATCTGCAGGCGCCGGGCATACATGTCGACGATGCGCGCGACCTTCGACAGCCCCAGGACCTTGCCACTGGGAATGTAGGCCACGTGGGCCTTGCCGATGAAAGGCAGCAGGTGGTGTTCGCACAGCGAGTAGAGCTCGATGTCCTTGACCAGCACCATTTCGCTGTTGTCGGAGCTGAACAAGGCACCGTTGGTGACCTCTTCCAGGGTTTGTGCATAACCGCGGCAAAGGTACTGCATGGCTTTGGCGGCGCGCTTGGGCGTGTCGAGCAGGCCCTCGCGGGAGACGTCCTCGCCCAATTGGCCGAGGATCGCGGTGTAATTCTGTTCCAGGGACATGAAACTACCTGTGGGATTTTACGCAAAGGGCAAGGGTACGGTGGCCGGCACGGCGCTGCAAGCTCGATGCAGGCGCTTTATTCGTCGCGGCCTTCCATCATGGTGCGCTTGAGCATCACATACAGCGCGCCGGTGCCGCCATGCCTGGCCTGGCAGGAAGCGAAGCCCAGCACCTGCGGATGCTGGCGCAGCCAGGTGTTGACGTGGCTCTTGATCATCGGCCGCTTGCCGTCCAGGCGCACGGCCTTGCCGTGGGTAACCCGCACACAGCGAATTTCGAACCTGGTGGCTTCGGCGAGGAACGCCCAGAGGGTTTCCCGGGCTTTCTCCACGGTCATGCCGTGCAGGTCGAGGCTGCCTTCGAAGGGGATCTGGCCGATCTTCAGCTTGCGCATCTGGCTGTCCTGGACCCCATCGCGGGCCCACATCAGCTCGTCTTCCGGACCCACGTCGATGACGAACTGGTCGGACAAGCCGTCCACCGTGGTGGTTTCGCTGCGTACGGTGGCAGCCTGGCGCAGCTTGGCGATCTGCGCCCGGTCGGTCTTGGGTTTGCCTGTTTCGGCACGGTCATGCTTGATCGGCTTGATGCCGCGCATTTCGTTCTTGAACAGGGAAAAGTCGTCGTCTTGCATGTCAGCCTCCGCGAAGGGCGGCTAGTTTACCCAAGTCGGTACGCCTTCAGGCGCGTAAATCGCGCCGTGGGCTGTCTCAGTCGTGTTTTTTCATCAGGTGCGGGGCCATGTTCAGCGCCAGCGGCTGTCGCATGCGCCGTCGGCAACGTCGCCACAGGCGCACGCCGGCATACAGCAGTACCAGGCCGATCAGCAGAACCACCGTCGAACCCAGCGGTTGGGCGTTGAGTTCGCCCAGCGCCGGCGCGCGTCCCAGCAGGCTGGCGATACCGGCCATGGCTAGCAGCACGCCGCAGGTCGCCAGCAATGCGGAGAATGCCGCTCCCAAGCGCAAGCGCCAGTTGCGCGGGCTCTTGGGCCGCAACCGGCGTGCGTCAAAACCATCGGATATCTTCATTCCGACCTTCCTCAGTGGGTATCGGCCCTTCGACCGGAAGTTGATCGGGTGGTTCCTGAGGCTCGGGTAATTGCTGCAAATGCGTGGCATTCATGGATGAGCGGCCCGCCAGCCGCTCACCGCAGGGCGGTCAGATCAGGCTTGCGGTCGAGGCCAGGGTGGCGAAGTTGTCGGCCATGATCGCCATTTCGGTCTGCTGGACGTGTGCAGCGCTGAGGATGCCGTCCTTGTAGGGCAGGTCGCGGGTGGCGCAGGCATCTTCCACCAGGGTGCAGCGAAAGCCCAGGTTCTTCGCCGCGCGGACGGTGGTGCTGACGCTGGAGTGGCTCATGAAACCGGCCACGATCAGGTCCAGGGAGCCCAGGTCCTGCAGGCGCTTTTCCAGTTCGGTGCCGTGGAAGGCGCTGGGCAGCAGCTTGCCGATGATGGTCTCGTCACCCTGGGGTTCGAGGCCGGGAATGAATTCGCCGCGTTCGCCCTGGGGGTCGAACAGGCCACCGACGGTGCCGAGGTGGCGGACATGCACGATGGGCCGGCCGGCTACCCGGGCGGCGCTCAGCAGCTGGCGGATGTTGGCCACTGCCGCGTCCATGCCGGACAGGGCCAGGGGGCCGCTGAGGTACTCTTTCTGGGCGTCGATGATCACAAGGGTCGCGTGGCTCAAATTGGCCGCCGCATAACCACGACCGCTGAGTTGAAACATCGTCTTTGGAACGGACATTCTGGGGCTCCTGTGAGTGGGGCGTTTGCGACATTGTCCTCTGGCGGAGCGCTTCTGTGAATCGCTACTAACGTAAGGGGCGCCGTTGCTGGCCTGCAGCCATGTCAAGGGCTATCGTCGAACGCCCTTCGAGAGGAGCCAGGGCGCTCGCCGGTCGATTGCGCGGCAATGGTTTTCACGCTTAGTCGGCAACGGCTTTGGCTGTTAGAATCGTCGGTCGTTTTGTCAGGAGTCTGTTCCGTGATCACTTCCCGTCTACGCACCTTGCGTGACCATATCCGCTGGGCTGTCAGCCGCTTTCATGGGGAGAATCTGTTCTTCGGCCATGGCACCGACAATGCCTGGGACGAGGCGCGCCAACTGGTACTGGGTGCCCTGCATCTGCCCTGGGAAATTGCCGATAGCTATCTGGACTGCGCGTTGGAAGACAACGAGCTGGTCCACTTGCAGCACTTGCTCAAGCGCCGCATCGAAGACCGGGTTCCCGTGGCCTACCTGCTGGGCGAGGCCTGGTTCTGCGGCCTGCCATTCATGGTCGACGAGCGTGTGCTGGTTCCCCGCTCGCCCATTGGCGAACTGATCGAGAAGCGCTTCGAGCCCTGGCTGGCCAACGAGCCGGCCCGCATCCTCGACCTGTGCACCGGCTCAGGCTGCATCGGCATCGCTTGTGCCTACGAGTTCCGTGATGCCGAGGTGGTGCTCGCGGACCTGTCCTTCGAGGCCCTGGAAGTGGCCAACCAGAACATCGAGCGCCACGGCGTCGAAGAGCGGGTCTTCACCGTGCAGGGCGATGGTTTCGATGGCCTGCCAGGCCAGCGCTTCGACCTGATCGTGTCCAACCCGCCCTATGTCGACGCCGAGGATTTCGCCGACATGCCCGAGGAATACCAGCACGAGCCCGAGCTGGGCCTGGCTTGTGGCGAAGATGGCCTGAACCTGGTGCGGCGCATGCTGGCCGAAGCGGCCGGGCACTTGACCGAAAAGGGCCTGCTGATCGTCGAGGTGGGCAACAGCCAGGTGCACGTCGAGGCGTTGTATCCGGAGGTGGATTTCGCCTGGCTGGACTTCGAGAACGGTGGCCATGGCGTGTTCATGCTCACCGCCGAACAATGCCGTCAGCACCAGGCGCTCTTCGCTTCTCGTCTCTGAAGGGGGCCGCCGGCCCGCGCAATGCGGGCCCTGGCGGCAAGGGGATGCGGCTCAGCGGTGAGTCGCGATCCAGATCAGCAACCCGGCCTGGAATACGGCGAAGGCCACCAGGCAGGTGATGGTGAAGCGCAAGCCGGCATCTTCACGCTTGTACTTGGTGACTTTCTCATCCTGCTTGCGCAGCTTGCCTTCCAGTTCCTCCAGGTTCTGCTCGGCCTGCTGGAGCATCTGCGCGGCTTCCAGTATCTCCACGAACTGCAGTTTCTCGGTGTTCCACTGGCTCAGCAGCTCACCGACCTGGACGTCCTTGACGCTGCCCTTGAGGTGCTGGGCATCGGCGTAGGCCACGTCGAAACCCTGCATGCGCAGCACATGGTCGCGGCGCAGGCGGGTGTCTTCATTCAGGGCGTCCTTGTTCGCCAGGTCGAAGCCGTCGACCCGGTAGTGCGGCCATTTCTTCTGTGCCCACTGTGCAGCCTGGGCCAGCAGGAAGCGGCCAATCCCACGATTCAAGGGTTCGATCTGCAGGCCGCCCTCGGGCTCGAAGCAAACCCGGCGAGTGTCGTGCTCGACCCACACATCCAGGTGGTTCTGTTCCTTGCGCACCCGTTGCCCGGGCAGGCTGACGTTCAGGCGCAGCAGGCTGTATTGCTTGTTGCTGCGCTCGGCGTAGCCGAACTCGATGAAACGCAGGGGACGTGAGCCGGTGGCGCGATCGGTTTGCAGGGGAGCCAGGCGCAGCATCTTGCGGTGCTCGACCTGGACGTCAGCCCAGGGGCGCGCTGCCGGCTCCGGGGCGACGGTTTCCTGCTCGGCGGCAGATGAATTCTGGGTATCAGTCATAACGGCAAGTCCTGTCCAATCGCTGTGCGCCGACAGCAATCGAACGGCCGGCAAAGGCTTATCGGCCGTTTTTTCCAGGACTGGAGGGTTAAAACAGGCTAACGGGTGTGAAGTCCGTCAATAAAGTCGGTGATGGCACTGCCCAGCTGTGCCGCCAGGGGCAGTTGCGGGTCCTTGTAGGAGGCCAGCTGGCGCTGCAGGTCGTTGGGCACGATGCGCATTACATGGTTCATGCCCTCGATCAGCGCCAGCCGGGCATCGGGTTTGGCGGCCTTGAGCACCTTGGCATCATCGACGCTGACCTGGATGTCGTTGCTGCCCTGGACGATCAGCGCCGGCATCTTCAGGCGGGCGAACGCAGCGGCCGGATCATCGCGGAACAGCGTGATCAGGTAAGGCTGCACGCTGGGACGGAAGATCACCTGCAAGGCCGCGGGCACATCGCTGTCGACCTTGCCGGCCTTGAGACTGTCCAGCAGTTCGTTGGCCCGCACCATCAAGCCCGGGGGCAGGCGGTAGCTCAATTGCTGGCGCAGGACCTGGTCTACCGGCCGGGCGGTGCCGGCGATGGAGATCACCCCGGCGGCATCCACTTGCGGCGCGGCGAGGCTGGCGATCAGCGCCCCCTCGCTGTGGCCCAGTACCACCAATTGGCCCAGGCGCGGGTCGGCCTTGAGCTTGTTGCCCCAGGCGACGGCGTCGGCCACGTAGGCCTCCAGGGTCAGGTTGCGTTCGTCCGGGGTGGCGGCGAGGCTGGCGGCCACCCCGCGCTTGTCATAGCGCACGCTGGCGATGTTGTGCCGGGCCAGCACCCAGGCCAGGCGCTTGAGGTTGTCATTGCGCCCGCCGTCGGGGTTGTTGCCGTCGCGATCGGTAGGGCCGGAGCCGGAGATGATCAGCACGACCGGCACGGGCTGCGCGGATTTGGGCAGCAGCAGCGTGCCGTACAGCTCGCCATGGCCGGTATCCAGGCTGATGGGACGTTGCAGGACGGTGGCCTGGGCCAGGCCGGTGAACAGGAACAGACTCAGCAGAAGAACTCGCAGCATCATCACGCCATCATGGAAAAGGTGCCCGTTGGACTCGGGCAAGGGTCGAAGGTTCGAGGATGAACTACTTGGGTAGCCTGCGTATACTGCCGTGCTGCCGGGAGCTGTTGCCGTGGGTCGATGGAGGATCGACAAACCGTAACGGGACCTGGTCCAGATTGAGTCATTCCCGCTGATTTCACGGAGCGCCCCGCATGTCCGGCAATACCTACGGCAAGCTGTTCACTGTCACCACCGCCGGCGAAAGCCATGGCCCGGCGTTGGTCGCCATTGTCGACGGCTGCCCGCCGGGCCTCGAGCTGTCCCTGCAAGACCTGCAGCGCGACCTGGACCGGCGCAAGCCCGGCACCAGCCGCCACACCACCCAGCGCCAGGAGCCCGACGAGGTCGAGATCCTCTCCGGAGTCTTCGAGGGCAAGACCACCGGCTGCTCCATCGGCCTGCTGATCCGTAACACCGACCAGAAGTCCAAGGACTACTCGGCGATCAAGGATCTGTTCCGCCCGGCCCACGCCGACTACACCTACCACCACAAGTACGGCATTCGCGACTACCGTGGCGGTGGCCGCAGCTCGGCGCGGGAAACCGCCATGCGCGTGGCGGCCGGTGCCATCGCCAAGAAATACCTCGCCAGCCAGGGCATCGTGGTGCGGGGCTACATGAGCCAGCTGGGCCCGATCGAAATCCCGTTCAAGACCTGGGACTGCGTAGAGGACAACGCCTTCTTCAGCCCCGACCCGGACAAGGTGCCGGAGCTGGAGGCCTACATGGACCAACTGCGCCGTGACCAGGATTCCGTGGGCGCGAAGATCACGGTGGTCGCCGAAGGCGTGATGCCAGGGTTGGGCGAACCGATCTTCGATCGCCTGGATGCCGAACTGGCCCATGCGCTGATGAGCATCAACGCCGTCAAGGGCGTGGAAATCGGCGCCGGTTTCGCCTCGGTGTCCCAGCGTGGCACGGAACACCGGGACGAGCTGACGCCGGAAGGTTTCCTCAGCAACAACGCCGGCGGCATCCTCGGTGGCATCTCCTCGGGCCAGCCGATCATTGCCCACCTGGCCCTCAAGCCGACCTCCAGCATCACCACTGCGGGGCGCTCCATCGATGTCGACGGCAACCCGGTGGACGTGATCACCAAGGGGCGCCACGACCCATGCGTGGGCATCCGCGCCACGCCGATCGCCGAGGCGATGATGGCCATCGTGCTGATGGACCATCTGCTGCGTCATCGCGGCCAGAACGCCGACGTGCGCGTCGGCACTCCGGTCCTGGGCCAGCGTTGATGCCGGCGCTGCCGGTCGCCACGGTCGAATGACCGTGGCGACATTGCCGTACTGGCGGCTTTCCAGCTTCTACCTGTTCTATTTCGCGCTACTGGGTTCGACCGCGCCGTTCCTGGCGCTGTACTTCGACCACCTGGGGTTTTCCAGCGCGCGGATCGGCGAGCTGGTGGCCATCCCCATGCTCATGCGGTGCGTGGCGCCGAACCTCTGGGGCTGGCTCGGCGACTACACCGGCCGGCGCCTGGCCATCGTGCGTTTCGGCGCGATCTGCACCCTGGGCTGTTTTTCCCTGATCTTCATCGACCAGAGCTACGCCTGGCTGGCGATGGTCATGGCCCTGCATGCCTTCTTCTGGCACGCGGTGCTGCCGCAGTTCGAGGTCATCACCCTGGCCCACTTGCAGGGGCAGGCCTCGCGCTATAGCCAGATCCGCCTCTGGGGCTCCATCGGCTTCATTCTCACGGTGGTGGCCCTGGGGCGCTTGTTCGAATGGCTGAGCCTGGATATCTACCCGGTCACCCTGGTGGTGATCATGGCGGGGATCGTCCTCAGCAGCCTGTGGGTGCCCAATGCCCAGCCGCCGGCCCAGGGCCAGCGGCTGGCGGGGGAGGGATTTCTCCGGCAGGTGCGGGCCCCCGGGGTGCTGGCCTTCTACTTGTGCGTGGCGCTCATGCAACTGAGCCACGGTCCTTACTACACCTTCCTGACCTTGCACCTGGAGCGCCTGGGCTACAGCCGTGGGCTGATTGGCATGCTCTGGGCCCTTGGGGTGGTGGCCGAGGTGCTGATGTTCCTGGCCATGAGCCGGATCCTGGCGCGGTTCTCCGTACGCCGGGTGCTGCTGGCCAGCTTCCTGCTGGCGGCCCTGCGCTGGTTGCTGCTGGGCAGCCTGGCGGAGTTCCTCTGGGTGCTGCTGTTGGCCCAGGTGCTGCACGCCGCGACCTTCGGCAGCTTCCACGCGGCCTCCATTCATTTCGTCCAGCGCAGCTTCGGGGCGCGCCAGCAAGGCCAGGGCCAGGCGTTGTACGCAGCCCTGGCGGGCACCGGTGGCGCTCTCGGAGCGCTCTACGCCGGCTACAGCTGGAACGCCCTGGGCGCGACATTGACCTTTAGTATTGCCAGCGTCGCAGCCCTGGCCGCAGCCGTTATCATTGCCACCCGCATGCAAGAGCAGAGGCCCTGAGCCTGTTTCTCGCACTGTTGCCTGTCGTGGCCTGCGACCCTGCCAAAGCTCCTTCGACGAAGGCGCCGGCGTTGTGTCCGAACGGCCCCACCAAACTCCAGGAGTCACCACTATGAGCAGCCTGTCCGTCTATCACGTCTCCAGCCCGGACCTGCCGAACAAGGTCCTGACCCATTTCGAGGATATCGCCGCCACCCTGGCCGAGCAGGGCATCGCCATCGAGCGCTGGCCGCACGCTACCCGGATCGAACCCGGCGCCAGCCAGGAGCAGGTCCTGGCCGCTTGCCAGGTCCAGCTCGACCCGCTGATGAGCCAGCGCGGCCATACCTCGCTGGAAGTGCTCAGCCGCAAGGGCAGCTATGCGGACATCGACGGCAGCTTGCCCGAGGAGCAGCGCTTGGATGACGACGCAGCGTTGCTGTTGCTGGCCGGGCGCGGGCTGCTCTACCTGCACATCGACGACTACGTGTATGGCCTGGTATGCGAACGGCATGAGCTGGTCTCGCTGCCGGCAGGCACCGCCCACTGGTTCGACATGGGCGAGCAGCCGGACCTGGTGGCCATCCGCTTGTTCGGCGGCAAGACCGCGACCCAAGCCGCCAAGATCACCGGTGACGCGATCGCCAGTGTTTTCCCACGCCTGGACGACTGACCTGGCAAATGCACTCGGGCCGGCGCCACGCAAGGTGGGGCCGGCCCGAGCAGCTGGATGGGCAGCGACTTACAGGGAGTGGTAAGTCGGCAGGGCGAAGCGGTTCTGGCTCTGCAGCAGGGAAATCTGTGGCAGCTCGCTGGCCTGCTCGGCCAGGTCGCGGCGGATGGCACTGATGACCCACGACAACTGGTCTGCGGCGTGCAATTGGGCGTAGGAAATCGAACGCTTGAACTCCTTGCCCTCGCTATTGCGCAGGGTGAGCAGGATGCCGCCATCGGGGCGCGCCAGGGTGGTCACTTCGAAGTTGGAGAACAGGGAGGAAAACTTTTCTTGGATCAGGCTCATGTCTATCAGCTCCGTTAGTTCTTGAAGGGCAAGCATGGAGTGATAGGTGCAGCGATTGTGCCAGTATTGGATTTTATAAAAATCCTTATATATCAATAGCTTATAAAATAATCTGAAAAAAGAATTCGTGCAAATTGCATGAATCGCCATCGTGCATCCTGCATTTTGCAGGTTGTGGCGGGGCAGGGCGCATGGTGGCCTTGATCATTGTGACCATCGGGCCGGCAAGAAAATTCAATGCCGATCCAAGGCCATGAAGTGCCATCAAAGGGCGGCGCTGGAGATACAAAACTTTGCAAAAACCCCGTGTACAGCTTCGCGAGGGCTGACGTATTTTCCAGCTCGTCAGCCCTTGCTGCGCTGGTCTTGCGCCAGCGCTGGACAGGGGCTTGCAGCGACATGGAATGTGTTGCGGCGCGGCCCTGGTGACCTCGCCAGAAGGATAATAAGAATATAGGACGCCCTTCATGAACGATCTGCGCATACCCTCGGCGGCGCTGCCTGCCGCACTCTCCCCGACTCATCCGTCGTTCCTTTCCAGCAGCTGCGGCCTGCGTCGCCTGCCGGTGCTCCGATCCCGAGTCGCCAATCCCGGTTGAGCCCAGCACGTCATCCGTTGCCAGCGCCCGGCCGGCCAGGTCCGGGCACAGACCTTTGTCGTCGAGCCGGAGCCACCATGAACAAGCAAAAGAGCGACATGATCACCTGGGGCATGATGCTGCGTAAGGTGCCGTCCATTGCCCGGGCGCTGCCTCGGGTGGTGCGCGGCATCAGGGCCGGGAACATCGAGAAGGCGGACCAGCCCTGCGGCCTGGGCTGGAGCTTCGAACAAGCGACCAGGCGCAATCCCCAGGGGCCGGCATTGCTGTATGGCAATCGGGTCCTGAGTTACAGCCAGGTCAACCAGTGGGCCAACCGCATCGCGGCCTACCTGCAGGAGCAGGGCATCGGCAAGGGCGATGTGCTGGCGGTCTTCATCGAAAACCGTCCGGAACTGCTGGTCACCGTACTGGCGGTGGCCAAGCTCGGCGGGATCTGCGCCATGGTCAACACCGCACAGACCCAGGGGGTGCTGGTGCATAGCCTGAACCTGGTCAAGCCGGTGGCGATCATGGTCGGCGCCGAGTTGCTGGCGGCCTATTCGGCGGTGCGCGACCAGGTCGGAATCGAGCCGCGGCGCACCTGGTACGTCGCCGACCAGGACACCCTGGCCGATCCCGGAGCCACCCCCGAAGGGCTGGTCAACCTGATGGCCGAGAGTGCCGGCTATCCGGGGGACAACCTGGCCCAGACCCAGCGCATCTTCCTCGATGACCCTTGCTTCTACATCTATACCTCCGGTACCACCGGCTTGCCCAAGGCAGGCATCTTCAAGCACGGGCGCTGGATGCGCACCAGTGCCGGCTTCGGCACTATCGCCCTGGATATGCAGCCTGAGGATGTGCTGTATTGCACCTTGCCGCTGTATCACGCGACCGGCTTGTGCGTGTGCTGGGGCTCGGCCATCACCGGGGCCTCGGGGTTCGCCATACGCCGCAAGTTCAGCGCCAGCCAGTTCTGGGACGATGCCCGGCGCTTCCAGGCGACCACCATAGGTTATGTCGGTGAGTTGTGCCGCTACCTGATCGACCAGCCGGGTTCGCCACGCGACAGCGACCACCAGGTTTTCAGGATGATCGGCAACGGCCTGCGCCCGGGGGTCTGGAGTGAATTCAAGCAGCGCTTCGGCGTCGGCCATATCTGCGAGCTATACGCCGCCAGCGACGGCAACATCGGCTTCAGCAACATTCTCAACTTCGACAACACCGTCGGGTTTTCCCTGATTCCCTGGGCCTTGGTGGAGTACGCCCATGACACCGGTGCGCCGCTGCGCAACAGCCAGGGGTTCATGCAGAAGGTGGCCAAGGGCGGCCAGGGCCTGCTGCTGGCGAAGATCGACGACAAGGCACCGCTGGATGGCTATACCGATCCGGAGAAGAACCTCAAGGTGATCCTCAGGGACGTGTTCGAGAAGGGCGACAGCTACTTCAATACCGGCGACCTGCTGCGTGATATCGGTTTTGGTCATGTGCAGTTCGTCGATCGCCTGGGCGATACCTTCCGCTGGAAGGGCGAGAACGTCTCCACCACCGAGGTCGAGAACATCCTGCTGGGGCACCCGCAGGTCGCCGAGGTGGTGGCCTACGGCGTGGAGATCCAAAACACCAATGGCCGTGCGGGGATGGTGGCGATCACCCCGGCGGAGTCCCTGGCGACCCTGGATTTCAGCGCGCTGTTGCAGTTCGCCCGGCAGCAACTGCCGGGCTATGCGGTGCCGCTGTTCCTGCGGATCAAGGTGAAGATGGATACCACCGGTACTTTCAAATACCAGAAGAGCCGCCTGAAAGAGCAGGCCTTCGATCTCGAACGCACCGGTGACGATCCGATCTATGCCTGGCTGCCGGGTTCGGACACCTATGTGCGCTTGACCCCGCAGATCTTCGCCGACATCCAGGGAGGGCGCCTGCGCTATTGATTGTGTCTATGGCGGTCCTTGGGAAAAAGAGGGTGACAGGCTGCGGCCGGCTTGGGGAAACTAGCGACTTTCCGATTTGCCGAACCTGGAGTTACCGATGACCGACAAAAGCCGCCAGATGACTGAAGACGAGGCCGCCCAGTTTGTCGAGCAGGTGTTCAACGTCGCCCGCCAGGGCGATGCCCAGATGCTCGACCGGCTGGCCGGTGGTGGCCTGCCGGTCAACCTGCGCAACCACAAGGGCGATACCCTGCTGATGCTGGCCGCGTATTACGGGCATGTGGAGGCGGTACAGGTGCTGCTCAAGCACAAGGCCGACCCCGAGATCCGCAACGACAACGGCCAGAGTCCGATCGCCGGGGCCGCCTTCAAGGGCGACCTGGCGGTGGTCAAGGCGCTGGTGGAGGGTGGTGCCCAGGTCGAGGGCGCCTCTTTCGACGGCCGTACTGCGCTGATGATGGCGGCGATGTTCAATCGCACCGAGATCGTCACCTACCTGATCAGCCAGGGCGCCGATCCCATGGTTCGCGATGCCAATGGCGTCAGTGCCCTGGAGGCGGCCCGGACCATGGGCGCGGCGGATACCACCGCGCAACTGGAACAGCTCCTGGCCTGAGGCGCGAGGGCGGCGAGGGCTTGGGCCCTCGTCGTTGCGGCAGGACCGACCGAGGACTTTAGGCTATCCTTCGCGCCCTCGAAATTTCCTTGCCTCCAGGATGCGCCCATGAAGACCGCCCTTATCGAACTCATCACCAGAATCAGCTCCGGCTGCATGGGCGACGCCGAGATCCAGCGGATCGCCGATGAAGCGAGCCAGGCCTATGCCGATCCCCAGGCGTTCCTGGCGGCCAACCCCGACATCAACTATGACGACAGCTTCCCCATCTGCCTGGGTGAATGGGTGGTGGTCGGCAGCCTGCCGGACACCGTGCTGTTCCAGGCCGATACCTACGTCGACCTGTTCAGCCAGATCGTCGCGTCCTTCGGCCAGGGCGTGTCGTTCAATATCAAGCCCAAGCAACTGGCCAAGACCGAAGCCTTGACCGCCCTGAACCGGATCCAGATCCAGATGGGCAGCATGAACCCGGAGAACGGCGGCTACGTGCTGGTGAACTTCAGCCAGTTGCTGGACGACGAACTGCAGATGGTCCTGGTCTACGGCCACGATGTGCCGCGGGTGCTGGAGCTGTGTGCCGAGGTGGGTATCGCCGCAGCCCCGGCCCTGGAGGCCCTGAAGGTTGCGGTGCACGTCTGATTCGCCAATGTCGTGCGATCTCACGGAACCCTGATGGTGGCCGGCTATCCTAGAAGGAAGCACACCATCATTAGGGAGCGACACCATGGGTTCCACCTTCAATGGCCTGGTCGGCCTGATCATCCTGGCCCTGGATATCTGGGCCATCATCAACGTCCTCAAGAGCGGCGCCGAGACGGGCATGAAGATCCTCTGGGTACTGCTGATCATTCTGCTGCCAGTGCTGGGGCTGATCATCTGGGCCATCGCCGGGCCCCGGGGGAATGTGCGCCTCTGACCGCCATCAGGTCGGGCGTCAGCAAGAGAGGGCCGCGAGGCCCTTTTTTGTGTGACTAAACATGCCTTGAACGAAATTTTCACAAACGCTCGAAGACAATTCGCCAGCGTTTTTTTCTCTGTCACTCCCTGCAATTCATTGCCCCAGAGCCGTTGGTAGGGCGGCGAATACGCCTGCCACTAAGCAATGGCAATGCCTCCAGTGATCGTGCAACATCTGCGCACCGCGTATTCCCCGTCGCCCCGGCGGCAACAAGAGGGCTGAACGCCGCTTCATCCTTGCAACTTAAACTTCCAATGGGTCCTAAAACGACATGGCAAACTCGGATGCCCTGAGCCAGCAGCGATCCCCGAATCGCTTGCTGCAACCGACCGTCAAATCCCATCTGGCCTACACGCTCCTCTGTGCGCTGGTCATGATGGTGATGTTCACCCTGCTGCGCGTTGCGCTGCTGGTCTACAACCGCGAGATGATCCTCGATACGCCGGCCTCGACCTTCCTCGAGGCGTTTGCCAATGGCTTGCGTTTCGACCTGCGACTGGTGGCCTACATCAGTGCGCCGCTGGTACTGGCGCTGTTCAGTGCCCGGGCCATGGCTGCCCGTGGGCTGCTGCGCTTCTGGCTGACGCTGACCTCCAGCATCGCGCTGTTCCTCGGCCTGATGGAGATGGACTTCTATCGCGAGTTCCACCAACGCCTCAATGGCCTGGTGTTCCAGTACGTCAAGGAAGACCCGAAGACCGTGATGAGCATGCTCTGGTACGGTTTCCCGGTAGTGCGCTACATCCTGGCCTGGGTCGTGGGCACCTGGATCCTGAGCCTGGCATTCAAGGGGGCCGATCGTGCCACCCGGCCCCGTGGGCCATTCACCGGCGGCAGCGTCGGGGCACGCCAGATCGCGCCCTGGTACGCGCGCCTGGCGGTGTTCGTGGTCTGCCTGGTGATTTGCGTGGTGGCCATTCGTGGCACCCTGCGCCAGGGACCGCCGATGCGCTGGGGTGACGTCTACACCACCGATTCCAACTTCGCCAACCAGCTGGGCCTCAACGGTACCCTGTCGCTGATCGAGGCGGCCAAGAGCCGGATGGGCGAGGATCGCAGCAATATCTGGAAGGCCACCTTGCCCCAGCCCGAGGCGCAGCAAGTGGTGCGCGACCTGCTGTTGATGCCGGACGACAAGCTGGTGGATGGCGATATCGCCGCGGTACGCCGTGACTACATGCCCCCGGCCGACAAGACCCTGCCGATCAAGAACGTGGTCGTGATCCTCATGGAGAGCATGGCCGGTCACTCGGTGGGCGCCCTGGGCGGCCCGGGTAACATCACTCCGTACCTGGACAAGCTGTCCCAGGAAGGCCTGTTGTTCGACCGCTTCTTCTCCAATGGCACCCATACCCACCAGGGCATGTTCGCCACCATGGCCTGCTTCCCCAACCTGCCGGGCTTCGAATACCTGATGCAGACCCCGGAAGGCAGCCACAAGCTGTCCGGCCTGCCGCAAGTATTGAGTGCGCGCAAGTATGACGATGTCTACGTCTACAACGGCGACTTCGCCTGGGACAACCAGTCGGGCTTCTTCAGCAATCAGGGCATGACCAACTTCGTCGGTCGCAACGACTTCGTCGATCCGGTGTTCTCCGATCCGACCTGGGGCGTGTCCGACCAGGATATGTTCGATCGTGGCCTGCAGGAGCTGAAGGCGCGGGAAAACGGCAAGCCGTTCTATGCCTTGCTGCAGACCCTGTCCAACCACACCCCGTACGCCTTGCCGACGCCACTGCCGGTGGAGAAAGTGACCGATCGTGGCAGCCTCAATGAACACCTGACGGCCATGCGCTACGCCGACTGGGCCCTGGGCCAGTTCTTCGAGAAGGCGCGCAAGGAGCCGTACTTCAAGCAAACCCTGTTCGTGATCGTGGGCGACCATGGTTTCGGCAACGAGCGCCAGATCACCGAAATGGACCTGGGTCGCTTCAACGTGCCGATGCTGATGATCGCCCCGGGTATCCAGGAGAAGTTCGGCCAGCGCAACCACACCGTGGGTACCCAGGTCGATATCGTGCCGACCATCATGGGGCGTCTGGGTGGCCAGGTGCGCCACCAGTGCTGGGGACGTGACCTGCTCAACCTGCCGGAAGGCGATACCGGCTTCGGCGTGATCAAGCCTTCGGGCAGCGAGCAGACCACGGCCATCGTGACGGCCGGACAGATCCTGGTGCTGCCGCGGGAGAAGGAAATGGCGCCGCGGATGTACCAGTACGAGCTGGGCGCCAACCCTCACGCGGAAATCGTCCCGGATGCCCCGCGGACCGACGAGTTGAAGCACAAGCTCGAAGCTTTCCTGCAAACCGCGACCAAGAGCCTGCTGGATAACACCGCAGGCGTGGTCAACGGCAAGCCGGACTGATCGCCATCGCACCCGGCCGGCTCGCCTTCGAGCGCCGGCCGGGTTGGCCAGGTCACCATGCACCCCTCTTGCAGGGGTGTTTTTTTGCCCGGCCCGAAGCTGCCGGAGCGGCTTGTGCCCTAGATCCTGCCGAGCAACAGCAACACCAGCAACACGACCAGCACCACGCCAATCACCCCCGAAGGGCCGTAGCCCCAGCTTCTGGAGTGGGGGAAGACCGGCAGGCCGCCAATCAGCAGCAGGATCAGGATGATGATCAGGATGGTGCCCATAGCGATGTCCTTTTAGGAAGTATTTGTCGAACGGCGAATGTTGCGTACCTGTCTTGCTCGCAACATGGGCCGCTTACTGTTTCGGACTCGTTGCCGGTGCACAAGATTCAAAGTTTTTCGCCGGCCAGCGCCGTCGCTCCCAAGGGCCGAACCGAGGCACGGGTTTGCCCGCGCCATTCAGCACCCTGATGGTGCATGGGGCGTGCCGGGGCCTTCGCTACACTGCGCTCATCTTTCCAGGACCTACAAGGCAACTGTTATGCACAATCGCATGATGATCACCGGCGCCGGCTCCGGCCTGGGGCGCGAAATCGCTTTGCGCTGGGCGCGCGAGGGCTGGCGGCTGGCCTTGTCCGATGTCAACGAGGCAGGTTTGCAAGAGACCCTGAAGCTGGTTCGCCAAGCCGGTGGCGATGGTTTCGTGCAGCGCTGCGATGTGCGCGACTACAGCCAACTGACCGCGTTCGCCCAGGCCTGCGAGCTCAAGTTCGGTGGCATCGATATCATCGTCAACAACGCCGGCGTGGCTTCCGGCGGCTTCTTCAGCGAGCTGTCCCTGGAGGACTGGGACTGGCAGATCGCGATCAACCTGATGGGCGTGGTCAAGGGCTGCAAGGCCTTCCTGCCGCTGCTGGAGCAGAGCAAGGGCAAGATCATCAACATCGCCTCCATGGCCGCGCTGATGCAGGGGCCGGCGATGAGCAACTACAACGTGGCCAAGGCTGGCGTGGTGGCGCTTTCGGAAAGCCTGCTGGTCGAGCTGGCGCAGCAGGAGATCGCCGTGCACGTGGTCTGCCCGTCGTTCTTCCAGACCAACCTGCTGGACTCCTTCCGTGGCCCGACCCCGGCCATGAAGGCCCAGGTGGGCAAGCTGCTGGAGAGCTCGCCAATCAGCGCGGTCGAGATCGCCGACTACATCCACCAGCAGGTGCAGGCCGGCCAGTTCATGATCCTGCCCCATGAGCAGGGGCGCCTGGCCTGGACCCTGAAGCAGCACAATCCCCAGGCGCTGTACGCCGAAATGACCCAGATGGCCGAGAAGATGCGCGCCAAGGTCAAGCAAGGCGCCAACTGAACTTGCCCGTCGGCCTGGGCCTGGTTAGGGTTGCCGGCATCTGGCAATCCTGACGAGACCTTGCATGCTCAACTACCTGTGGTTCTTTTTCGCCGCGCTGTTCGAAATCTTCGGCTGCTATGCCTTCTGGATGTGGTTGCGCCAGGGCAAGAGCGCCCTGTGGGTCATCCCCGCGCTGGTCAGCCTGACCCTGTTCGCCCTGTTGTTGACCAAGGTCGAGGCGGTTTACGCCGGGCGCGCCTATGCCGCCTATGGAGGCATCTACATCGTCGCGTCGATTGGCTGGCTGGCGGTGGTGGAGCGGGTCCGTCCCCTGGGTTCGGACTGGCTGGGGCTGGCGCTGTGCGTGATCGGCGCCAGCGTGATCCTGTTCGGGCCGCGCTTGAGCGCCTCTTGAAAAAACGCCCGGGGCAGGCCCGGGCGTCGTGTTCAGTCGAATAGTTCCTTGGGCACATCGTGCTTGAGCATCAACTGGCACTGCTCGCTGTCGGGGTCGAAGACGATCACCGCCTGACCCTTGCCCAGGGCTTGGCGGACCCGCAGGACCCGGGTTTCCAGCGGGGTTTCATCACCGTTGTCGGTGCCCTCGCGGGTGACGAAGTCTTCGATCAAGCGGGTCAGGGTGTCGACTTCAAGGCGGTCGTGGGGAATCAGCATGGGGGCCTCCGGCAAACAATCCCGGATGCTACTGCGCCAGGCCGGCACCCGCCAACCACGATCTGCACGAACCTGCCCGTCATGTTCAGGAGCGATTGCCCACCAGGCTGTCCACCGAAGGCACCCGGGTCTCGCTTTCCATCTGCGCATCATGCTCGAGCTGATGGCTGAAGCGGTCCAGGGAACCCTGGGCCGGTAGGGCGTCGCTGGCGAATACCGGTGGGCTGAGGATGTAGGCGCTCAGCAGCCGGGCCAGTGCGGCCAGGCTGTCGATATGGGTCCGTTCGTAGCCATGGGTGGCGTCGCAACCGAAGGCCAGCAGCGCGGTACGGATATCGTGGCCGGCGGTGACCGCCGAATGGGCATCGCTGAAGTAGTAGCGAAACAGGTCGCGCCGTACCGGCAACTCATGCTCCCCGGCCAGGCGCAGCAGGTGCCGGGACAGATGGTAGTCGTAGGGCCCGGCGGAGTCCTGCATGGCCACGCTGACCGCGTGCTCGCTGGAGTGCTGGCCCGGAGCGACCGGGGCGATGTCGATGCCGACAAACTCACTGACGTCCCAGGGCAGGGCTGCGGCGGCGCCGCTACCGGTTTCCTCGGTGATGGTGAACAGCGGGTGGCAGTCGATCGACAAGGGTTCGCCGCTGTCGACGATGGCCTTGAGGGCGGCCAGCAGGGCCGCGACCCCGGCCTTGTCATCCAGGTGCCGGGCGCTGATATGGCCGCTTTCGGTGAACTCCGGCAGGGGGTCGAATGCGACGAAATCCCCCACGCCGATGCCCAGTGATTCGCAGTCGGCACGGGTGGTGCAATAGGCGTCCAGGCGCAGCTCGATGTGGTCCCAACTGATGGGCAACTCGTCCACCGCGGTGTTGAAGGCATGCCCGGAGGCCATCAACGGCAGCACGCTGCCGCGCAGCACGCCGTTGTCGGTGAACAGGCTGACCCGGCTGCCCTCGGCGAAGCGGCTGGACCAGCAGCCCACCGGCGCCAGGGTCAGGCGGCCGTTGTCCTTCACCGCGCGGACGCTGGCGCCGATGGTGTCCAGGTGTGCCGAGACGGCCCGGTCGGGGCTGTTCTTCTGGCCCTTGAGGGTGGCGCGGATAGTGCCGCGCCGGGTCAGTTCGAAGGGAATGCCCAATTCTTCCAGGCGCTCGGCGACATAGCGCACGATGGTGTCGGTGAAACCGGTGGGGCTGGGAATGGCGAGCATTTCCAGGAGGACCTTCTGCAGGTAGGCGAGGTCCGGTTCGGCGATCTTGCGGGTCATGGAAACTCCTGATGAAAAAACGCCCAGCGATGGCTTCGTCCAAGACCTGCGGCATTCACTGGCGCCGCAGGCCCCAGGGGCTCAGGGGGTTGGTTGACTGAGGGGGAACAGCAGGTCGACAAAACGCTCGGCCGTCGGTTGCGGTTCGTGGTTGGCCAGCCCGGCACGCTCGTTGGCTTCGATGAACACGTATTCGGGCTGGTCCGCCGCCGGCACCAGCAGGTCCAGGCCGACCACCGGGATATCCAGGGCCCGGGCCGCGCGCACCGCGGCATCGGCCAGCTGCGGATGGAGGATGTCGGTGACGTCTTCCAGGGTGCCGCCGGTGTGCAGGTTGGCGGTACGCCGCACGCATAGCAGCTCGCCGGGCTCCAGCACGCTGTTGTAGTCGTAGCCGGCGGCATGCAGGGTGCGCTGGGTCTCGTGGTCCAGGGGGATGCGACTCTCGCCACCGGTGGCCGCTTGGCGCCGGCGGCTGCGGGCTTCGATCAACGCACCGATGGAGTGCTGACCATCGCCGATGATTTGTGCAGGGCGGCGGATGGCCGCGGCCACCACTTCGAAACCGATCACCAGGATGCGCAGGTCCAGGCCCTCGTGGAAGCTTTCCAGCAGGACCCGACTGTCGAACTTGCGAGCCTGGTCGATGGCCTGCTGCACCTCCTCGATACTGCGCAGGTCCACCGCTACCCCCTGGCCCTGCTCGCCGTCCAGGGGCTTGACCACCACCCGTCGATGCTCGTCGAGGAACTCCAGGTTGTCGTCGGCGTTACCCGCCAGGCGCTGGGCCGGCAGGTTCAGCCCGGCGCCCTTGAGCACCTTGTGGGTCAGGCTCTTGTCCTGGCACAGGCTCATGCTGATGGCGCTGGTCAGGTCGCTCAGGGATTCCCGGCAGCGTACCCGGCGCCCGCCGTGGCTGAGGGTGAACAGGCCGGCTGTGGCGTCGTCGACCTGGACGTCGATACCCCGGCGATGGGCTTCCTCGACGATGATCCGGGCATAGGGATTGAACTGCGCCTGGGGGCCGGGGCCAAGGAACAACGGCTGGTTGATGCCGTTCTTGCGCTTGATGGCGAAGGTCGAGAGGGTGCGAAAGCCCAGCTTGGCGTAGAGGTTCTTGGCCTGGCGGTTGTCGTGCAGCACGGACAAGTCGAGGTGGCTCAGGCCACGGCTCATGAAGTGTTCGATCAGGTGGCGCACCAACACCTCGCCAACGCCCGGTCGGCTGCAGTCCGGGTCCACGGCCAGGCACCACAGGCTGCTGCCGTGTTCCGGGTCCTGGTAGGCCTTGTAATGGTCCAGGCCCATGACGCTGCCGATCAGCGCGCCGCTGTCCTCGTCCTCGGCCAGCCAGTAGACCGGCCCGCCCTGGTGGCGTGGGGTCAGCAGCTCTGGATCGATGGGCAGCATGCCCCGGGCCAGGTACAGCTGGTTGATGGCCTGCCAGTCGGCGGCGCTTTGCGCACGCCGGATACGAAAGCCACGGAATACCCGGGTGGCCTGGCGGTAGTCGCTGAACCACAGGCGCAGCGTGTCGGAGGGGTCGAGGAACAGTTGCGCCGGCTCCAGCCCCAGCACCTGCTGGGGCGCGGCTACATACAGCGCGATGTCCCGCTCGCCGGGACGCTCGTTGAGCAGTTCCTCGGCCAGCCGGGCGGCGTCGGGGAAGGTATGGCCGATCAGCAGGCGGCCCCAACCGCAGTGCACGGCAACCGGGTCGTTGCCTGGCTCGCTGCCGTCTTCGGCAAAACGCGCCTGCAAGCGTTCGTAGGAGGGGGCCTGGCCCCGCAGAAGGCGTTGGCTGTAGGCCGTAGCATGGGCTTTCATCGGTCAGATTCCTTGTTCACTGAGCCACAGGTTCAACGCCGCCAGTTGCCACAGCTTGGAGCCGCGCAACGGCGTCAGCTGGCCCTGGGGATCGGTCAGCAGGCGGTCGAGCATCGTCGGATTGAACAGGCCGCGGTCCTGGCTCGGGTCCAGCAGCAGTTCGCGGACCCAATCCAGGGTCTTGCCCTCCAGGTGCTTGAGCCCCGGTACCGGGAAGTAGCCTTTCTTGCGATCGATGACCTCGCTGGGAATCACCAGCCGCGCGGCCTCCTTGAGTACCTGCTTGCCTCCATCGGGCAGCTTGAAGCGCGCGGGGACCCGGGCCGAGAGTTCCACCAGGCGGTAGTCGAGGAATGGCGTGCGGGCCTCCAGGCCCCAGGCCATGGTCATGTTGTCCACGCGCTTGACCGGGTCGTCCACCAGCATCACCGTGCTGTCCAGGCGCAGGGCCTTGTCCACGGCGGCCTCGGCCCCGGGCCGGGCAAAATGCTCGCGGACGAAATCACCGGCGGCATCGTTGGCCGTCAGCCACTGCGGTTGCACGGTGGCGGCATAGTCGTCGTAGCTGCGGTCGAAGAAGGCCGCGCGATAGGCGCCATAGGGATCATCGGCGCCGTCCACCTGCGGATACCAGTGGTAGCCGGCGAACAACTCGTCGGCCCCCTGGCCGCTCTGCACCACCTTGCAGTGCTTGGCCACTTCCCGGGACAGCAAATAGAAGGCGATGCAGTCGTGGCTGACCATCGGCTCGCTCATGGCGCGAAACGCAGCGGGCAACTGCTCGATGATCTCGTGCTCGGCGATGCGCAGTTGGTGATGGCGGGTGCCGTAGTGCCGGGCGATCAGGTCGGAATACTGGAACTCGTCGCCCCGTTCGCCGCCGGCATCCTGGAAACCGATGGAGAAGGTCGACAACTCGTCCACCCCGACTTCACGCAGCAGCCCCACCAGCAGACTCGAGTCGACGCCGCCAGACAGCAGCACGCCGACGTCCACCGCTGCACGTTGGCGGATGGCTACCGCTTCACGGGTGCTGTCCAGCACCCGGTCGCGCCAATCTTCCAGGGTCAACCGGGTTTCATCGGCGGCCGGGCCGTAGGCCAGGGTCCACCAGGTCTGCTGCTCGCTGCGGCCATCGGCCTCGATGCGCATCCAGGTAGCTGGCGGCAGTTTCTCGATGCCCGCCAGCAACGTCCTGGGGGCCGGGACCACGGCATGGAAGTTCAGGTAGTGGTTGAGGGCGACCGGATCGAGCAGCGGATCGATGTCGCCGCCCTTGAGCAGTGCCGGCAGGGTCGAGGCGAAACGCAGGCGCTGGCCGGTGCGCGACAGGTACAGGGGCTTGACCCCCAGGCGATCGCGGGCCAGGAACAGGCGCTTGCTGTCGCGCTCCCAGATGGCGAAGGCGAACATGCCGTTGAGCTTGGGCAGCAGCTCGGCGCCCCAGGCGTGGTAGCCCTTGAGCAGCACTTCGGTATCGCCCCCGGAATGAAAGGCATAACCCTTGGCTTCCAGTTCGGCGCGCAGCTCGGGGTAGTTGTAGATCGCGCCGTTGAAGGCCAGGGACAGGCCCAGCTGGTTGTCGACCATGGGCTGCGCCGAGCCGTCCGACAGGTCCATGATCTTCAGGCGCCGATGGCCCAGGGCGATCGGTCCCTGGCTGTGGAAGCCCCAGGCGTCGGGGCCGCGGGGGGCGAGGTGGTGGGTGATGCGTTCAACTGCCGCAAGGTCGGCAGGTTGGTGATCGAAACGTAGTTCTCCAGCTAATCCGCACATAAGTCCTTACCGGTTTTTTCCGTTGGGGAAGAGTCAATCCGTCGCCGCCAAAATGACGGCTACCAGGAAACTGACCTGTGCATAACTCGGGAGTTTTAGATCGATGGGTTATAATCAGCGGCTTCTGCTCAACCCCAGGGAAAAATCACTGGTGATGGCATGATCAAGCAACTGATGAGATTCGGTTTTCGGTCAAGCAACGCATTAGTCGGGGTTGGACGAGTTGTTCTGAGACGAGTCTCGGTTACGATTCTGGCCTGGGCGGAATGTGTTCATAGTCAGGCTAGTGCCGCTATTTATGACTCATGCTGAGTGCAGAGTTAAGCAGCACCTACGAGCGTGATCAGCCAGTTGGGACCAGGACCGGCACGTTCGCGAGAATGTTCAACCTATCGGTGACCTATGGCCCTGGAGTTTCATCAGTCGGGGTAGCTTGTGTCGAATCGATGATAAAGCAGCTATTTGTTAACTGAATTGGTGAATGAATGAGTTCAAAAGTTGGAATCAAACATATTCCGGCGCTAGATGGTGTGCGTGGGGTGGCTATCCTTCTCGTTATGTTTTTTCATTTGAAGATCCCAG
Source organism: Pseudomonas sp. B6(2017) (assembly GCF_002112765.1). Lineage (NCBI taxonomy): Bacteria > Pseudomonadati > Pseudomonadota > Gammaproteobacteria > Pseudomonadales > Pseudomonadaceae > Pseudomonas > Pseudomonas sp. B6(2017). The sequence continues at coordinate 219,021 of NZ_NEIQ01000007.1, read as the reverse complement.
GTTTTTCGCTCGGTTGGTCTGGGGTCCCTCTTTTTTTTGTGCTGTCTGGCTTTCTGATTACGAGGATCTTGATCAATAGTCGTGATGTAAGCCTTTTAGAGTACTTGCGTGTGTTCTATCTTAAGCGCACATTGCGAATATTTCCTTTGTTCTATGCTTATATTTTCATTAACTTTATCTTTCTGTTAGTACTTAGTCGTCCAACTGAAGGGTATGCGTGGTACCTGGTGTATTTACAGAATTATCAAATTGGCAGACAACTTTTTGAAGCAGGTAATATTCCGGGAATGGTGGCTCATACATGGTCGCTTGCCGTGGAAGAGCAGTTTTACCTGATATGGCCATTTGTAATTTATTTTGTCGGACGTAGGAGCCTTGCCTGGCTCTGTGCTCTTTTGATCGTGGTTGCACCCATTTCCAGGTATTTGATCGTTGCCATGTTCGACAATGTATACATGGCAAACGTAACACTGCTCAGTTGCCTGGACATGATGGCCTACGGTGCGCTCATCGCCTTTTTCAACATCGGTCATTTTGGTGCGCGAATCGTGTATTCTCTTTTTGTCGTCGGCTGTGCCCTGTTGATGTATTCCATAAGTAAACTAGGGCTCGAAGCCTTCTGGAATCCACAGGACTGGGTGCGTTGCGCACCATACATGTTTACCGCACTTGCTTTTGTTTTCGGGCTACCGGTTTGGCTTCTCGCCAATGGCAAGGGAAAGTTGCTTGCCAAGCTCATGGAGTTTCGGGTTTTTGCGTTTACCGGGAAAATCAGCTACGGCTTGTACGTCTGGCACTTTGTCTTGTTCATTGTCATGGAGAAGGCAGCGTTGAAGTATCCCGGCATCCTATCCTATCCGGTCATGGTGCTATGCTCGTTGATACTGGCTTACATTGTTTCAATAGCCTCTTATTACCTGTTTGAAGTTCATTTTCTACGGCTTAAAGACAAATTTTCTCAACCAGCAACAGTGTCCAGCTTGCCCGATGCGGCCCGCTAGTTCCGCAAGTGGAGCCGCTGGCGGCAGCGGCCCCGCGGATTGGCTCAGGCCTTGCCGCGAATCAGCCGGCGCAGGGCGAAGCGGTTCGGATGGCAGGCCTCGGCCACGCTCCTGGGCAGTGGCAGGGGTTCGTCTTCCAGCCAAGCGGCCAGCAGTTCCCCGGATAACGGTGCGGTGATCAAGCCGCGCGAGCCATGGCCGCTATTGATGTACAAGCCTTCGAGCCAGGGGCAGGGCAGGTCCGGTACTTGGCGGGCGTCCTTGCCCAGGGCGGCATAGGTGCATGCGAAGGCAGCGCGGTCCGCCAGCGGGCCGACGATGGGCAGGTAGTCCGGGCTGGTGCAGCGAAAGGCCGCACGGCCTTGCAGCTCTTCCAGCGGCAGGTGCTCGGCGTCCAGGCGTTGCAGCAGATCGTTGGAGATCTCCCGCAGCATCTCCAGGTTGCCCGCATGCTCGGCGGTGGTCGGGGCCAGGTCCTGGTTGTGGAAGTCGAAGCTGGCGCCCAGGGTGTGTTCCCCCAGCCGGGGTGGGGCGACATAGCCTTCGGCGCAGACCACCGTGGCCAGGGCCTGGCTGCGTGCCGTTTGCGGCAGGCGGGTGATCTGCCCACGGATGCGCTTGAGGGGCAACTCGGCGCTGGCGGGAAACTGCTTGATCTCGGCCGCGCCGGCGAGGATCACCACGGCGGCGCTGGCCAGTAGCTGCTCGCCGTCCCAAGCCTGCCATTGTTGGTCGACCCGGCGCAGTTCCAGCACCTGCCGATGGGCCAGGACCTGGATACCTGCATGCGCGGCTTGCCATTGGCACAGCGCCGGCGGATGGACCCAGCCTCCTTCGGGGAAGAACAATCCGCCGTATTCCAGGCCAATGCCGGCCCGGGCCTGGGCTTGCTCGCGGTCCAGGATGTGCAGCAAGTCGTGGGCAAAGGCCGCGGCCAGTTGCGCCTGGCGTTCGGCTTCCTTGGCGTTGAACGCCAGTTGCAGGACGCCGCAGCCGTCCCAGTCCAGGCCTCGTTGCAGGTGTTCGAGCTGGCGGCGGGTGTAGCCGAAGCCGCTGAGGATCATCTGCGACAACGCCGTGCCGTGGGCCGACAACTTGAGGTAGAGCACGCCCTGGGGATTGCCCGAGGCTTCCTGGGCCAGTTGCCCATGGCGTTCGAGCAGTCGTACCTGCCAGCCACGGGCAGCCAGGCTGGCGGCACTGGAGCAGCCAGCCAGGCCGCCGCCGATCACCAGGGCGCTCTTGTCTTGTCGTGGTGGGCGGGCGAACCAGGGCTTGGCTGCGGCCGGAGCGGGAGTTCCTTCGGGCCAGCCGAGGAACTCGCCGCGCAGCACTTCCCATTTGCGGCCGATGCCCGGGGTGCGCTTCATCTTGAAGCCCGCGGCGTTCAACAGGCGCCGCACCCAGCCGGTGCTGGTGAAGGTGCTGATGCTTGCGCCCGGTGCAGCCAGGCGGGCCAGTTCGGCGAACAGCTCGGCGGTCCACATCTCGGGGTTCTTCGCCGGGGCAAAACCGTCGAGGAACCAGGCGTCCACCTGGGCGTCCAGTTGCGGCAGTTGCTCCAGGGCATCGCCGATCAACAGGGTCAGGATGACCCGGCCCTGGTCCAGGACCAGGCGCTGGAAACCACCGTGGATCGCCTGGTACTGCACCAAGAGCGGCTGCGCCAGGTCGGCCAGCTCCGGCCACAGGCCCAGGGCCCGTTGCAGGTCGGCGTGGTTCAGGGGGTACTTTTCGACGCTGACGAAATGCAGGCGCGCGCCGGCCGGCGCTTGTTGCCGGAACAGTTGCCAGGCGCAGAGGAAGTTCAGCCCGGTGCCGAAGCCGGTCTCGCCGATGACGAAGCGCTGGCCGGCGGCCAGGGCGGCGAAGCGTTCCCCCAGGCGGTTCTGTTCGATGAAGACGTGGCGGGTTTCATCCAGTCCCGAGTCGCTGGAGAAATACACATCGTCGAAGACCCGCGAGCGCGGGCGTCCTTGGTCGTCCCAGTCGAGCTGGGCGTAGGGCAGTTCTGCTGTCATGTTCGGCTCATGTGGCGCAAGGCGGCCATTCTAGCCGATCACTGGGTCGGCGCTTGATCCATGGCAAGCCGTTGGCGCTTCTGGATTTGTTTTCCCTGGCCGAGGTCCATCCGCTAGTCTTGGAAAATTCTTGGAAGGGAGCCACCCATGTTCGAATCCGCTGAAATCGGTCACGCCATCGACAAGGAAACCTACGACGCCGAAGTGCCGGCCCTGCGTGAAGCCTTGCTCGAGGCGCAGTTCGAGTTGCGTCAGAAGGCCGGATTCCCGGTGATCGTGCTGATCAATGGCGTGGAAGGGGCGGGCAAGGGCGAGACGGTCAAGCTGCTCAACGAATGGATGGACCCGCGCCTGATCGAGGTGCGCACCTTCGACCAGCAGACCGACGAGGAGCTGTCGCGGCCACCGGCCTGGCGCTATTGGCGCATGCTCCCGGCCAAGGGGCGCATGGGGGTGTTTTTCGGCAACTGGTACAGCCAGATGCTCCAGGGGCGGGTGCATGGGCAGATCAAGGACCCGCGCCTGGACCAGGCGATCAATGCTGCCGAGCGCCTGGAGAAGATGCTTTGCGATGAGGGCGCGCTGATCTTCAAGTTCTGGTTCCACCTGTCCAAGAAGCAGATGAAGGCCCGGCTCAAGGCCCTGCAGGACGATCCGCTGCACAGCTGGCGCATCAGCCCGCTGGACTGGCAGCAATCGGAGACCTACGACAAGTTCGTCAAGTACGGCGAGCGAGTGTTGCGCCGCACCAGCCGCGACTACGCGCCCTGGCATGTGATCGAAGGCGTGGACCCGCATTACCGCAGCCTTACCGTGGGCCGAATCCTGCTCGAGGGCTTGCAGAGCGCCCTGGCTCGCAAGCCGCTCAAGCCGGCCCAGGTCAACGCCGCGCCGTTGCCGCCGGCGGTGGACCAGCTGAGCCTGCTGGACAGCCTGGACATGACCCAGCACCTGGACAAGGACGACTACGAGGAGCAACTGATCACCGAGCAGGCGCGCCTGGCCGGCCTGTTGCGTGACAAGCGCATGCGCAAGCACGCCCTGGTGGCGGTGTTCGAGGGCAACGATGCGGCGGGCAAGGGCGGCGCCATCCGCCGGGTGGCGGCGGCGCTGGACCCACGCCAATACAGCATCGTGCCGATCGCCGCGCCGTCCGAAGACGAGCGCGCGCAGCCCTACCTCTGGCGTTTCTGGCGGCAGATCCCGGCCCGGGGCAAGTTCACCATCTTCGACCGTTCCTGGTACGGCCGGGTGCTGGTGGAGCGGGTCGAGGGCTTCTGTAGCCCGGCCGACTGGCTGCGGGCCTACAGCGAGATCAACGACTTCGAGGAGCAGTTGGCCGATGCCCGGGTGATCGTGGTGAAGTTCTGGCTGGCCATCGACAAGGACACCCAGCTGGAGCGTTTCCAGGAGCGCGAAGAGATCCCCTTCAAACGCTTCAAGATCACCGAGGACGACTGGCGCAACCGCGACAAGTGGGACGACTACCGTACTGCGGTGGGCGACATGGTCGACCGTACCAGTACCGAAGTGGCGCCCTGGACCCTGGTGGAGGCCAACGACAAGCGCTGGGCCCGGGTCAAGGTCCTGCGCACCATCAACCGGACCCTGGAAGAGGCGTTCGAGCGCAGCGACCGGCACGACAAGAAACACAAGAAGTAGGCCGATGGCCACGCATACGGCCAATGAATGATCGTCGCGGCCGGTTGGCCGCGGATCTATGCTCGACGCTCTTGAGCTGGCAACAACAAGGAGAGCGTCATGCGTGAAGTGGTGATAGTCGACAGCGTGCGGACTGGCCTGGCCAAGTCCTTTCGCGGCAAGTTCAACCAGACCCGTCCGGACGACATGGCCGCCCATTGTGTCAATGCGCTGCTGGCGCGCACTGGCATCGACCCGGCCAGCGTCGAGGATTGCATCGTCGGCGCCGGCTCCAACGAAGGGGCCCAGGGTTACAACATCGGGCGCAACGTCGCCGTGCTTTCGGCCCTGGGCACCGGCACCGCGGGCATGACCCTCAACCGTTTCTGCTCTTCGGGGTTGCAGGCGATCGCCATTGCCGCCAACCAGATCGCCTCCGGCTGCAGCGACATCATCGTCGCCGGCGGGGTGGAGTCCATCAGCCTGACCATGAAGAGCGTCAATACCGACAACCTGATCAACCCGTTGCTCAAGGAACAGGTGCCGGGCATCTATTTCCCCATGGGCCAGACCGCCGAGGTGGTGGCCCGGCGCTACAAGGTCAGTCGCGAGAGCCAGGACCTTTACGCCCTGCAGAGCCAGCAGCGCACCGCCCAGGCCCAGGCCGCCGGCCTGTTCGACGACGAGATCGTGCCGATGGCGGTCAAGTACAGGGTCGAGGACAAGAACACCGGGCAGGTGCAGATCCTCGATGGCGTGGTGGATCGCGACGACTGCAACCGCCCGGACACCACCCTGGAGAACCTGGCGGCGCTCAAGCCGGTGTTCGCCGAGGATGGTTCGGTGACCGCTGGCAACTCCTCGCAGCTCTCCGATGGGGCTTCGATGACCCTGGTGATGAGCCTGGAGCGGGCACTGGCCCTGGGACTCAAGCCCAAGGCGTTTTTCCGTGGCTTCACCGTGGCCGGCTGCGAGCCGGACGAAATGGGCATCGGCCCGGTGTTCTCGGTGCCCAAGCTGCTCAAGGCCAAGGGCCTGAGCATCGCCGACATCGACCTGTGGGAACTCAACGAGGCCTTCGCGTCCCAGTGCTTGTATGCCCGCGAGCGCCTGGAAATCGACAACGCCCGCTACAACGTCAATGGCGGCTCGATCGCCATCGGCCACCCCTATGGCATGACCGGCTCGCGCCAGGTCGGACACCTGGTGCGCGAGCTGCAGCGGCGCAACTTGCGCTACGGCATCGTCACCATGTGCGTGGGGGGCGGCATGGGCGCCACCGGGCTGTTCGAGGCCGTGCGCTAGGCCTGTTGCCGCTATACCAGCCGGCTCCGATGGGGCCGGCTTGCGTGTTTGCGACCTGGACTGTCCTGTTTGCGCGCGGTCGTTCACGGCCGCTGTGTCGCCCCGGGCTGCGGCCCTAGAATGTGCCCGTCGCTGGCAGGTTTTGTGGGGGTGGCATGCATGTTTCATCCGGTCGTTGGGCCTATGGCCTGTTCCTCGCATTGGTGACCGCGGTGCTCTGGGGCATCCTGCCCATCAAGCTCAAGCAAGTGCTGCAAGCGATGGATCCGGTCACCGTGACCTGGTTCCGCCTGCTGGTGTCCGGCGGGTGCCTGCTGGTCTACCTGGCGGCGGTGCGACGCCTGCCCGACTGGCGTCGGCTCGGGCCGCGGGGCGCCTGGCTGGTGCCGCTTGCGGTGGGTGGCCTGGTGGGCAACTACGTGCTGTACCTGATGGGCCTGAACCTATTGAGCCCGGGCACCGCGCAACTGGTGGTGCAGATGGGGCCGATCCTGTTGCTGGTCGCCAGTGTGCTGGTGTTCAAGGAGCGCTTCAGCCTGGGGCAGGGCCTGGGCCTGCTGGTGTTGCTGGTGGGGTTCGGGTTGTTCTTCAACCAGCGCCTGGCCGAGTTGCTGACGTCCCTGGGCGACTACACCGCTGGCGTGCTCACCGTGCTGGCGGCATCGGCGGTCTGGACCTTCTATGCCCTGGGCCAGAAGCAGTTGTTGAGTGTGTGGAATTCATTGCAGGTGATGATGGTGATCTACCTGTCCTGCGCCTTGCTGCTCACGCCCTGGGTTCATCCGTTGGAGGTTCTGGCGCTGACGCCATTGCAAGGTTGGCTGTTGCTGGCCTGCTGCCTCAATACCCTGGTGGCCTATGGCGCGTTTGCCGAAGCCCTGGCCCATTGGGAGGCATCGCGGGTCAGCGCGACCCTGGCCATCACCCCACTGGTGACCTTCGCCGCCGTGGCCTGGGCGGCCTGGATGTGGCCGGAGTACGTGCACGCGGAACAGATCAACGGCCTGGGTTATGGCGGTGCGTTGCTGGTGGTGCTGGGTTCGGCGCTGACGGCCCTGGGGCCGTCGCTGATCGAGGGGTTGCGGGCACGGCGTCGGCGCGGTGGCGCCAGGTGACGATCACGGGCGGCGGCATGAAACCCGCCGCCCGCTCTGGATGTCAGCCCTGTTTTCCGGCTTCCAGCATGTTTTCCGGGCGGACCCAGGCGTCGAACTGCGCATCGTCCAGGTAACCCAGTGCCAGAGCCGCTTCGCGCAGGGTCAGGTTCTCGGCGTAGGCCTTCTTGGCGATCTCGGCGGCCTTGTCGTAGCCGATATGCGGGTTGAGCGCTGTCACCAGCATCAGGCCGCGCTCCAGGTGGGCGGCCATTTGCACCGGATCGGGCTCCAGGCCCGTGATGCAGTGCTGGTGGAAGTTGCTGCAGCCATCGGCCAGCAGGCGGATCGATTGCAGCAGGTTGTGGATGATCACCGGCTTGAACACGTTCAACTGCAAATGGCCCTGGCTGGCGGCGAAACCGATGGCGGTATCGTTGCCCATGACCTGGCAGGCCAGCATCGACAAGGCTTCGCACTGGGTCGGGTTGACCTTGCCGGGCATGATCGAACTGCCCGGCTCGTTGGCCGGCAGCTTGACCTCCGCCAGGCCGGCCCTCGGCCCCGAGCCCAGCAGGCGCAGGTCGTTGGCGATCTTCATCAGGCACACCGCGAGGGTCTTCAGGGCCCCGGACAGGGCGGTCAGTGGCTCATGGCCGGCCAGGGCGGCGAATTTGTTGGGCGCGGTGACGAACGGCAGGCCGGAGAGGGCGGCGAGCTCGGCGGCGATGGCTTCGCCGAAACCGTGGGGCGAGTTCAGCCCGGTACCCACGGCGGTGCCGCCCTGGGCCAGTTCGCAGACCGCCGGCAGGGCACTGCGGATCGCTCGCTCGGCGTAGCTCAGCTGGGCGATGAAGGCCGAGAGTTCCTGGCCGAAGGTGATCGGCGTGGCATCCATCATGTGGGTGCGTCCGGTCTTCACCAGCTTCATGTGCCGCGCCGACAGCTCGGCCAGGCCACCGGAGAGTTCGGCGATGGCCGGCAGCAGCTGGAATTGCACGGCCTGGGCGGTGGCGATGTGCATGGCGGTGGGGAAGCAGTCGTTGGAGCTCTGGGAACGGTTGACGTGATCGTTGGGGTGCACCGGCGCCTTGCCGCCGCGGGGGTTGCCCGCCAGCTCGTTGGCCCGTCCGGCCAGCACTTCGTTGACGTTCATGTTGCTCTGGGTGCCGCTGCCGGTTTGCCACACCACCAGTGGGAACTGGTCGTCGTGCTCGCCGGCCAACACTTCGTCGGCGGCCTGTTCGATCAGCCGGGTAATATCCGCGGGCAGGTCGCCGTTGCGGTTGTTGACCCGGGCCGCGGCTTTCTTGATCAGCGCCAGGGCGTGCAGGACCGACAGCGGCATGCGTTCGGTACCGATGGCGAAGTTGACCAGCGAGCGTTGGGTCTGAGCGCCCCAGTAGGCTTCCTGCGGGACTTCAACCTGGCCCAGGCTGTCAGTTTCGATTCGATTCATCGTGGCGATCCTCCTAGTCTGACTGGCCAGTTTAGGCCCTGATCCGAGGCTCGGGTTCCCTTGGAGGGATTTATCCCGGCTATTGGCCCGGGCAAAACCGGGTGGGGTTGAGGGACGCGGAGCAATAGGCGCAGAATGGGCGCCCTTGGGGTTCTACCTCGCCTGCTAGAAAAGGAAACTCGATGACCCGTCTTCGTGCCCTCTGTTCCGCGGTTGTTCTGGTCTGTGCCAGCGGCCAGGTTCTTGCCGATACCGCCAGCCACAACGCCAGTGCCGAGGCTTTCCTGACCCTGGCCCATGCGGACAAGCTCGGTACCCCGGTCTACATGCAAGTGCAGCAGATGTTCGCCCAGCGTTTCGAGCAGACCAAGGCTCCGGAATCCAAGCGTGCGCTGCTCGAAACCTACCAGGCCAAGGCCAACGCCGCCCTGGACCAGGCCATCGGCTGGAACAAGCTGAAACCCGACATGGTCAAGCTCTACACCAGCAATTTCAGTGAGTCGGAGCTCAAGGACCTGGTGGCTTTCTACCAGTCGCCACTGGGCAAGAAGGTCCTGGAGAAGATGCCCCAGCTGACCCAGCAATCGGCGCAGATGACCCAGGGCAAGCTGGAAAGCGCAGTGCCGGTGGTGAACAAGCTGCTGGCCGACATGACCGCCGAGCTCGAGCCCAAGGCCGCTCCGGCGAAGAAGAAGTAAGCGGAGCCCGCGATGATCATGCAACAACGGATCGAAACGGCGCTGGCGGGCTTGCAGCCTGCGCACCTGCAAGTGCTGGACGAAAGCCACATGCATAGCCGTGGCCAGGAAACCCACTTCAAGGCGGTGTTGGTCAGCGAGCAGTTCGCCGGCCTCAACAGCGTCAAGCGCCACCAGAAGGTCTACGCCACCCTGGGTGAGCTGATGGGCCAGTTCCATGCCCTGGCGCTGCATACCTACACGCCCCAGGAGTGGGAAACGATCGGCGCGGCCCCGGCCTCGCCGACCTGCGCCGGGGGCCATCCCTAGGCGTCGCGGCTTAGGCCGGCGGCGAGCTCTGGCTGCAGATTCCCGGCTCGGCTGCTTGCTTGCGGCTCGAGACTTGGAGCTTGCCGCCGGCTTCCTGTTACAATCCGCAACGCGCCGCTTAGCCGGCGCGTTTTTTTTGCATCCGGTTCACCCTTTACGAGGGTAGCCACCTGGAGATTACCCATGACTCAACCCATAGTCGTGGCGGCACTGTACAAGTTCGTCACCCTCGAAGATTACGTCAGCCTGCGCGAGCCCCTGCTGCAGGCCATGCTCGATAACGGCATCAAGGGCACCCTGCTGATTGCCGAGGAAGGCATCAATGGCACGGTTTCCGGCAGCCGTGAAGGCATCGACGGCCTGCTGGCCTGGCTCAAGAACGACCCGCGCATGCACGACATCGATCACAAGGAGTCGTACTGCGACGAGCAGCCGTTCTACCGCACCAAGGTCAAGCTGAAGAAGGAAATCGTCACCCTGGGCGTGCCGGGCGTGGACCCGAACAAGCAAGTCGGGACCTACGTCGAGCCCCAGGACTGGAACGCCCTGATCAGCGACCCGGAGGTCCTGCTGATCGACACTCGCAACGACTACGAGGTGTCCATCGGTACCTTCGAAGGCGCCATCGATCCGAAGACCACCACCTTCCGCGAGTTCCCGGACTACATCCGGGCCAACTTCGACCCCAGCAAGCACAAGAAAGTGGCGATGTTCTGCACCGGCGGCATTCGCTGCGAGAAGGCTTCGAGCTACATGCTCAGCGAAGGTTTCGGCGAGGTGTTCCACCTCAAGGGCGGGATCCTCAAGTACCTCGAGGAAGTGCCGCAGCAAGAGAGCAAGTGGCAGGGCGACTGCTTCGTGTTCGACAACCGGGTCACCGTGCGCCACGACCTGAGCGAAGGCGACTACGATCAATGTCATGCCTGCCGGACTCCGGTGAGCGTCGAGGATCGTACCTCCGAGCACTACGTGCCGGGCATCAGTTGCCCCCATTGCTGGGACACGTTGAGCGAGAAGACTCGCCGCAGCGCCATCGACCGGCAGAAACAGATCGAGTTGGCCAAGGCTCGCAACCAGCCGCACCCGATCGGCTACAACTACAAGCAAACATCCTCCGAGGCCTGAGCCATGTCCGCCCGCCTGCTCTATGTGATGGACCCGATGTGTTCATGGTGCTGGGGCTTCGCTCCGGTGGCCGAGGCCCTGGTGGAGCAGGCACAAGCTGCCGGCGTCGAGCTGCACCTGGTAGTGGGCGGCCTGCGCACTGGCAGCGGCGCGGCCCTGGAGCCCACGACCCGGCGCTACATCCTCGAACACTGGCAGGCGGTGCACCAGGCCACCGGCCAGGCATTCAAGTTCGAGGGGGCGTTGCCCGACGGATTCGTCTATGACACCGAACCGGCTTGCCGGGCCATCGTCACTGCGCGTGGCCTGGCGCCGGATTGCGCCTGGAAGCTGTTGGGTTTGATCCAGCGGGCGTTCTATGTCGAGGGCCGGGATGTGACCCTGGCCAGTGTGTTGGTGGAACTGGCCGAGCGGGCCGGAGTGCCGCGCATCGAATTCGCCGAGGCTTTCGACCGCGCCGAGCAGCATGCGGCCACGGCGGCGGACTTCACCTGGGTCCAGGACCTGGGCATCGCCGGGTTCCCCACCATGCTGGCCGAGCGCAACGGCCAACTGGCGTTGCTGACCAACGGCTACCAGCCACTTGGCGAACTCTCGCCGTTGCTGGGGCGCTGGCTGGAGCGCGCTGCCAGTGCCTGAGCCGGTCGATCCAGGCGCCAGCGGCAAAACCGTCGATCGTCTGAGCTGGGCGGAAATCCGCCGCCTGGCCCTGCAACACAAGAAATCCCTGTGGATCGCCAATGGCGTCGCCGTCCTGGCGACCCTGTGCAGTGTGCCGATCCCCTTGCTGTTGCCGTTGCTGGTGGACGAAGTGCTGCTGGGGCATGGCGATGCCGCGTTGCAGGTGATGCGGCTGTTGCTGCCGGCTTCCTGGCATAGCGCCGCTGGCTATATCGGCCTGATGCTGCTGGCGACCCTGATCCTGCGTTGCGCGGCCCTGGTGTTCAACGTGGTCCAGGCCCGATTGTTCGCCGGCCTGGCCAAGGACATCGTCTATCGCATCCGCATCCGCCTGATCGAGCGACTCAAGCGCATCTCCCTGGGTGAGTATGAAAGCCTGGGTGGCGGCACGGTCAGCAGCCACCTGGTGACCGACCTGGACACCGTAGACAAGTTCGTCGGCGAGACCCTGAGTCGTTTCCTGGTGGCCATGCTGACCCTGGTGGGCACCGCCGGGATCCTGATGTGGATGCACTGGAAACTGGCATTGCTGATCCTGCTGTTCAACCCGTTGGTGATTTTCGCCACGGTGCAACTGGGCAAGCGGGTCAAGCACCTGAAGAAGCTGGAGAACGACAGCACCTCGCGCTTCACCCAGGCCCTGACCGAGACGCTGGAAGCGATCCAGGAAGTCCGTGCCGGCAATCGCCAGGGCTACTTCCTCGGGCGCTTGGGGCGGCGTGCCGAAGAGGTGCGGGATTATGCGGTGGCCTCGCAGTGGAAAAGCGACGCTTCGGGGCGGGCCAGCGGGCTGTTGTTCCAGTTCGGCATCGATATCTTCCGCGCCGTGGCGATGCTCACCGTGCTGTTTTCCGACCTGTCCATCGGCCAGATGCTCGCGGTGTTCAGCTACCTGTGGTTCATGATCGGGCCGGTGGAGCAATTGCTGAACCTGCAGTACGCCTATTACGCCGCGGGCGGGGCGCTGACCCGGATCAACGAGCTGCTGGCGCGCGCCGACGAGCCGCAATATGCCGGTGGCGTGGACCCGTTCCAGGGGCGCGAGACCGTGGGCATCGAGGTGCGCGGGCTGAGCTTCGGTTATGGCGACGAGCGCGTGCTGGACAACATGAACCTGTCCATCGCCCCGGGGGAGAAGGTGGCGATCGTCGGCGCCAGCGGCGGCGGCAAGAGTACCCTGGTGCAACTGTTGCTTGGCCTGTACACGCCGCAGGCCGGCAGTATCCGCTTCGGTGGCTCGACCCAGGAGGAGATCGGCCTGGCGACCGTGCGCGAGAACGTGGCCGTGGTGCTGCAGCATCCAGCGCTGTTCAACGACACTGTACGGGCCAACCTGACCATGGGCCGTGAGCGCAGCGACAATGCCTGCTGGCAGGCGCTGGAGATCGCCCAGCTGGATGTCACGGTGAGGAGCCTGCCCCAGGGGCTGGACACCGTGGTCGGACGTTCCGGGGTACGACTGTCAGGGGGGCAGCGCCAGCGCCTGGCGATTGCGCGGATGGTCCTGGCCGAACCCAAGGTGGTGATCCTCGATGAGGCCACCTCCGCCCTGGATGCGGCCACCGAATACAACCTGCACCAGGCGCTGACGCGCTTTTTGCAGGGCCGGACTACGCTGATCATTGCCCATCGCCTGTCGGCGGTGAAGCAGGCGGACCGGGTATTGGTGTTCGATGGCGGACAGATCGCCGAAGATGGCGACCATCAGCAGCTGATTGCCGATGGCGGCCTCTATGCCAAGCTTTATGGGCATTTGCAGCAAGTTCGAGCGCCTTGAGTTTTATCCGGCTTTCTGTGCTTAGTGCTTGAATTTCCAGATGTATTGATCGCTTCAGCAGGCTTGGCTCGGGACCTTTTGCAAAGGGCCCGAGCCAACGGCCGTTCGCCCGGTCTCGAAACGGGGGAAATTAGCCTAATCTGTGCTGTCTGAGGCGGGACTACTGGGTGTTCATTTGGCAGTGCTGAAGCAAGGACCCTCATGAAGCAAAAGCGGACTTTCGCAACGCCACGGTTGTTGGGCATTGTCTGGCCTTTCATTGCAGTGGTGGTATTCCAGGCACTCCTGGGTGGCCTCAGCCTGTATGTGCTATCGGCGGTGCGTGGCTACGTCGCCGGCGAAAGCCTGTGGTCCAAGGGCCAGAAAGACGCTATCTACTACCTCAGCCTGTATGCCGACAGCCGCGACGAAGGCACCTTCCTCAAATACCAGAACGCGATCGCCGTGCCCCAGGGCGGGCATGAGCTGCGGGTGGCGCTCGACAGCCAGCCGCCAGACCTGGAAGCAGCGCGCCTGGGGATCCTCAAGGGCGGCAACCACCCGGACGACGTGGCCAGCCTGATCTGGCTGTACCTCAACTTCCGGCACTTCAGCTATCTTGAAAAAGCCATCGACCGCTGGACCGTGGGCGACCGCTACCTGTTGCAACTGGACCAGGTGGCGCGGGAAATGCACCAGCACATCAGTAGCAACAATGCCAGCGAGGCCGATGTCCAGCGCTGGAAGAGCGAAATCTTCGCTATCAACGACGGGGTCACCCCCGCGGCCAAGGCGTTCAGCGATGCCCTTGGAGAGGGCTCGCGGGTGATCTTGCGGTTGCTGCTGGTGACCAACCTGGCCACGGCGTTGTTCCTGATCGGCCTGGCTTTGCTGCGCACCCACAAGCTGCTGGCCCAGCGCCATGCCTTCGCCACCGCCCTGCAGTTGGAGAAAGAGCGGGCGCAGATCACCTTGCAGTCCATCGGCGATGGGGTAATCACCACGGATGTCGAGGGTGCCATCGCCTACATGAACCCGGCGGCGGAGGAACTGACTCGCTGGAAGGCTGCGCAGGCCGTGGGTTTGCCCCTGGCGGCACTGTTCAATCTGCTGGATGAAAACGCCCAGGCCGATGGTTTCACGCTGATCGAGCATATTCTCAGCGGCCAGCTCAGTGGTGGTAGCGAGCATTCCAAGCTGATCCAGCGCCTGGACGGCAGCACGGTGTCGGTGACGCTGGTGGGGGCACCGATCCGCAATGCCGGGAAGGTCAGCGGTGCGGTGCTGGTGCTGCACGACATGACCCAGGAGCGGCAGTACATCGCCAACCTGTCCTGGCAGGCGACCCACGATGCCCTGACTGGCCTGGCCAACCGCCGCGAGTTCGAATTCCGCCTGGAACAGGCCCTGTATGGCCTGGCCCGGCAACCGGCGCGGCATGCGCTGATGTTCCTGGACCTGGACCAGTTCAAGCTGGTCAACGACACCTGCGGCCATGCCGCCGGCGACGAATTGCTGCGGCATATCTGCGCCTTGTTGCAGTCGGGCCTGCGCGAGGGCGATACCCTGGCCCGGCTGGGTGGGGACGAGTTCGGCATCCTTCTGGAGAATTGCTCGCCGGAGGCTGCGGAGAAAATCGCCGAAGGCTTGCGCCAGACCGTGCAGAACCTGCATTTCGTCTGGAAGGGCCGGCCGTTCGTGACCACCGTGAGCATCGGCCTGGTACATATCGCCCAGACCCCGACCACCCTGGAGGCCTCCCTGCGCGCGGCGGACATGGCCTGCTACATGGCCAAGGAAAAGGGCCGCAACCGAGTGCAGGTCTACCATGCCGATGACTCGGAGCTGTCCCTGCGTTTTGGCGAGATGGCCTGGGTCCAGCGCCTGCACATGGCGCTGGAGGAAAACCGCTTCTGCCTGTACTCCCAGGAAATCACCGCGCTGGGCCACATGGAGGGAGAGGGTGGCCATCTGGAGATCCTCCTGCGGCTGCACGATGAGGCCGGGCGCATGATCCTGCCGGACAGTTTCATCCCGGCAGCCGAGCGCTATGGCCTGATGACGTCCCTGGATCGCTGGGTAGTACAGAACGTATTCAAGATCGTTGCCCAGTGCATCGAAGAGGGCCGGGAAGGGCCGATGGCCATGTGCGCGATCAATTTGTCGGGGATCACCATCGGCGACGACGAGTTCCTCGACTTCCTGCGTGAGCAGTTCGCCATCTACCGGGTACCGCCGGAGCTGATCTGTTTTGAAATTACCGAAACCAGCGCCATCGCCAATCTGGGCAGCGCGATTCGTTTTATAAACGAACTCAAGGGCTTAGGTTGTCATTTTTCCCTGGACGACTTTTGTGCGGGAATGTCGTCGTTCGCTTATCTCAAACATTTGCCTGTAGACTTCCTGAAGATCGATGGAAGTTTCGTAAAGGATATGCTGGACGACCCGATTAACCGCGCCATGGTCGAGGTGATCAACCATATCGGGCATGTCATGGGTAAGCGCACGATTGCCGAATTCGTCGAAACGCCGCAGATCGAACAGGCCCTGCTCGAGATCGGCGTGGATTATGCTCAAGGCTACAACATCGAGCGTCCGCAATTGTTCACCTGTGACAGCCTGCAGTGTCGACCCGTGCGGCCACGGCCCGTATTGCTCAAGGCGCCCGGCACGTTCCGCTGAAACCTTCTTTGGATCCGTACATCACAATCAAAAGGAGCCCGACAGTGATCGACACATTCAGCCGAACCGGCCCGCTCATGGAAGCTGCCAGTTACCCCGCCTGGACCCAGCAATTGATCCAGGACTGCAGCGAGAGCAAGCGCCGCGTCGTAGAGCATGAGCTGTACCAGCGCATGCGAGACAACAAGCTCAGCCCGAAAGTCATGCGCCAATACCTGATCGGTGGGTGGCCGGTGGTCGAGCAGTTCGCCCTGTACATGGCGCAGAACCTGACCAAGACCCGCTTTGCCCGCCATCCCGGGGAAGACATGGCGCGCCGCTGGTTGATGCGCAACATTCGCGTCGAGCTCAACCATGCCGACTACTGGGTGCACTGGAGTCGGGCCCACGGGGTGACCCTTGAAGACCTGCAGGCCCAGCAGGTGCCACCGGAGCTGCACGCCCTGAGCCACTGGTGCTGGCATACCAGCTCGGCGGATTCGCTGATCGTGGCGATCGCCGCCACCAACTACGCCATCGAAGGGGCGACCGGCGAGTGGTCGGCCCTGGTCTGCTCCAACGGCATCTATGCGGCGTCCTTTCCCGAGGAAGATCGCAAGCGCGCCATGAAGTGGCTGAAGATGCACGCGCAGTATGACGATGCCCACCCTTGGGAAGCGCTGGAGATCATCGTCACCCTGGCTGGGTTGAACCCGAGCAAGGCGCTGCAGGCCGAACTGCGTCAGGCGATCTGCAAGAGCTATGACTATATGTACCTGTTCCTGGAACGCTGCATGCAGCTGGAAAAGAGCACGGTGACTCGCGAGCGCCTGGCGCTGGCCGAGGGCTGAGTCAGCAGTTGGCAGGACAGATCGCCACAAGCGACTAGCGCTTGTGGCGATATTTGACGCCTAGCCCGCCATGGCCAGGCGATTGCGACCCTCGCGCTTGGCGACGTAAAGCGCGCTATCGGCGCGGCGCAACAGGCTTTCAGCGGATTCCCCGGGCAGCAGCGTGGCGCAGCCCAGGCTGACGGTCAGTTCGATCAGCTTGCCATCGGCCCGATGTTCCTGGGCCTGGGCAGCATTACGCAGGCGTTCCCCGACCATCGCCGCAGCCTCGCGACCGGTGTTGGAAAGCAGGATCAGGAATTCTTCCCCGCCGAAACGAAACACCATGTCCACATTGCGCAATTGTCCCTTGATGGAGGCGGCAACGCTTTTGAGCACCTCATCGCCAGTGCTGTGGCCATGGCTATCGTTGATGCGCTTGAAGTGGTCGATATCAAGCATCAGCAGCGATAGCGGCAGCAGGTGGCGCCGAGCCATCTCGATTTCTCGCGATAGGGTCTGGTCCATGGCGATGCGATTGCCGGTGTCGGTCAGCGGGTCGCGCAGGGCGCTGCGTGTGGCGGCGCGGTATAGCAAGGCGTTGCGCATCGGGTAGAGCAGGGTGGAGAGCAAGGATTCCAGGTGGCCTTGTTCGCTATCGCTGAAGCGCTGGTTGCGACGAAAGACCAGTTCGCCCATGGGCTCGCCTTCATGGCTGAGGCTGTAGCTGATGGAGTGATGGCCGCGCTGGCCGAACTCCAGGCGCAGGTCGCTGGGGGTGTAAGCGAAGTGCAGGGCATCGAGGGGGACCAGGCGCTGCACTTCGCGAAAGAACAGACCCAGGATGCGTTGTGGTTCCAGGCTGGTCTGCAGTTGCAGGCCCAGTTGCTGGCGCAACTGCGTGAGGCTCACAGGCTGCTTGAGCAGTGGGGACTGTTGGGTAAAGCCCAGGCGTTGCAATTTGGCGCTGTCAAAGTCAATTGCGTTGTTCTGGGTGGGAATCTTCATCTGAGCTTGCGCCCCCTGAGCACTGTGTAAAGTCTTACTGGCCTGGGTGAGAGCGGCTCGGAGCTGCGCGTCGTACTGTTCCTTCAGTCCCGTAGGACAATCGCGCACATTTTATGCCGCTTCATCTTGGGCTTCCACGCCCCGATAAAAGCCATGTTCCACGGTGCCAAGGCACGGTGTGTTGAGTGTTCTTAGAGCGAAACTCGTGCCATTCGGTTCAGATTGAGAAAAGTCCATTCAATTCAATGGTTTGGAGGCATGCGAAAAATTGCCGTCATCCGGGGCGACGGTTGTTTGGCTTGAAGTCCGTGCCGGATGAGGCTTGTCGAGGAGTCGCGACGGTATTCCGTCGCGACGAACGGCGGGGGGTTACTGAGCGTCGAATGCCTGGCCGTTGATGCCGGCGCTGTCCGGGCCCATGAGATAGAGGTAGACCGGCATGATTTCTTCGGGCTGGGGGTTCTTGCTGGGATTTTCACCCGGGTAGGCCAGGGCGCGCATGCTGGTGCGGGTGGCGCCGGGGTTGATGCTGTTGGCGCGTACCGGGGCGACGGTGTCCAGTTCGTCGGCGAGGGTTTGCATCAGGCCTTCGGTGGCGAACTTGGATACCCCGTAGGCGCCCCAGTAGGCGCGACCCTTGCGGCCGACACTGCTGGAGGTGAAGACCACCGAAGCGTCCTGGGACAGCTTGAGCAGCGGCAGCAGGGTGCTGGTCAGCATGAAGGTAGCGTTGACGTTGACTTGCATGACCCGCATGAAGTTCTCCCCCGACAGCTGTTCCAGCGGTGTGCGCGGGCCAATGATCGAGGCGTTGTGCAGCAGGCCGTCGAGGCGACCGAATTCGGCTTCGATCATGGCCGCCAACTCGTCGTACTGGTGCGGCAACGCGGTTTCCAGGTTGAACGGGATCACTACGGGCTGCGGGTGCCCGGCGGCCTCGATGGCGTCGTAGACTTCGGTCAGGTTGGCCTCGGTCTTGCCCAGCAGGAGCACGGTGGCGCCGTGGGCGGCGTAGGTCTTGGCGGCGGCGGCGCCGATGCCGCGACCGGCGCCGGTGACCAGGATGATCCGGTCCTTGAGCAGTTCGGGGCGGGCGGAGTAATCAAACATAAAAAGCCTCAGCGGAAATGGGAACCTGCCCGGGAGTCAGTCGGGCAGGGCGCTGCTCAGCAGCTGCACAATGCGTTATCCAGGACCTGGCGCAGTTCCAGCGGGTGGCTGACCACCACATCTGCGCCCCAGTGCCGGGGATTGTCGTCCGGGTGGATGTAGCCGTAGGTCACGGCTGCGGTCTTGGTGCCGGCATCGCGGCCGGATTCGATATCGCGCAGGTCGTCGCCGATGAACAGCACGGTGGACGGGTCCAGGTCGAGCATCTTGCAGGCCAGGATCAGTGGTTCGGGATCCGGCTTGCTGTTCTTCACGTGATCGGGGCAGATCAGCAGGGCCGAGCGCTCGGCCAGTCCCAGTTGCTCCATGATCGGCGCGGCGAAGCGCACGGGCTTGTTGGTCACCACGCCCCAGGGCAGGTTCGCTCGCTCGATGTCGGCCAGCAGCTGTTCCATGCCGTCGAACAACCGGCTATGCACTGCGCAATGCTCGAGGTAGCGCTCGAGGAACTCCTGGCGCAACTCTTCGAATCCCGGGGATTCGGGGTCCATGGAAAAGGTCACGGCCACCATGGCCCGGGCACCGCCCGAGACTTCGTCACGGATGTGCTGGTCGGGGATGGGCGGCAGGCCGCGATCACGGCGCATGCCCTGGCAGACCGCGATGAAGTCCGGCGCGGTATCGAGCAAGGTGCCATCCATATCGAAAAGAACGGCTCTGATGGCCATGTTTCACTCCTCTCGCAGGGTCTGGATCATGTAGTTGACGTCCACGTCGGCTGCCAGCTTGTAGTGCTTGGTCAGCGGGTTGTAGGTCAGGCCGATGATGTCCTTGACGGTCAGGCCGGCGGCGCGGCTCCAGGCGCCGAGTTCCGATGGGCGGATGAATTTCTTGAAGTCATGGGTGCCGCGTGGCAGCAGCTTCATGATGTATTCCGCACCGACGATGGCGAACAGGTAGGCCTTGGGGTTGCGGTTGATGGTGGAGAAGAACACCTGGCCACCGGGCTTGACCATGCGGAAGCAGGCGCGGATCACCGACGAAGGATCGGGAACGTGCTCGAGCATCTCCAGGCAGGTGACCACGTCGAACTGCTCGGGCATTTCCTCGGCCAGGGCCTCGGCGGTGATTTGCCGGTATTCGACGTTCACCCCGGATTCCAGCTGGTGCAGCTGGGCGACCGCCAGCGGGGCCTCGCCCATGTCGATCCCGGTGACGGTAGCGCCACGCTGGGCCATTGCTTCGCTGAGGATGCCGCCGCCGCAACCGACGTCCAGGACCTTCTTGCCGGCCAGGCCGACCCGTTCGTCGATCCAGTTGACCCGCAGCGGATTGATATCGTGCAGGGGCTTGAACTCGCTTTCGCGGTCCCACCAGCGGTGGGCCAGGGCTTCGAACTTGGCGATTTCAGCGTGGTCGACGTTGCTCATGGGTAGTGCTCCAAAACTTGAGGAATTCGGTAGGGCCTCGCGCTTGCGCAAGGCCCGGGTTTATTGGACGTGCCCGCTGATGCGCCGGGCCCAGTCGCGGGCGGTTTCGCCGAGTTGGCGCTCGTCCATGCGGCTTAGCCGCTTGTTGTCCAGTAGCTGCTTGCCGGCCACCCAGAGGTGCGTCACGCAGTCGCGGCCGGTGGCGTAGATCAGTTGCGACACCGGGTCGTAAATCGGTTGCTGGGCCAGCCCGGACAGGTCGAATGCCACCAGGTCCGCAGCCTTGCCGAGCTCCAGGGAGCCCACTTCATCGTCCAGGCCCATGGCCCTGGCGCCGTTGAGGGTGGCCATGCGCAGGGCGCGATGGGCATCCAGTGCCGTTGCCGAGCCCGCCACGGCCTTGGCCAGCAAGGCTGCGGTGCGGGTTTCGCCGAGCAGATCGAGGTCGTTGTTGCTGGCCGCGCCGTCGGTGCCCACCGCGACATTCACCCCGGCCTGCCACAGGCGCTCCACCGGACAGAAGCCGCTGGCCAGTTTAAGGTTGGACTCCGGGCAATGAACCACGCTGGTGTTGGTTTCTACCAGCAAAGCCAGGTCTTCATCGCTGATTTGGGTCATATGAACGGCCTGGAAGCGTGGCCCCAGCAAGCCTAGCCGGGAGAGGCGGGCCAGCGGTCGCTCGCCATGCCGCTCCAAGGACTGCTGGACCTCGAACGCGGTCTCGTGCACGTGCATGTGGATCGAGGCGTCGAGTTCCTCGGCGATCATGCGGACCTTCTCCAGGTTCTCGTCGCCTACGGTGTAGGGAGCATGGGGGCCGAAGGTGATGCGGATACGCGGGTGATGCTTGAGATCGCTGAACAGTTCCACGCCCTGGCGAATGGCTTCGGCCGCGTCGTGGGCACCGGGAATCGGGAAGTCCAGTACCGGGATGGCGATCTGGGCGCGAATGCCGCTGTTATGGACCCGTTCGCTGGCGACCTTGGGGAAGAAATACATGTCGCAGAAGCAGGTGATGCCGCCTTTTATCTGCTCGGCGATGGCCAGGTCCGTGCCGTCGTGGACGAAGGCTTCATCCACCCACTTGGCTTCGGCGGGCCAGATGTGGTTCTCCAGCCAGGTCATCAGTGGCAGGTCATCGGCCAGGCCGCGGAACAGGGTCATGGCCGCATGCCCGTGGGCGTTGATCAGGCCCGGGCTGAGCAGCATGCCGGGCAGTTCGCGGACCTCGCCAGCCTGGTGTCTCAGGGCTTCGCTGCGTGGCCCGATGAAGGCGATGCGACCGTCGCGGATGCCCAGGCCGTGGTCCTTGAGGACGACGCCGGCTGGCTCCACGGGCACCAACCAGGTGGGCAGCAGCAGGAGGTCGAGCGCAGGTTCACGGTTCGGCATCGAGTATCGGTCCAGGGCTTCAAAGACAAAGGATGGCGAAGTATACCCGAGCGTCTTCGCCGGGGGATCGCTATAATCGGCGGCTTTTGTTCATGAGTGCGGGGTGAGGGATGCGCGATCGTCTGTTGGCTGCGGAGAAGGTCAAGGCCATTGATTGGCGGGATGGCACTCTGTACCTGCTCGATCAGCGGGCCTTGCCTCTTGAAGAGGCCTGGCTGGCCTGCGACAGCGTCGCTGCCGTGGCCGAGGCCATTCGCGCGATGGCGGTGCGCGGCGCGTCGGCCATTGGCATCAGTGCGGCCTATGGTGTGGTCCTGGCCGCGCGCGCACGTTTTGCCGCCGGTGGCGACTGGATCGCCGCGCTCGATGCAGACTTCGAACTGCTTGAAACCACCCGGCCGACGGCGGTCAACCTTTCCTGGGCCTTGCGCCACATGCGTGAGCGGCTGGAGCGGGTCAGGGAACATGCCGATCCTCTGGCTGCCCTGGAGGTCGAGGCCCTGGCGATCCATGAAAGCGATCGCGAGGCCAACCTGACCATGGCCCAGCTCGGGGTGGAGCTGATTCGTCGATACCAGGGCAACCCGCAGGCCCTGCTGACCCACTGCAATACCGGAGCCCTGGCCAGCGGTGGCTTCGGCACTGCCCTGGGGGTGATTCGCGGAGCCTGGCTGGAGGGCATGGTGGAGCGGGTCTATGTCGATGAAACCCGGCCCTGGCTGCAAGGCTCACGTTTGACTGCCTGGGAGCTTGCCAGCGAAGGCGTGCCGGTGACCTTGAACGCCGACGCCGCGGCGGCGCACATCATGAAGACCAAGGGCCTGACCTGGGTGGTGGTCGGTGCGGACCGGATCGCCGCCAATGGCGATGTGGCGAACAAGATCGGTACCTACCAGTTGGCCGTCAACGCCATGCACCATGGCGTGCGCTTCATGGTGGTGGCCTCCAGCTCGACCATCGACATGAGCCTGGCCACTGGCGAGGACATTCCCCTTGAGGAGCGCGACGCCCGGGAGCTGCTGGAGGTGGGTGGCAAGCCGGTGGGGGCGGCGGTGGAGGTCTTCAATCCGGTGTTCGACGTCACGCCGGCGGACCTGATCGATGTCATCGTTACGGAGAAGGGCATCGTCGAGCGTCCTGATGCGGCAAAGATGGCCCAATTGCTGTGCCGCAAGCGCCTGCATTGATCCTGCGTCGACATCTGCCTCTGGATTGACCGGTAAGTGATCGCCGGGAGGAAAAAAACCGGGTTGGCGGGAGGGGGGTCGGTCTCTGAGGCCCTGTCGCCGTCTTTCAGGTGGTCATCGCTCAACTAGCTACGTTCCATGCGCATCAGGGGGATAGGTGCGTGGCGGCGATTGTGATAACATCCGGCGGTTTCCAAGGTGGTCCGACGCGGTCACCTCTACTGCGCAAATCCATGTCATAACTTGTTGATTTGTCGTAAGTCGGTGCTGGCACTAGGCCTGCAGCGGCGAGCTTCGTTCGTCCCATCTGGATGTGGCGAAGTTTCACCAGAAAAAGGAATCAGGCTTCTCATGGGCGAACTGGCCAAAGAAATCCTACCGGTCAATATCGAAGACGAGCTGAAACAGTCCTACCTCGACTACGCGATGAGCGTAATCGTCGGGCGGGCACTGCCTGATGCGCGCGACGGCTTGAAGCCCGTGCACCGGCGTGTGCTGTACGCGATGAGCGAACTCGGTAACGACTGGAACAAGCCGTACAAGAAATCTGCCCGCGTGGTCGGTGACGTGATCGGTAAGTACCACCCCCACGGCGATACTGCGGTGTACGACACCATCGTCCGCATGGCCCAGCCATTCTCCCTGCGCTACTTGCTGGTAGACGGCCAGGGCAACTTCGGTTCGGTGGACGGCGATAACGCGGCGGCCATGCGATACACCGAAGTGCGCATGACCAAGCTGGCGCACGAGCTGCTGGCCGACCTGCACAAGGAAACCGTGGATTGGGTGCCCAACTATGATGGCACCGAACTGATTCCCGCGGTCATGCCGACCAAGATCCCCAACCTGCTGGTCAACGGCTCCAGCGGTATTGCCGTGGGCATGGCGACCAACATCCCGCCGCACAACCTGGGGGAAGTGATCGATGGTTGCCTGGCGCTGATCGACAATCCCGAGCTGAGCGTCGACGACCTGATGCAGTTCATCCCGGGTCCGGACTTCCCCACCGCCGGCATCATCAACGGGCGCCAGGGCATCATCGAGGCCTATCGCACCGGCCGTGGCCGCATCTACATGCGCGCCCGCTCCACCGTCGAGGATATCGACAAGGTCGGTGGTCGCCAGCAGATCGTCATCACCGAGCTGCCATACCAGCTGAACAAGGCCCGCCTGATCGAGAAGATCGCCGAGCTGGTCAAGGAGAAGAGGCTCGAGGGCATCACCGAGCTGCGCGACGAGTCCGACAAGGACGGCATGCGCGTAGTGATCGAGCTGCGCCGTGGCGAAGTGCCGGAAGTGGTGCTCAACAATCTCTACGCCCAGACCCAGCTGCAGAGCGTGTTCGGTATCAACATCGTCGCGCTGATCGACGGTCGTCCGCGGATCCTCAATCTGAAGGACCTGCTGGAAGCCTTCGTTCGTCACCGCCGCGAAGTGGTGACCCGGCGTACCGTATTCGAGCTGCGCAAGGCTCGCGAGCGTGGCCATATCCTCGAAGGCCAGGCCGTTGCCCTGTCCAACATCGATCCGGTCATCGCCCTGATCAAGGCCTCGCCGACCCCATCGGAAGCCAAGGAAGCGCTGGTCAGCACGCCTTGGGAGTCCAGTGCGGTGATGACCATGGTCGAGCGTGCCGGTGCAGATTCCTGCCGTCCGGAGAACCTGGATCCGCAGTACGGCCTGCGCGACGGCAAGTACTTCCTGTCCCCGGAACAGGCCCAGGCCATCCTGGAGCTGCGCCTGCACCGCCTGACCGGCCTGGAGCACGAGAAACTCCTGGCCGAGTACCAGGAGATCCTCAACCAGATCGGCGAGCTGATCCGCATCCTCAACAGCGCCGAGCGCCTGATGGAAGTGATCCGCGAAGAGCTGGAAGTGATCCGTGCCGAATACGGCGACGAGCGCCGCACCGAAATCGTCAATGCGACCCACGACCTCGACTACGGCGACATGATCCCCGAAGAAGAGCGCGTAGTGACCATTTCCCATGGCGGTTATGCCAAGACCCAGCCGTTGTCGGCCTACCAGGCCCAGCGCCGTGGTGGCAAGGGCAAGTCGGCGACCGGCGTGAAGGATGAGGACTACATCGAGCACCTGCTGGTAGCCAACAGCCATGCGACCCTGTTGCTGTTCTCCAGCAAGGGCAAGGTGTACTGGCTCAAGACCTACGAGATTCCTGAAGCCTCCCGTGCTGCCCGTGGCCGTCCGCTGGTGAACATCATCGACTCGCTGGAGCAGGGCGAGCGCATCACCGCGATGTTGCAGATCGACCTCGAGGCCCTGCAGCAGGGCGCTGATTCCGAGGAGGTCGAAGAGGCCGAGGACGTGCTGGCCGAAGCCGAGGTGATGGATGAAGAGGAAGCCGAGGACGACGACGATCGCGACACGCCGGAGTGGGTCGCTGAGCCGACCGGTGCCTTCGTCTTCATGGCGACCGCCTTCGGCCTGGTCAAGAAGGTTTCGCTGGCGAGCTTCGCCAAACCGCGCAAGGCCGGTCTGATCGCCTTGAAGCTGAAAGAGGGCGATACCCTGATCGCTGCGGCCATCACCGATGGTGCGCGGGAAGTCATGTTGTTCTCCAGCGCCAGCAAGGTCATCCGTTTCGTCGAGAGCGAAGTTCGCGAGCGCGGTCGTGTGGCCGGTGGTGTGCGCGGGATGAAGCTGGGCAAGTCCCAGCAACTGATCTCCATGCTGATCCCCGAGTCCGGTGCGCAGATCCTCACTGCGTCCGAGCGCGGTATTGGCAAGCGTACCGAGCTGCCCAAGTTCCCGCGCCGCAAGCGTGGTGGCCAGGGCGTGATCGCCATGAAGGGCCGTACCGGTAACCTGATCGGCGCCATCCAGGTGCGCGAGGACGAGCAGATCATGCTCATCTCCGACCAGGGGACCCTGGTGCGCACCCGGGTCGGCGAGGTGTCGATCCTCAGCCGCAACACCCAGGGGGTGACGCTGATCAAGTTGGCCGACGATGAGACGCTGGTAGGCCTGGAGCGTATCCAGGCGTCGGATGAGCTCGAAGACGTGCTCGAAGACGGCGAGGTGATCGATGGCGAGGTGGTCGACACCGAGGGCGAGGAGCCCGGCGCCGCCGACGAGGTGCCCCAGGAGTAACCCAGCGCAATAACCCGGCGGGGCGATCAGCATGATCGCCCCGCTTCATAAATGAAGCAGAGCGAGAGTGGATGTGAGCAAACGAGCCTTTAACTTCTGCGCAGGCCCTGCCGCGCTTCCTGAAGCGGTGCTGAAGCGCGCCCAGGCCGAGATGCTGGACTGGAACGGCAAGGGCCTGTCGGTCATGGAAATGAGCCACCGTAGCGACGACTATGTGGCCATCGCCGAAAAAGCCGAGCAGGACCTGCGCGAGCTGATGTCCATCCCCTCCAACTACAAGGTGTTGTTCCTCCAGGGCGGCGCCAGCCAGCAATTCGCCGAGATCCCGTTGAACCTGCTGCCGGAAAACGGCACGGCCGACTATGTCGAGACCGGTATCTGGTCGAAGAAGGCCATCGAGGAAGCCCGTCGCTTCGGCACCGTCAACATCGCCGCCAGCGCCAAGGCTTACGACTACCTGGCCATTCCGGGCCAGAACGAGTGGAAGCTGACCCCCAACGCGGCCTACGTGCACTATGCGTCCAACGAAACCATCGGTGGCCTGCAGTTCGACTGGGTGCCGCAGACCGGTGATGTGCCTCTGGTGGTCGACATGTCCTCCGACATTCTTTCGCGTCCGGCCGATGTGTCGCAGTACGGCATGATCTACGCCGGCGCGCAGAAGAACATCGGTCCGAGCGGCCTGGTGGTGGTGATCGTTCGTGAAGACCTGCTGGGCCGCGCCCGTAGCGCTTGTCCGACCATGCTCGACTACAAGGTCGCTGCCGACAACGGCTCGATGTACAACACTCCGGCCACCTATTCCTGGTATCTCTCGGGCCTGGTCTTCGAGTGGCTGAAGGAGCAGGGTGGCGTTGCTGCCATGGAGCAGCGCAACAAGGCGAAGAAAGACACCCTGTACGGCTTCATCGACAACAGTGACTTCTACACCAACCCGATCAGCGTCAACGCCCGTTCGTGGATGAACGTGCCGTTCCGTCTGGCCGACGAGCGCCTGGGCAAGGCTTTCCTGGCCGGCGCCGATGCCCGTGGTCTGCTCAATCTCAAGGGCCACCGCTCGGTAGGCGGCATGCGTGCCTCCATCTACAACGCATTGGGCCTCGATGCGGTCAACGCACTGGTGGCCTACATGGCGGAGTTCGAGAAGGAACATGGCTGATGTCTGAGCAAGAACTCAAGGCCTTGCGGCTGCGCATTGACTCCCTGGACGAGAAGGTCCTGGAGCTGATCAGTGAGCGCGCGCGTTGTGCTCAGGAAGTGGCCCGGGTGAAGACGGCTTCCCTGGCCGAGGGCGAGGTGCCGGTGTTCTATCGCCCCGAGCGTGAGGCCCAGGTCCTCAAGCGGGTGATGGAGCGTAACCAGGGTCCGCTGGACAACGAGGAAATGGCGCGGTTGTTCCGCGAGATCATGTCTTCCTGCCTGGCGCTGGAGCAGCCGCTGAAAGTCGCCTATCTGGGTCCCGAGGGCACCTTCACCCAGGCTGCGGCCCTGAAGCATTTCGGTCATGCGGTGATCAGCAAGCCGATGGCGGCCATCGACGAGGTGTTCCGCGAAGTGGCGGCCGGTGCGGTGAACTTCGGCGTGGTACCGGTGGAAAACTCCACCGAGGGTGCGGTCAACCACACCCTCGACAGCTTCCTCGAGCACGACATGGTAATTTGCGGCGAGGTCGAGCTGCGTATCCACCACCACTTGCTGGTGGGCGAGAACACCAAGACCGACAGCATCAGCCGTATCTACTCCCATGCCCAGTCGCTGGCCCAGTGCCGCAAGTGGCTGGACGCCCACTATCCGAATGTGGAGCGGGTCGCGGTATCGAGCAATGCCGAGGCCGCCAAGCGGGTCAAGGGCGAGTGGAACTCCGCGGCGATTGCCGGCGACATGGCGGCGAGCCTCTACGGCCTGACTCGCCTGGCCGACAAGATCGAGGACCGTCCGGACAACTCCACGCGGTTCCTGATGATTGGCAACCAGGAAGTGCCGCCGACTGGTGACGACAAGACCTCGATCATCGTTTCCATGAGCAACAAGCCAGGTGCGTTGCACGAGCTGCTGGTGCCGTTTCATGACAATGGCATCGACCTGACGCGGATCGAGACCCGGCCTTCGCGCAGTGGCAAATGGACCTACGTATTCTTCATCGACTTCGTCGGCCACCACCGCGACCCGCTGGTCAAGGGTGTGCTGGAGAAGATCAGTCAGGAAGCAGTGGCACTCAAGGTGCTGGGTTCCTACCCGAAAGCGGTTCTCTGAGGCATTTAACAATGAGTGGCGACTTCCTCGCCCTGGCGCAGCCAGGTGTGCAACAACTTTCGCCGTACGTTCCGGGCAAGCCCGTGGACGAACTGGCCCGTGAGCTGGATATCGATCCGGCCACCATCGTCAAGCTGGCGAGCAACGAAAATCCGCTGGGCGCCAGTCCGAAGGCGCTTGCGGCGATTCGCGAAGAGCTGGCCGAGCTGACCCGCTACCCGGATGGCAACGGCTTCACGCTCAAGTCCCTGTTGGCCGAGCGCTGTGGCGTCGAGATCGAGCAGGTGACCCTGGGCAATGGCTCCAACGACATCCTTGAGCTGGTCGCTCGCGCCTACCTGGCCCCGGGCCTGAATGCGGTGTTCAGCGAGCACGCCTTTGCCGTCTACCCGATCGTCACCCAGGCGGTCGGGGCTGAGGCGCGGGTAGTGCCGGCCAAGGATTGGGGGCACGACCTGTCCGCCATGCTCAAGGCCATCGATGCGCAGACCCGGGTGGTGTTCATCGCCAACCCGAACAACCCGACAGGCACCTGGTTCGATGCCGAGGCGCTGGACGAGTTTCTCCAGGACGTACCGGCCCATGTGCTGGTGGTGCTGGACGAGGCCTACATCGAGTATGCCGAAGGCAGTGATCTACCTGATGGCCTGGATTTCCTGGCGGCTTACCCGAACCTGCTGGTCTCGCGGACGTTTTCCAAGGCATACGGCCTGGCAGCGCTGCGGGTCGGTTATGGCTTGTCTACCGCGGTAGTGGCGGATGTGCTGAATCGCGTGCGCCAGCCCTTCAACGTCAACAGCCTGGCCCTGGCAGCGGCTTGCGCAGCGTTGCAGGACGATGACTACCTGGCTGAAAGCCGCCGCCTCAACGAGGCTGGCATGCAGCAGTTGGAAGCGGGGTTCCGCGAGCTGGGCCTGGGCTGGATCCCGTCCAGGGGCAACTTCATTGCCGTTGACCTGGGGCGCGAGGCCGCGCCGGTATTCCAGGGGTTGTTGCGTGAAGGGGTGATCGTGCGCCCCGTGGCCAACTACGCAATGCCCGACCACTTGCGCGTGACCATCGGCTTGCCGGCGGAAAACTCTCGCTTCCTCGAGGCCTTGGCCAAGGTCATGGCTCGTGGTTGATGTCATTCCAGTGCAATCTGCTGTGCCTATGATCGGTCGCCTGGTGGTGATCGGCCTGGGATTGATTGGCGGCTCCTTTGCCAAGGGGCTGCGTGAAAGTGGCATCTGTCGCGAAGTGGTTGGCGTTGACCTGGATCCGCAGTCCCGTCGATTGGCCGTGGAGCTTGGGGTGGTGGATCGCTGCGAAGAGGATCTGGCCCTGGCTTGCCAGGGTGCCGATGTGATCCAGCTGGCGGTGCCCATCCTGGCCATGGAGAAATTGCTGGCCAAGTTGGCGAGCATGGATCTGGGACAGGCGGTGTTGACCGATGTCGGCAGCGCCAAAGGCAATGTGGTGCGGGCGGCGACCGAGGCTTTTGCTGGTATGCCGGCGCGCTTCGTGCCTGGGCATCCGATTGCCGGTTCCGAGCAAAGTGGTGTCGAGGCTTCCAATGCCCAGTTGTTTCGTCGGCACAAGGTGATCTTGACGCCGTTGGCGCAGACGGATGCGCTGGCGCTGGCGCTGGTCGACAGCTTGTGGCGCGAATTGGGGGCAGATGTCGAACATATGCAGGTCCGGCGGCATGACGAGGTCCTGGCTGCAACTAGCCATCTACCGCATCTTTTGGCATTCGGGCTGGTCGATTCGCTGGCCAAGCGCAGTGAAAATCTGGACATCTTCCGTTACGCTGCGGGCGGGTTCCGCGATTTCACGAGAATCGCCGGCAGTGACCCGGTCATGTGGCATGACATCTTCCTCGCCAATCGCGAAGCGGTCCTGCGCACACTCGATACATTTCGCAATGACCTCGACGCCTTGCGCGACGCGGTCGATGCAGGGGACGGGCATCAGCTGTTGGGCGTATTCACTCGCGCCCGGGTAGCCCGCGAGCATTTCGGTAAAATCCTGGCCCGCCGGGCCTATGTGGACGCTATGAACTCCAACGATCTGATTTTCCTGGCAAATCCTGGTGGCCGCCTGAGTGGGCGGATTCGTGTTCCAGGTGACAAATCGATTTCCCACCGCTCGATCATGCTCGGCTCCCTGGCCGAGGGCACCACTGAAGTGGAAGGCTTCCTCGAGGGCGAGGATGCGCTGGCTACATTGCAGGCTTTCCGCGACATGGGGGTGGTCATCGAGGGGCCGCATCACGGCCGGGTGACCATTCATGGGGTGGGGCTGCACGGTTTGAAGCCGGCACCTGGCCCGATCTACCTGGGCAACTCCGGTACGTCCATGCGCCTGCTTTCCGGCCTGCTGGCTGCGCAGGATTTTGATAGCACCCTGACGGGCGATCCTTCGCTGTCCAAGCGTCCGATGAATCGGGTGGCCAACCCGTTGCGGGAGATGGGCGCGGTGATCGAGACCGCGGCCGAAGGTCGCCCGCCGATGGTGATCCGTGGCGGTCACAAGCTCAAGGGCTTGACCTACACCTTGCCAATGGCCAGCGCCCAGGTGAAGTCCTGCCTGCTATTGGCGGGGCTGTACGCCGAAGGCAAGACCACTGTGACCGAGCCGGCGCCGACTCGCGACCATACCGAGCGCATGCTGCGCGGCTTCGGTTATTCGGTGGATGTCGAAGGAGCGACCGCCTCAGTGGCCTCCGGTGGCAAGCTCAAGGCTACCCATATCGAGGTGCCGGCGGATATCTCCTCCGCGGCCTTCTTCCTGGTGGCCGCTTCGATCGCCGAAGGCTCCGAGCTGGTGCTGGAACATGTGGGGATCAACCCGACTCGTACCGGAGTCATCGACATCCTGCGCTTGATGGGGGCCGACATTCGCCTGGAAAACCAGCGTGAAGTGGGTGGCGAACCGGTTGCAGACCTGCATGTGCGTGCAGCCAGGCTCAAGGGGATCGAGATCCCGGAGGAATTGGTTCCGCTGGCGATCGACGAGTTCCCGGTACTGTTCGTCGCGGCCGCTTGTGCCGAGGGGCGTACGGTGCTGCGTGGCGCGGAAGAGCTGCGGGTCAAGGAGTCCGACCGCATCCAGGTGATGGCCGACGGCCTGCTGACCCTGGGTGTGAAATGTGAGCCGACCCCGGATGGCATCATCATCGATGGTGGCCAGATCGGTGGTGGCGAGGTCCATGGTCATGGCGACCACCGGATTGCCATGGCCTTCAGTGTGGCCTCGTTGCGCGCCAATGCGCCGATTCGCATCCATGACTGCGCCAACGTCGCCACCTCCTTCCCGAACTTCCTAGCGTTGTGCGCCCAAGTCGGCATCCGTGTTGCCCAAGAGGCCCAGTCGTGATGAGCAAGGCGCCTGTAATCACCATCGATGGGCCAAGCGGTTCGGGCAAAGGCACCATCGCTGGCAAGCTGGCCGAGCATCTGGGCTGGTGTCTGCTGGACTCCGGGGCCTTGTATCGGTTGTTGGCATTCGCTGCCCGCAACCATGGGGTCGACCTGACCAACGAGGAGTCGCTCAAGCTTCTGGCGGCTCACCTGGACGTACAGTTCCTGAGTGCTACCGAAAGCCATCCGCAGCGGATCATTCTCGAAGGCGACGATGTGACCGACGACCTGCGTAACGAGCAAGTCGGCGCCTGGGCTTCCCAGGTCGCTGCCTTGCCGGCGGTGCGGGATGCTCTGCTGCAGCGTCAACGGGCCTTTCGCGAATTGCCGGGGCTGGTCGCCGATGGTCGTGACATGGGGACAGTGGTCTTTCCCGATGCACCATTGAAGATTTTCCTGACCGCTAGTGCCGAGGAGCGTGCGCGTCGCCGCTACTTGCAGTTGAAGGGGAAAGTCAATGGTGTTAGTCTGTCGAGTCTGCTAGATGAGATTCGTGCGCGTGATGAGCGCGATACCCAGCGAGCGGTCGCCCCGCTCAAGCCGGCGGCTGACGCCATACAGCTGGATTCCACGGAGTTGTCCATCGATCAGGTGCTGCAACGCATCTTGAGCGAAATCGCCCTTCGCGATATCGCCGGGTGAACAAGGAAGGTCGTAGGGGACCAGTCATAGTCCTGCGATCTTTCTTTTATATGAACGTAACCCACATTGTCTGGAATGTGGCAGATGGGCGGAATCTTCGCCCTTATCAACAGGAATTAAAATGAGCGAAAGCTTTGCGGAACTCTTTGAAGAAAGCCTGAAAACCCTGAACCTTCAGGCAGGCTCCATCATCACCGGTGTTATCGTCGACATCGACTACCAAGCGCGTTGGGTAACCGTTCACGCTGGTCTGAAGTCTGAAGCGCTGATCCCGCTTGAGCAGTTCTACAACGATGCTGGCGAGCTGTCCATCAATGTTGGTGATGAAGTTCACGTTGCTCTGGACTCGGTTGAAGACGGCTTCGGTGAAACCAAGCTCTCCCGTGAAAAAGCCAAGCGCGCTGAATGCTGGATCGTTCTGGAAGCAGCCTTCGCAGCCGAAGAAGTGGTCAAGGGCGTTATCAACGGTAAGGTTAAAGGCGGCTTCACTGTCGACGTTAACGGCATCCGTGCGTTCCTGCCAGGTTCTCTGGTTGACGTCCGTCCAGTGCGCGACACCACGCACCTGGAAGGCAAAGAGCTCGAGTTTAAAGTCATCAAACTCGACCAGAA
This sequence comes from Pseudomonas sp. B6(2017), assembly GCF_002112765.1. Lineage (NCBI taxonomy): Bacteria > Pseudomonadati > Pseudomonadota > Gammaproteobacteria > Pseudomonadales > Pseudomonadaceae > Pseudomonas > Pseudomonas sp. B6(2017). Next base: position 186,291 of record NZ_NEIQ01000007.1, on the reverse strand, counting down.
GCGCAACAACGTTGTCGTTTCCCGCCGCAGCGTCCTTGAAGCCGAGAACTCCGCCGAGCGTGAAGCTCTGCTGGAATCCCTGCAGGAAGGTCAGCAAGTTAAGGGTATCGTCAAGAACCTCACCGATTACGGCGCATTCGTCGATCTGGGTGGCGTCGATGGCCTGCTGCACATCACCGACATGGCTTGGAAGCGTATCAAGCATCCTTCCGAAATCGTCAATGTTGGCGACGAGATCGATGTCAAGGTTCTGAAATACGATCGCGAGCGCAATCGTGTTTCCCTGGGCCTGAAGCAACTGGGTGAAGACCCTTGGGTTGCCATCAAGGCTCGTTACCCAGAAAGCACCCGCGTTACCGCTCGTGTAACCAACCTGACTGACTACGGCTGCTTCGCTGAGCTGGAAGAAGGCGTTGAAGGTCTGGTACACGTTTCGGAAATGGACTGGACCAACAAAAACATCCATCCTTCGAAAGTCGTACAAGTTGGCGACGAAGTGGAAGTTATGGTTCTGGACATCGACGAAGAGCGTCGTCGTATCTCCCTCGGCATCAAGCAGTGCAAGTCCAACCCATGGGAAGACTTCTCTGGCCAGTTCAACAAGGGCGACAAAATCTCCGGCACCATCAAGTCGATTACCGATTTCGGTATCTTCATTGGTCTGGACGGCGGCATCGACGGTCTGGTTCATTTGTCCGACATCTCTTGGAACGAAGTGGGCGAAGAAGCCGTGCGTCGCTTCAAGAAGGGCGACGAGCTGGATACCGTTATCCTGTCTGTTGACCCAGAGCGTGAGCGTATCTCCCTGGGTATCAAGCAGCTGGAAAGCGATCCGTTCTCCGAGTACGTACAAGAGAACGACAAAGGCGCAATCGTTAAGGGTGTTGTAAAAGAAGTTGACGCTAAAGGCGCCATCATCACCCTGGCTAACGATATCGAAGCTACTCTGAAAGCCTCTGAAATCAGCCGTGACCGCATCGAAGATGCGCGCAACGTCCTGAAAGAAGGCGAAGAAGTTGAAGCCAAGATCATCAGCGTTGACCGTAAGAGCCGTGTAATCCAGCTCTCTATCAAGTCGAAAGACGTTGAAGACGAGAAAGAAGCTATCCAGAGCCTGCGCGACAAGCCAGCTACCTCGGATATCGCTGCTGGCCCTACCACTCTGGGCGACCTGCTGCGTGCACAGATGGAGAAGCAGAACTAAGTTCTGTTTCACCAAAAAAAGGGCGACTTCGGTCGCCCTTTTTTGTGCCTGGAAATCAGATAGGGATATCTTGAGATGAAACCAAGGCGTGCAATCAGCGGTCTCTTAAGGGGGATTGCAAGTAAGAGTCTTGATTTTCCGCGGGGTGACTCAGGTAGCACGAAGTCTGGCCTAGGGAGGAGTATGAGCAGGTTCATGGTTGTTGGTTTGATGTTGTTTTTGGTTGGTTGTGAGGCCAGTGTAAAAACCCACGCGATTCGTGGAGCCACTGGCATAGAAATCGATTGTTCTGGATTGGGCTCGGATTGGGATAGGTGCTACGAGCGGGCTGCGCGTGAGTGCGATAGCAGTGGTTATAAGGTCCTCAGCAAATCCAGCGACGCGAAAGATGAGGAGGGCGATTATCCCTTTGGTTGGAATCCGGCGGGGTATGTGACGAGGACAATGCTCGTTATGTGTCGCTAAGATTTCGATTGGTACGGATCCGTCTCGTTTATATTGCTCGACGAGAGTGGGCTGTTCAAAACCTTCTGGGCATGCTAAAACCTTCTGAGCACTGACCTAGCTGCTTGAAAAAGAAGGGAAAAATATGACGAAGTCGGAGTTGATCGAACGAATTGTCACCCATCAAGGGCTGCTGTCATCCAAGGATGTCGAGTTGGCCATCAAGACGATGCTGGAGCAAATGTCTCAGTGTCTGGCTACTGGTGATCGGATTGAGATCCGTGGTTTCGGTAGCTTCTCGCTTCATTATCGCGCTCCGCGTGTGGGGCGAAATCCTAAAACTGGCCAGTCCGTCAGTCTTGATGGGAAGTTTGTGCCACATTTCAAACCAGGGAAAGAGTTACGAGATCGTGTTAATGAAGACGAGTAGTAACAGGTATTAAGTCTATTTTTTTAATGATCAATCATTGAGTTTTTAATGAGTTATCTTATGCAGAGCTGACCAACTGTACTGCATGTGTTTCCTATATTTTCTGTATATTATTTTTGATTGTAATTTATAATCTTATTTAAAGTTTTATGTTTTTACGTATTTTCTAGCCTGGATTAATTATCCTGCCTTCCTGTGTCACATCGTAATCGATCATACCCTCCTCACTATTCTTTATCGCTATGGCAGGTTCCCTTTTGCCTGTGGTGATGGAACCTTTTTGCCTGAACACCTTCCCGTCATAGGCGCATTATGGGAGCATATAGGGTGTTTAGTGAGCCTGTAAAAAATGAGACCAGAAGACTTTGTTGTTTCTGTTAGTCAAGGGGTGCCTCAGTCCGTTCGTGAACTGTTCTGGCTGGTTTTTTTTGCGTCAAGAGGGCGAGGTATCAGCTTGGATGCTCATTTTCCGTGGTTGGATGATGAGATAGATGTGGTTTGTCTACAGATCGCAGATGTACGTCCTCGTACTCACGATACGCCTCTGGCAGCCCTGCTGATTAGAAAGGTTGATGTTGCCAAGGGAAAATGCATTGGTCTAGTCGGGTTGGTCTGTGTTGCTGAAGAGTGGCGCGGAAAGGGGCTAAGCACAAAACTGTTGTCTAAAGCAGCTGAGTTAGGGCGAGAGATAAATCTATCTGCTCTGGTGCTGTGGACCCAAAAGCCGGATGTCTATGTGGGACAGGGGTTTCGGGTAGATGAACAAGATATTTTTTGTCATGTGAAAAAAAATATTTCAATTTACCCAACAGAAAAATATTCAACAAATAGTTGGCCCGACAAAAAGGCTCTTGAAAAAAAACAAGGTCTGGCACCGTTTGCCACCTTTGGCGAAATTATTAAAAGCCAAAAGGCAAGTCTGGTGGTTTTTCATTCAGCACAAATTTCCACGCTAGTGGATTGGGAAGGAGAGGATGTAGATGTGATTAGTCTATTGCATTCTGCTCTACCTGATCATTGGGCGCTGACTTCAAATGAAGATGAGAGACTGATATTTTTGTTGAAAGAGCAAGGCTTCCATGTTGAACATCGTTCTTCATCTGTTCGTATGATAAAAGTCCTTGATGCTGTAACAAGTATCAAGATTCCACAAATCAATATTATGGATCGAATTTAACCTCATGCCCGTTTCCAATGAAATTATTTCATTAGTAAAAGTTGCCATGCCTCCGAAGGAAGTTTTAATGCCTGCCTTGGAGTCAGTACTTTATAGCGGAATGATCGCTGAAGGCGAGCATGTTTATCAGTTCGAGTCCGAGTTTTCAAAAAAATTTGGCGTAGAGAATGTATTAGCTACCAGCAGTGGTACAGCAGCTCTGCACATCGCATTGATTTTATCCGGCGTAGGCTCTGGAGATGAAGTTATTACAACTTCGATGACTGCCGAACCAACAAATACCACTATCCTACAGCTAGGTGCCATTCCGGTATTTGCTGACGTAGAGGCGAGCACTGGTAACTTATCTCCAGATTCGGTTGAGTCGCTAATTACCAGTAAAACAAAGGCTATCTGCGTAGTTCACTATGCGGGCTATCCAGCAAAGCTAAATGAACTTCGAGGAATTGCGGATCGTAACGGTATATTTTTAATCGAAGATTGTGCTCATGCATTGGGGGCGAAATATGATGGAAAACCAATAGGTTCAATTGGAGATTATTCAATATTCTCATTTCAAGCAATTAAACACATGACCACAGTTGACGGTGGAGTTTTAACATTAAAAACTTCTGAGAAAATTGATTTGGCTCGACGGCTTCGCTGGTTTGGCCTTTCGAAGGGTGTTCCTCGTACCGAAGTTGATATTACTCGGGTTGGCTATAAGTACAATATGAGTAATGTGGCAGCTGTAATTGGACTTGAGCAATTGAATAGTGTTACTCCATTGCTGGAACGTCATCGTCAGAACGGGCGATATTTCGACCAGGCCTTAACAGGGATTCCAGGAATTTTCCCTGCCTCCGTTGAGAGTATCGCGGATCCTAGCTACTGGCTCTATACACTTTGCGCAGATGATTCTGAAGATGTCGAGAAACTTTTAAACTCTAACGGAGTCATGGCATCAAAGCTTCATAGGCCCAATCATTTGCACTCAGTTTTCAAACCTTTCGTCAGCGACCTACCTGCATTGCAGGATTTTTATAAAAAACTTCTTCATATACCATGCGGCTGGTGGGTTACAGATGAACAGCGAGATCGTATTGTCAATTTGCTGAAGCGTGGTTAGAAGAAAATGCCTAATAATATTCCTTTATATGGTGTAGTCAGTTTGCCCGAGATGGAAGAGGCTGCTTTAAGTGTTCTTCGTTCAGGACGAATTTCCGGAGGCGAATGGGTAAGCAGGTTTGAGTTAGAGTTTGGTAAATTAACGGGCCATCAAAATGTAGTTTCTACTATCGATATGACCAGCGCATTATTTTTGGCTTTACACTTGGCAGGTGTAAAGGAAGGTGATGAAGTACTGACAACGGCTTTTGCGTGTCTTTCTACAAACTCAGCAATTGCTCAAATAAAAGCCAAGCCAGTTTGGGTTGACGTATGTCATCAGTCCGTGGATATGGACTTAAAAGATTTGGAGAGAAAAATAACAAGTAAGACCAAGGCCGTCATCCTTTACCATGTCGCAGGGTATCCTGGTCCTGCCAAAGAACTTGCAAGGTTATGTAAGAATTATGATATTTATCTGATTGAAGATTGCAATAACGCCATGTTCGCGAGTAGAGACTCTGCGGTAGTTGGTACTGTAGGGGACTTTGCCGTTTACTCTTTTTATCCTAATCGACAAATTAATGCTACCGAAGGGGGCGCATTAGTCTGTCGAAAGGAAAGTCTCGCGATCAAGGCAAGAAAGCTAAGGAAATTTGGAATCAATTACAGTGATTTTCGGCTGCCCAACGGTGAAATAAATAAAGGCTCAGACATTCCTGAAATTGGGTGGAGCATGACACTCAATAATTTATGTGCTGCAATTGGGTTCTCTCAGATCAGTTCACTAAAGGTGCGGCATAAAAAGACACTGGTTCATGTAGAGAAACTGAAGTTTCTTCTTTCTGATATTGAAGGGCTGAAGTTTGTTCCTGCTGAAGGTGATGGTGTCGCAGATTTTTGGGTGCTGCTTGTATTTGTCGAGCACCGAGATGCTGTTTTAAGTAATATAAAAAAATATGGAGTAATGGCTTCTAGCATTCATCAGCGTAATGATCTTTATAGTGGTTTCTCTACTCAGGAAGCTCAGCTGAAAAATACTGAGTATCTACAGAATCATATTTTGGGTATTCCTTGTGGATGGTGGCTTGAAGATGCTGATTTAGAATCAATTTCTAATGCATTAAGAAAAGCGATCAGTGCTGTAGGTATATGAAAAAACATAGCGCTACACTTCTAAGAATGCTTATGTTGTATGGGGGCAAGACATCCAGTTTGCTTGTCGCTTTTATATTTCTACCATTATATGGTCGGGTTCTTGGTGAGGAACAGTTTGGTGCGATTGTTGTAATTATCTCATTGCAAGCGCTTTTGGTAATGCTTGATCTTGGAATGTCAACTCTTGCCTCTAGAGAGGCAGCAATCACTACTAAAGGTAGTGGCTCCCTATTAATAATTATTTCATCTGCAGAAGTTATTTTGTCTGTTTTTTATATAGGGCTTGTTTTTCTTTTCTTTTTAATAAAATTAGTTTTTGAAGTATCGAGTGTTTCTTGGAGTGTTATCGTCTTCTCTGCACTTTTGTTCTTTTTTCTCGCGCTGCAAAATTTATACTATACGATATTACTTGCTAGGCAGAAATATATTCTAGGAAGTACTATACAAATAGCCGGTGTGATGGTTAGAGCTGCCATCACTGTTTACGTATTAATATTTATCTCCGCTTCTGTCGAAGCGTTTGTCCTGACTCAAGCAGTATTGGCATTCATTCATTTCTTGGTATCGCGTGCTTTTTGTCTAGGTGAGCTTTCTTCAATCTGGCCTACTGGGGGTGCCAAAGTCAGCGTCGCCGAAATTTTATCAGTGGCAAAAACAGGAGGAGCACTGGTGCTCTTTTCTGCTGCTGGAGCAGCAGTGTTGCAATTGGATAAGCCCATAATATCTGCTTTGTCTTCTACAGCTAGTGTTGCTCCCTACTATCTTGCTAGCTTGTTATGCATGACTCCGATATCGATATTGGCAAGTCCGATAAGCCAGTATTTCCAGCCTATGGTCATTCGTGAAATGACGATGGGGCAGGATGGAAGCGCTATGCGAGTAATTAGAAAATTTGTTCTGTCGACATTTCTTATAGTTGCGCTTCCGACTTTGGTATTATGGCTGTTCAGAGAACAGATCATAGGTGTATGGCTGGGGGAAAACCCTTCTAACGTTCTAGTTTCCAGGTATCTAGAAATTTTGTTACCAGGTGTGGCTATCGGAGCGCTGGGGTTTATTCCGTATTGTCTTCTGCTTTATGCAAGAGATTTTCGCTTTCAAGCCACGCTGTCTGCAACTTTGACTGTGGTCACGTTGATGCTAACCGCGATGGCAGCGGTTAATAAGAATATAGAGGCAATATGTTTTGTGTATTCGGCATACCATGTGCTCTCTACTTTATCTTCGTGGATTAGAGCTGCTAGGCTTCCAGAAACAAAAATCAGTGCGCGGAACTCTGCGATAACAACATTTAAGTTGATTTTGCTATTTTCTTTGCTGTTTTCAGTGGTTGGCTTCATGTTTTTCGAGAGGTAGTTATATGTTTGATGATAAAGTATTGATGATTACAGGTGGTACCGGTTCTTTCGGTAATACTGTTCTTAATAGGTTCTTAGATACCTCTGTTAGAGAAATTATAGTATTTAGCCGAGATGAAAAAAAGCAAGAAGATATGCGTATCGCGCTAAATAATCCCAAGGTAAAATTTCATATTGGCGATGTGCGGAATTTTGAAAGTATTCGCCGTGCAATGGTAGGGGTAGATTACGTATTTCATGCGGCCGCGCTCAAGCAGGTTCCTTCTTGTGAATTCTATCCAGTTGAGGCCGTACTCACAAATATAATGGGAACTGAGAATGTCTTGAACGCAGCTATTGATAATAATGTCAAAAGAGTTGTTTTGCTTAGCACTGACAAGGCCGTTTATCCCATTAATGCGATGGGTATATCTAAAGCCATGGGTGAAAAAGTACTCATTGCCAAGTCTCGTACAATACGTGGTAATGGCCCGATTTTATGTGCGACCCGTTATGGGAATGTGATGGCTTCACGTGGTTCGGTAATACCCTTATTTGTCGATAAGATTAAATCTGGATTGCCTTTAACCGTTACAGATCCAAAAATGACACGTTTTCTAATGAGTCTTGAAGACTCTGTTGATCTGGTCCTACACGCTTTCGAACATGGTGAGCAGGGAGATATCTTTGTTCAAAAAGCTCCATCGAGCACCATTGGTGACTTGACAGTTGCCTTGAAAGAACTTTTTAACAGCGATGCTCCTGTTAATGTTATTGGGACAAGGCACGGAGAGAAACTTTACGAGTCTCTGGTTTCTCGTGAAGAAATGGTAAAAGCAAAAAACATGGGGCGTTATTATAGGATTCCGGCAGATAATAGGGATCTAAATTATGATAAATATATTCTTGAGGGACAGCCAGAAGCGAACCTTGTGGATGATTACACTTCACATAATACTGACTTGTTGAATGTTGAAGAGATAAAGTCACTGCTACTTACCTTGCCCTTTATTAGGGACTCACTTGGCCTGTAATCTCATGATTAAGTTAAGTATTATTATTCCTACTCATAATCGTGCAAAATGTGCGATTGAAACAGTCGCCTCTATTTTAGAGTTGCTGGAGGATGTTCAAGTAGTTGTTTGTGACTCTAGTGATGAGGATTTTCTTTCTCATCATTTTTTAGGAGAGTCTTTTGCGTCAAAGGTAAAATATGTCAGAACAGCTAAAAGTATTAGTGTTGTAGACAATTTTAACTTGGGTCTTCGTTCTGCCGACGGAGAGTACCTTGTTTTTCTCGGGGATGATGATTTTGTCTCGCGGGAAATTATGGATGTAGTTAACTGGGCTTCGGAACATGCCGTCGATTCGGTAAAGTTTAATTTCCCGGCCTTATACTACTGGCGTGACTTTTATCACGCGACGAGAGGCGATGTATATTCTGGAACTCTACATGTTGGTGAATATACGGGCAGTGTCAGCCTGTATGATGCAAAGAAATCAGTTGTTCCGGCATTAAACAATTTTGGTGGTGGTGTATTTGGTATGCCAAGAGCCTATGCTGGGATGATTTCATCTTCCTTGGCTAAAAAAATTGTTGATAAACATGGGGCATTGTTTGGCGGTGTTAGCCCTGATATCTACAGCTCCTTTCTAATTTCAATTGAATCCGAAAAGTGTGTGCTAGTTGATTACCCTGTTATTGTTCCTGGCGCGTCTGGTCTCAGTACAACAGGGCAAAGTAATTCCGGTGCCCACTATGGTAAACTCAGAGAAAACCCACACATTTCGGCATTTCAAAATCTTGTTTGGGATAAAAAGATACCTGAGTTCTATTCGGTGCCTACCGTTTGGTCTTATTCCCTGCTAAAAGCTGTTGAGAAAGTTCAAGAAAATAATCCAAAATTTCAAGGAACTCCTAATTTTGGTCGGCTTTTTCTCAAGTGTTTTATTTACTTTCCATCCTCGAGCAGTGAAACGAGATACGCCCTACGTGAGGCTTTTCGTTCATTTGGAAGAGTTAGGGTTGTTTCGCAGTTAATGGTTGCTGTTGGATCTGAGTTTTACTGGGGAATGTCCCGTATTGTCACTCGTTTAAAGTCCAGGTATATCAAGAAGAGTATTAGTGTAATCGACTCTCTTGATACTAGCCTTGATGGTAGCAGGGCGCTAAAAAAATATTTGCATGAGCATCCTGTAAAGCTAAAGCTTCCATCTTTGTGATTTATTTGTATGGGTTTTTATTTTTTGTGTTTGATATAGGCTTTACTGTGTTAGAAAAGTTTCTAGGGGCATGACATGAAGTCTTCGGTCTCTGTAATCCTACCTCATTATAATGCAGCCGATACAATAGGGCGTAGCATCGACTCTGTTATTGCACAGACTTTGTGTGTTGAGGAGATTATAATTGTAGATGACTGCAGTGTTAGTGTGGAAGAGCTTGTTGATATAGTCTCTGGCTACAAGGCTCTGATTAATATTCGTTTGATTTTTTTAAAGAAAAATCAGGGTGCTGCATATGCAAGAAATATAGCCATAAAGAATGCTACTTGTAAATATATCGCTTTCTTGGATTCAGATGATATTTGGCACCCAGAAAAAATAAAGATTCAATATGAATTCATGGAAAAAAATGAAGCATTTCTATCTGGACATGGCTATCTATTCGATATTTCAAGTCGCTCATTCATTAAGGAAGTGTCTTTAAGTAATCGCTTGGTCATGAAGCGCGAATTTATGTGGGGCAATCCATTTTTTACCCCTACCGTAATGGCCAAGAGAGAAGATTTTATACTTTTTGATGAGCGCTATCGTAGAGTGGATGATTACAAGTGCTGGTATGAGAACATGTCCAATGGACACGTTTATATGCTAACTGAAGCTCTAGCTGCGGGTTTTAAGGCACCAGTTGGAGAATCGGGTCTCTCTGGGTCATTAAGGCTTATGCATAAGGGCTATCTTGACGTCCTTAAGGCTTTGAGGGCGGAAGGAAATATTAGTAGAGCTTTTTTTATTGCAGCCACAACGTGTGAAATATTGAAGTATCCGTTGAGGTTGTTTTTTTCTAAATTTAGAAAATATAAGAAATGAACGATATCAAGAAGGTTCCTAGTTTTGCTGTTTTGCTTGCAGCATATAACGGGATTCGGTGGCTTCAGTCTCAGGTAGAAAGCATACTTTCTCAAGTTGATGTTCGGGTAATAATTTTTATAAGCATAGACCCCTCCTCGGATGGAACTGAGGATTGGTTTAAAGCTGTGTCAGCTCATGATGATAGATTAATTGTCCTGCCTGTAGGCGAAAAGTTTGGAGGCGCAGCCAAGAATTTCTTCAGATTGATTCGAGACGTAGATTTTTCAAAATTTGATTATGTTTCGTTTGCTGATCAGGATGATGTTTGGCTTCTAGATAAACTGTCTACGGCTCACAAAAAAATTTCCTCGTCTACTGCTTCTGCTTATTCTTGCAATGTTACAGCCTTTTGGCCCGGGGGGCGAAAGTTGCTTTTAGATAAAGCACAAAGGCAGCGCAAGTATGATTATCTTTTTGAGGCTGCTGGTCCTGGGTGTGGTTATGTACTAAAAGTTTCCGAAGCTCTTAGGTTCAAAAAATTTCTAATTGAGAATTGGCAGGACGTCAATGTCGTTTCCCTACATGATTGGCTGGTTTATGCGTGGTTCAGATCGGTAGGATTAGTTTGGTTCATAGATCCGGTGCCGAAGATATTATATCGCCAGCACGAGGCTAATCAGGTAGGTGCCAATAACGGCTTGAGGGCTATTAAGGCGCGCTTGTCATTGTTACGTACTGGCTGGTATCGCAATGAAGTTTCAAAAATTGCCAAATTGATTTGGCCTAATGTTCAGAGCTTGCCTGGAGATTTGGTTGAAAGAGGGGATATATCACGTGATTTCCTTGTTTGTAATTTTAATGAAGTGCGCCGTAGATTTCGTGACCGTATTTTTTTGATGATCATGGTTTTTCTTGGTATTTATTGAGTCGTGATGTTTTTAATATGTATCTTTAATAAGGCATCAATGCATGTCTTGATGTTGTTTTAAGTAGACAGCCGACACGGGCACGGGGTAGGTGATTTTATAATTGAAAGCTTTGCTGAAGGTCTGCGCTTCTTGTGTAATAGAAAGTTATTAGTGTCTGGCGATCAAGAGAAAATCTGGCTGTTCTGCTCTATTAATGGATTAAATAATGAAGTTTAATTTTTCTAATTTTTTTACAGTTGCATCGATATTGTTTTCGCTATTTGCCTTTTTTTCCTTTTATCCTGGAGCAATGACGTGGGATAGCCTAGATCAGTTGCGACAGGCAAGGATGGCCGATTACTCGGATTGGCAGCCGCCCGTAATGGCATTTGTCTGGGGGAGGCTGCTGAACGTTGCTGATGGTCCTGGTGTTATGCTTTGCTTTCATCTTTTACTGCTGTGGAGCACTGCTTTTTTCTTGTTTAAATGGACTCTTGAAGAGGGATATAAACATGGGTTTCTATTTTTACTGATTCCTGCGTTGCCTTGGGTTTTGAATTTTGAGTTTGTTATTTGGAAAGATGTTGGGATGGCCTATTCTTGGGGCGCGGCAATTGCTCTTTGTTTATGCTATAGATCTCGTGAACGGTTTCCCTTGAGTGTTGCGTTTATAGTTTTGGCCTTGTTTGTATATGGCATGCTCGTACGGAGCAATTCGTTGGGAGCTGCTTTTTTCTTGTTTCCATTTTTGGCCGGCCAAATTTTTAAAAAGAAGAGCGTCAAACATATTTTGGCATTCATGATGGTGGCGATTTTCGGGTTTTTCGTAATTACATTTCTTGTTAATTCTGCTATAGGAGCAAAAAAGTCAAACTCTGTTAGTTATGTAATGTTCGATGATGTGGTTGCTTTAAAACTGAGAGGGGTGGATGTCTCACTAGATTTCTTGACGCAGGATGAAATTTCTAAAATTGCATCATGTGAATATTTGAATGAAAACAAGGTTGGCGCTGCATTCTGCATTGATGGAGATCGATTTAAGGAAATAACGATAAATAATTATCAAGAGTTGAAACTCTCTTGGGTTAAGAGCGTTTTTGATAATTACCCTGCTTATGTTGCCTATAGACTCTCGGCTTTTTCTCAGCTTATTCGTTCACCTTGGCAGTCAGTATATTATGAGAGTGAATTTCGCGTAGTTAAGCCGCCGTATGAACTTGATTCAGGTATTCGTTCGGAGTCTGCTCAGGAGAAATTTTTCAGAAAATACGTTGTTGGATTCAAGAAGCTTTTCCCTGGACTATTCAAACCATATGTCTGGATGGTTTTGCTGACGTGTATTGCGTTTCTATTTTGGTTTGACTCGGCGTTTAAAGGCACTTTGTTCTGGCTTCTTCCTGTTTCAGGGCTTTCATATGTTCTGACATATATACCGATCACTCCTGCTGGTGACTTTAGGTATGTATACTGGTCTTGTTTTGTATGTACAATATCAATTTTTTCTTACATTAATGGGCGGACGCGTGCCAGCAAGGTAAGCTAAAGAAAGCTGGAGCTCGAATAACCCGCATGCGAAGCAGGTATGCGAGGGGGGCCATTCGAGATTGAAAAACTCATATTTGAATTTTTAAATATGAGTTTTCCAGCTTAGTTCTGTCAAATCAGCGGAGAGGTGTCTATGGTCAAGATTCTACTAACAGGAGCGTCTGGTTTTCTGGGGCGATCGATCATAGATCAGTTTTCTAGAAGTACTGATTTTCAGTTAGCTGCTGTTTTTCGTCAGCCACCAGTGGAGCTTCCAGGGACAGTTGCGCTTTGTCAGGTTACTGAAATAATCGGAACTACTGATTGGAACTCGTTTTTACCTGGATGCAGTGTGGTGATCCATGCGGCAGCCAGAGTTCATGTAATGAATGAGACTTCCTCAGATCCGCTGACTGAGTTTCGTAGAGTAAATGTTGAGGGAACACTAAACCTGGCTCGACAGGCAGCTTCCGCCGGCGTTCGTCGCTTTATATTCATAAGTTCTATCAAGGTGAACGGTGAAGGAACAGCTACGGCTGCACCTTATTTTGCAGACGCACAGCCAATGCCTCTTGATCATTATGGAATTTCCAAGATGGAGGCGGAACAGGGTTTGCTTAAGATAGCAGAGCAGACAGGCTTAGAGGTCGTCATTATTCGCCCTCCATTAGTGTATGGACCTGGCGTGAAGGCTAACTTCCTGGCAATGATGCGGTGGTTGCAGAAGGGAATGCCATTACCCTTCGGTGCCATTGGTAATAAACGTAGCCTAGTGGCCTTGGGTAATCTGGTTGACCTGATCAGGGTTTGCATTGAGCACCCGGCGGCAGCAAATCAGACATTCCTGGTCAGTGACGGAGAGGATCTTTCTACCACTGAGCTTTTACGCCGGATGGCAAGGGCATTGAAGGTACCCGTTCGTTTGATACCTGTGCCTGTCTGGATCCTCTCTGCGGGGGCAGCTCTGCTTGGAAAAAAATCACTCTCTCACCGTCTATGTGGTTCGCTACAGGTCGATATCAGCAAAACACAGAAGCTGCTCGGATGGACGCCGCCCATAACTGTTGATTCAGCTCTCAACGAGACGGCCAAATACTTTCTGACGTTGCGTGATTGAACAGAAACAGAGGTATCATGACCGGTCATGACCTTCTTTAGTTTCTAAGAGGTGGCTCTGGCATCCGGCCTTCTCTTGTTAGTTTCAGGAATTGGATAGTAGATGGCAATTTGGTTATTTTTCCTGGCGACTGCCGGGACCTCGGTTTTACTCACTTGGGCTGTTCGCCGTTATGCTTTGGCGCGTAGCTTGGTTGATGTTCCGAATGGACGTAGCTCTCATTCGTTGCCGACTCCCCGAGGTGGTGGAGTGGCAATTGTTCTCAGTTTTGTTTTTGCTTTGCCTGTTTTGACAGCTACTGGTTTGATTCCGTGGAGTTTTATCTGGCCACTACTGGGGGCGGGGATTTTTACTGCGGTGGTTGGTTTCCTGGATGATCATGGCCATATCGCAGCTCGTTGGCGCCTGTTGGCGCATTTTTTGGCTGCTGCGTGGGCAATGTACTGGATGAACGGATTACCTCCGTTGCATGTTCTGGGAGTCGAGTTCAAGCTGGGGTACCTCGGTCATGTTCTTGCTGCGTTCTACTTGGTCTGGATGCTCAACCTCTATAACTTTATGGATGGAATTGACGGAATTGCGGGTGTCGAGGCTGTCTCCATCTGTCTGGGAGCCTGTCTGATCTACTGGCTGAGCGGAAACCAGTCAATGATCTGGCCTCCGTTGTTATTAGCGATGGCCGTTTTGGGGTTTCTTTACTGGAATTTCCCTCCCGCACGAGTTTTCATGGGGGATGCGGGTAGTGGATTCCTGGGTATAACGCTTGGGATTTTTTCAATACAGGCAGCCTGGAGCTCTCCGCGGTTCCTTTGGGTATGGCTGATATTACTTGCGGTATTTATTGTCGATTCGACTTTTACCCTGATTCGACGTTTGCTGCGGGGCGATAAAGTCTATGAAGCTCACCGTAGTCACGCCTACCAATTTGCTTCTCGGCGGTTTGGCAGGCACTTGCCTGTGACATTGGCTGTGTTAGCAATAAATGTATTCTGGTTGTTGCCAATAGCGGTTGCAGTTAGTTTATTTGGACTTGATGGTATTTGGGGTGTTGTTTTGGCCTATGTACCTCTGTTGCTCCTCGCTCTCAAGTTTCGTGCCGGAGACTCGGGGAACGACTGCTGATGTTTATGAAATTATCAAGGCAGTCCAGTTTTCAAATATTGTCATATTTGACTTCTGTTGTGGCTAAAAAAGGGAGGGGTTGAAGAGGTGATGGCCAGAATAAGAAAATTTTTATTAGGTCTCTCGCGCCGGAAAAAACGTATTATCCAAGTTGCGACCGATCTTTTCCTGATCTGGGGCGCACTGTGGATGGCTTTCTTCGTCCGATTGGGCTTCGACGATTTGAACAATCCGTTCATCGTCCATCTCTGGCTTTTCCTCAGTGCGCCAGTTATTGCTATTCCCCTGTTTATAAGATTCGGAATGTATCGTGCTGTAATGCGTTATTTCGGTAACGATGCATTAATTTCAATCGTAAAGGCCGTCAGCCTTTCGTCCTTGATCCTAGCCCTGGTTGTTTACCTTTATAGTAACCACCAAACCGTTGTACCTCGTTCAATCGTGTTCAACTACTGGTGGTTGAGTCTGGTGATGATTGGCGGCCTGCGGCTGGCCATGCGTCAATATTTCCTCGGTGACTGGTTTGTCGCTAGCCAGCATGTACCTTTTACCAACCGAGACGATGGTTTGCCCAAGGTGGCAGTTTATGGGGCCGGAGCAGCGGGTAACCAACTGGTCGCGGCGTTGCGCCTGGGGCGCATGATGCGGCCGGTGGCGTTTATCGACGATGATGGCAGTATCGCTGATCGGGTCATTGCCGGACTGCAGGTATACAAGCCAAAGCACCTCCAGCAGATGATCGACGAGACTGGCGCGGAAGAAATCCTGCTGGCCATTCCCTCTTCCAACCGTAGCCGACGCCGAGAGATATTGGGGTACCTCGAAGGGTTCCCCCTCCATGTCAGGAGCGTGCCGGGGTTCATGGACCTGGCTAGTGGTCGGGTAAAGGTCGACGATATCCAGGAGGTGGATATTGCCGATCTACTCGGCCGGGACGCCGTTCCTGCACAGGATGATTTGCTGGCTCATTGCATCAAGGGACAAACGGTTCTGGTGACGGGGGCGGGCGGGTCCATTGGCTCCGAGCTGTGCCGGCAGATCCTGAGTCTACGTCCGATCACCCTGATACTGTTGGATCATAGCGAGTTCAACCTCTACAACATCTTGGCAGAGTTGGAGCAGCGCCTGTCCCGGGAGTCCCTAGTGGTGAAATTGCTGCCGATCCTGGGCTCGGTGCGCAACTATGAAAAGCTTTTGAGCGTGATGAGCACTTGGAGTGTCGATACGGTCTATCACGCCGCGGCCTACAAGCATGTTCCGATGGTCGAGCACAACATCGCCGAAGGTGTGCTCAACAATGTCATGGGCACCCTCAATACTGCCCAGGCCGCGTTGCAATCGGGGGTCGCCAATTTCGTGCTGGTTTCCACCGACAAAGCCGTCCGGCCAACCAATGTGATGGGTAGTACCAAGCGCCTGGCGGAACTCACCTTGCAAGCGCTGAGCAAGGAACTGGCCCCCGTGCTGTTCAACGACTCATCGAAGATTTCACGGGTCAATAAAACCCGGTTCACCATGGTCCGCTTCGGCAATGTGCTGGGTTCGTCAGGTTCGGTCATCCCGCTGTTCCATAAGCAGATCAAATCCGGGGGGCCGCTCACGGTTACCCATCCGAAAATCACCCGTTATTTCATGACTATCCCGGAGGCTGCCCAACTGGTCATCCAGGCTGGTTCGATGGGGCAAGGGGGGGATGTTTTCGTGCTGGATATGGGCGAACCGGTAAGAATCGTCGAACTGGCAGAGAAGATGATCCATCTTTCCGGGTTGAGTGTTCGTTCGGAAAAGAACCCCCATGGAGATATTGCTATTGAGTTCACCGGTTTGCGCCCTGGTGAAAAGCTTTACGAAGAGTTGCTGATCGGTGACAACGTAGTGGCCACTCAGCATCCGATGATCATGAGTGCCAACGAGGATTACCTGGCTTGGGATGTACTCAAGGTCAAGCTGGATGAACTCCTTGCTGCGCTTGATTGTGATGATTATTCGCGGGTTCGGCAGTTGCTGCGCGAGACCGTCAGTGGCTACACGCCGGACGGCGAGATTGTCGATTGGGTTTATCAGCAGCGACGACTCAAACCCTGACTCTACACAAGCGGTAACTTTCCCGCTTTTGACTTGCTCCCTGTATCTCCTAGGTTTGGAAGGCAGCTTCGGAAAGCTGCTTTCCTTACTGATGTCATGGAGTGTCATTATGCGTATCCCTTATTTCTCCTCCCTGTTCTTCGCAGCCTTAGCCAGTTTTTCGCTTGCCACCCAGGCAGCACCGATCGCCAAGGTGCAGGAAGCCGCCACCGAAGTGGTAGAACATTCCACCTCCAATTCAACCAGGCTCGACATCAACACTGCCGATGCCACCCTCTTGCAGCGCGAACTGCTTGGCATAGGCGAGGCCAAGGCCAGGGCGATAGTCAGTTATCGTGAGGCAAACGGTCCCTTCGCTTCAGTGGATGAGCTGCTGGAGGTCAAGGGCATCGGCAAGGCCATCCTCGAGCGCAACCGAGACAAGCTCCAGGTCAACTGAGGCGCCCCGTTCAAGACGAAAGCCGATCATTGATCGGCCTTCGCCTTCAGAAGGGATGGCCTCGAGGTCGAATCTTCATCGGCGAGGTAGATTTTTTCCATGAAATAATGGAAATATTATATGTGTAATATTTAATTCGCCAACCTTGCAAGATCGCGAATACCCATCAGGTTCATTCATCGTCAGGAGTGCAGCTATGAGTTCGGTTCGTTCCCAAGGCAAGGCCTTGATCACGGGAGCTTCATCCGGTATTGGCGCGGTCTATGCCGATCGCTTGGCGGCGCGAGGCTTTGACTTGTTGTTGGTGGCCCGGGATGAGGAGCGTCTGCATGTCGCGGCTAATACTCTGCAAGCCAGCCATTCGGTGCAGGTCGAGGTCTTGAAATCCGACTTGACCTCCAGGAGCGATCTGCTTGAGGTGGAGCGTCGCTTGCGCAATGACCGGGACATCAGCCTATTGCTGAACAATGCCGGAGTCGCGGCCGATGGCCCCCTGGCTGCTGCTGACCTGGATCAGATGGAGCAGATGATCCAGCTCAATGTGGTGGCTCTGACCCGTTTGGCGAGCGCCGCAGCCGCCAACTTTTCTGCGGCGGGGCGAGGAGCGATCATCAATATCGCCTCCGTGGTGGCCCTGCTGCCGGAACGTTTCAACGCGACCTACAGCGCCACCAAGGCTTATGTATTGAGCCTGAGCCAATCCCTGCAGGCAGAACTGAAAGACACCGGGGTCCAAGTCCAGGCCGTCCTGCCCGGGGTCACTCGTACCGAAATCTGGCAGCGCGCGGGCTTTGATGTATCGGTTATCCCGGCAGAAATGGTGATGGATGCGGGGGAGATGGTCGATGCGGCCTTGAGTGGTTTCGACCAACGGGAATTGATTACCCTGCCGTCGCTGCCCGATGCCGCGGATTGGCAGACCATGGTGGCGGCGCGTTTGGCCCTGGCCCCCAACCTCTCACGCAGCAGCGCGGCAGCCCGTTACAAATAAGCACGCAACGGAGCGGTTGCCGTTACCGCTCCTGTTCCTTCAAGCCTTCGCGTACCACTTCAAGTATCTGCGCAGCCAGTTGTGGATTTTCCACACTGCGCGACAGCATCAGCGCACCTGCCAGAGTCGACATGATCATCAGGCTGCGCTTGGCCTTGTCTTCGCCTTCCAGGGTCGCTTCCACTTGCGCGAGCCTGGCCTTGAGCACCGCGTCGGTGGTGGCGCTGGGTTGGCCGCGCTGGCCGAGCTCCGAGCTCATGGTCGGGAGCGGACAGCCCTGGTGTGGTGACTCCTGGTGCCATTCGGAGAGGTAGTTGTCGATGAATGCCTGCAGGGGATGTTCCTGGGCGAACAGCTTGGCGCAATGAGCATCGAGGTCCTGGGCGGCAGAGCAGAGTGCTTCTTCCACCAGTTCGTCCTTGGAGCTGAAGTGGGAGTAGAAGCCGCCATGGGTGAGGCCCAGGGCTTTCATCAGGGGTTGCAAGCCTGTTGCCCCTATACCGTCGCGACGAAATCGCTCCGAGGCTTCCTTGATGATGCGTTTATGGGTCTGGGCTTTGTGGTCTGTTGAATAACGCATCTGGGAAACCTCCGCAACAAGGCCACTATTTTAACCAGGGTTCAGCAGATCACATCCACTTCTGCACCTGCTTTGGCTGGCTGCTACAGCTTGGCGACAGGTTTTCATGCCAAGCATAGTCAGGTGAGTTGGCACGATAAGTGGTTACTGATCACTCATCTATTGTTGAACAATCCTGAGGCCTTTTCATGAACGTTGGTTTATCCCTGGCGGATCAGATTCGCCTGGAACTGCGTGCAGACATCATCGGCGGTCGTCTTTTGCCCGGCATGCCCCTGGTGGAGAACGAACTGGCCGGTAGCTACAACGCCTCGCGCAACACTATCCGCGAGGCGTTGCATTGCCTCGGGCAGGAGGGATTGACACGTTATGTGCGCCACAAGGGAGTGATGGTCCGCCGCTTGGAAAGGGACGATCTGCGCGATCTGTTCAGGGTGCGTCGAACCCTGGAGTTACAGGCAATCGCCAGCGCCAGGCCGCTGCGCGAGTGCCAGTCGGACCATATGCTCGATGCTATCGAGGCGGCCGAACTGGCCAGGGACCGAGAGGACTGGCGCGCCGTCGGTACCCATGGCCTGGTGTTTCACCAGCATGTGGTGGCGTTGCTGGACTCACCATTGCTGGACGAGTTCTTCACCAATGTGGTGGCGCAGCTGCGACTGGTGTTTTGCACCGCGCCAGACGAGGCGCTGTTCCAAGCCCCCTGGCTGGAGCGCGACCGGCAGATCCATGGATGGCTGGCCGACGGCGACACGGCGTCGGCCGGAGCGGCCATGGCGTGTTACCTGGATGATTCCGAGCGCCTGTTGCTGAACATGTTCGATCCATCCTTGCGTCATTGAACGAGGAGCATAGCGATGTACAAAAACTATCCCGCGGCCTACCAGGTCAGCAAGGGCTCGGCGTTGCAAGTGGACACGGCCTTCTACGAGCGCATTCGGGCCAACCCTGGCCAGCGCATGTTGATCGAGAGTTTCGAGGTGCCGATTCGCACGGGACGTGCCTGGAAGGTGCCAGCCGGTCATGTGTTCCGGGTCACCACGCCCCATGGTCCGCAGGTGGGCGATTTCAACGTCTGGAACGCCCACGATCCGCGCGAGCGCTTATGGGCGGCCCGAACCCGGCAGTTGCAGGGAGCGCATGTCAGTACTCACGATCGGCTCTGGTCGAACCTGCCGTTCCTGCGGCCGCTGGTGACCATCACCGATGACAGCCTGGCCGATTACGGTATCGATGAGCATGGCGGGCGCCTGCATGACTTGCTGGGAACCCGCTGCGATCCCTATGTGAACCGGATGCTTACTGGCGAGGATTTTCACCACCACTGCCATTCCAATCTGACGCGGGCGGTGCTGCCCCACGGCCTGACTGAGTTCGACGTGCATGATGTGCTGAACATCTTCCAGTGCACAGGGCTGAACCACGACGACCTGTACTTCATGAAGGCCTGCCCGGCGGGCAAGGGCGATTACCTGGAGTTCTTTGCCGAAATCGACCTGCTCTGCGCCTTGTCGACCTGCCCTGGCGGGGATTTGTCCCTGCCGATGTGGGGGCCACAGGCGCAGGACCCGCTCAGCGTATGCCGGCCGCTGGGGGTCGAGGTCTATCGCCTGGAGCCAGCGTTACTCGAGGGCTGGAACTCGCCTGAACGGGCGGCCTACCAGGGCCTGCATGGTTTGCAGATCGCCAAGCCCGAGTGGGAAAGTTGAGCCCATGGCCCCCTGCACCAAAGGCGCAGGGGGCCATGGGCTCACCGGTCGCGAGCGTCCCTGGCGTCCGCTTCGGCATTGCGTTCGGCCACACGTCGGCGCTGTTCTTCGGTAAGTTCCACCTTGCTGGCGGTATCGCGTAGCAGCATCAGGCCACCCACGATCGAACCGATAGCGACCACCAGAATCAACCAGGCATACCAGGGCATAGGGCTCTCCTTGATGAGGCCGTCTGCCGGAAGCGAGGTTCGCTCCGCAGCGGCTTGTAACGCTTTGAGTCAAAACGTTTTGCAGGGGTTCCATTGTATGCCTGATCGGCCTGGTCGGCAGCGTCTCTAGAGTCCGGTGAGCATGGCATCGGCCGGCGCGTTGGCCCGCGACTGCGCGGTGCACTGGAAGTAGATGAAGCCCAGCCCCATGAGGCCGAGGAAGACCAGGCCGATCAACGTATTGAACCAGGCCATGGCCACCAGGCACACCACGGCCAGCAGCAGTGCCAGGGCCGGGACCAGCGGATAACCGGGAGCGCGGAAGCTGCGTGGCAGGCCGGGCTCGGTCCGGCGTAGCCGGAATAGGCTGAGCATGCTCATGATGTACATCACGATGGCGCCGAACACGGCCATGGTGATCATGGCTGCGGTGAGGCTCAGCCCACCGAGGTTGACCAGGCCATCGCTGTAGATCGCGGCGATGCCCACCAGCCCACCGGCGATGATCGCCCGGTGCGGGGTCTGGAACCGCGACAGCCCGGCCAGGGAGGCGGGCAGGTAGCCGGCGCGGGCCAGGGCAAAGAACTGCCGCGAGTAGCCGAGGATGATCCCGTGGAAGCTGGCTACCAGGCCGAACAGGCCGATCCACACCAGCATGTGCAGCCAGCCGGAGTTATCGCCGACCACCGCCTTCATGGCCTGGGGCAGCGGGTCGTTGATGTTCGCCAAACTGCGCCAGTCACCCACGCCACCTGCGAAGAACATCACGCCCAGGGCCAGCACCACCAGGGTCAGGATGCCGCTGATGTAGGCCCGGGGGATGGTGCGCCTGGGGTCCTTGGCCTCCTCGGCAGCCATGGCCGCGCCCTCGATGGCCAGGAAGAACCAGATGGCGAAGGGGATCGCCGCGAACATGCCGGCAACTGCTGCGCTACCGAACTGATCCGTGCCGGCCCAGCCATTGGCGGCGAAGTGGCTGAAGCTGAACGCCGGGGCCACCACGCCCATGAATACCAGCAGTTCCAGGACTGCCAGGACGCAGACCACCAGTTCGAAGGTTGCCGCCAGCTTCACCCCGAGAATGTTCAGGCCCATGAAGACGACATAGGCCGCCACTGCGGCGTGCTTGGGGTCCAGCGTCGGAAACTGCACGTTCAAGTAGGCACCGATGGCCAGGGCGATGGCCGGTGGGGCGAAGACGAACTCGATCAGGGTCGCCAGCCCGGCGATCAGCCCGCCTTTTTCGCCGAAGGCCCGACGGCTGTAGGCAAAAGGGCCTCCGGCGTGGGGAATCGCGGTGGTCAGTTCGGTGAAGCTGAATATAAAGCAGGCATACATGCAGGCGACCAGCAGCGAGGTCACCAGGAACCCCAGGGTCCCGGCCACGCCCCAGCCATAGCTCCAGCCGAAATACTCCCCGGAAATCACCAGGCCGACAGCGATCCCCCAGAGATGCAGCGTGCCCAGGGTGGGCTTGAGTCTTGTGTTCATCGATAGCGTCCTGAACGATTGGAAAGGTCCGGGACAGGGCGTTGCAGCGGTCGTGCCAGGCGGCCACGGGGCGTCGCAAAGTTCGGAAAACCGTCGTATCGAGGATATTCCCCGACCGCGGCCCGTCTTGGGCGTTGCAATCCGGTGCGCTTGGCAGCCTCGCTTTGGGGCAAGGGCCTAGCGTCCCTCACCCGGGTCAGAGCGGCCCTGGCGTGAGTCTTTACGCTTTCTTTATGGCCCACCCACCCCCTCGCTCTCGTTCCTTTACAGGCAGCCTGCGGACAATGTCGCCATTCGCGGCGATCGCCGTACCTCGGAGACATTCCATGAACATACTGGACGCGGTGTCGTTGCTGCTGGCGGTGGGCCTGTTCGTTTACCTGCTGATTGCACTGTTGTGCGCGAATCGGAACTAGGAGCGACGCTGATGCACAGTTATGACTATTGGCTGATCCTCGCCTTCTTCGCGCTGGTGCTGGTGCCCGCGCCCTGGCTGGGACGCTTCTACTACAAAGTGATGGAGGGCCAGCGTACCTGGCTGACCCCGATCCTGGGGCCGGTGGAGCGTGTGTGCTACCGCATCGCCGGGGTCGATCCCCAGCTGGAGCAGAGCTGGCAGAAGTACAGCCTGGCCTTGCTGGCGTTCAACCTCGCCGGGTTCGCCCTGTTGTTCCTCATCCTGCTGTTCCAGGACCACTTGCCCCTCAACCCGCAACACCTGCCGGGGCAGGAGTGGACCCTGGCCTTCAACACCGCGGTCAGCTTCATGACCAACACCAACTGGCAGGCCTACAGCGGCGAGGCGTCCCTGAGCTACTTCAGCCAGATGGCCGGCCTGACGGTACAGAACTTCGTCAGCGCGGCCACCGGGCTGGCGGTGCTGGTGGCCCTGTGCCGGGGTATCGGCCGGCGCTCGGTACGCACCCTGGGCAACTTCTGGGCCGACATGACCCGTGCCACCCTCTACGGCCTGTTGCCGCTGTGCCTGCTGCTGGCCTTGCTGCTGGTCTGGCAGGGCGTGCCGCAGACGTTCGCTCACTATGTGGACGCCCTGACCGTGCAAGGTCACGACCAGGTGATTCCCCTGGGGCCAGCGGCCAGCCAGATCGCCATCAAGCAACTGGGCACCAACGGCGGTGGCTTCTTCGGGGTCAACTCGGCGCATCCGTTCGAGAACCCCACGGCCTGGAGCAACCTGTTCGAACTGGTATCGATCATCCTGATCCCGGTGGCGCTGGTCTTCACCTTTGGCCATTACGTCAAGGACATGCGCCAGAGCCGGGCCATCATCGCCTGCATGCTGGCGCTGTTCCTGATTGGCGGCGCCACCTCGCTGTGGGCCGAATACCAACCCAACCCGGCATTGGCCAACCCGGCCGTGGAGCAGGCAGCGCCGCTGGAAGGCAAGGAGACGCGCTTCGGTACCATGGCCACGGTGCTGTGGTCGGTGACCACCACCGCCGCTTCCAACGGTTCGGTCAACGGCATGCACGACAGCCTCAACCCGCTGAGCGGCATGGTGGCGCTGATCAACATGATGGTGGGCGAGGTGATCTTCGGCGGCGTCGGCGCCGGGCTCTACGGCATGCTGCTCAACGTGCTGATCGCAGTATTCCTGGCCGGCTTGATGATCGGGCGCACGCCTGAATACCTGGGCAAGAAGCTCCAGGCCAGGGAGGTGCAACTGCTGGTATTGACCCTGATGGTCATGCCCATCGGCGTGCTGGTGCTGGGTGCGCTGGCCGCCAGCTTGCCAGGACCGGCAGGAGCGATCAGCAACCCTGGGCCCCACGGCTTCAGCCAACTGCTGTACGCCTACACCTCGGCCAGCGCCAACAACGGTTCGGCATTCGGTGGTTTCAGCGCCAACACCCCGTTTCATAACCTGATGCTGGGCCTGGGCATGCTGATCGGTCGCTTTGGCTACATCCTGCCGGTGCTGGCGCTGGCTGGCAGCCTGGCCCTGAAAAAAACCGCGCCTGTAGGCCAGAACAGCTTTCCCACCCATGGCCCACTGTTCGTGGCCTTGCTGACCATGACCATCTTGCTGGTAGGTGGCTTGACGTTCCTGCCGACCCTGGCGCTGGGGCCAGTCGCCGAACAACTGAGCATGGGCTTCTGAGGATCCGATGATGAATATGCATGTTCCCGCTTCGAACAAGGTCGCCGATGCGGCGGCCAAGGCCAAGCATTCTCCTGCGCCGTCGTCGGCCACCAGCCTGTCCGCCCTGTGGCGCCCGGCGCTGGTCCAGGCTTTCGTCAAGCTCGACCCACGGCAACTGCAGCGCTCGCCGGTGATGCTGGTGGTGGAGCTGACCGCGATCCTCACCACTGTGCTGTGCTTGGTGCCCAACACCGCGGTGCCGACTTTCGTCGCCGCGCAGATCGCCCTGTGGCTGTGGTTCACCGTATTGTTCGCCAACTTCGCCGAGGCCCTGGCCGAAGGGCGTGGCAAGGCCCGTGCCGACAGCCTCAAGGCCGGCAGCGAAGGCCTGAGCGCCCGGCGCCGGGGGGCTGATGGCAGCTTCCAGCTGGTGCCAGCGGCCAACCTGCGCAAAGGCGATGTGGTGCGGGTCGATGCCGGGGAAATGATCCCGGGCGACGGTGAAGTGATCGAAGGCATCGCCGCGGTCAACGAAGCGGCGATCACCGGGGAGTCGGCGCCGGTGATCCGCGAGTCCGGTGGCGATCGCTCAGCGGTAACCGGCAACACCCGGCTGGTGTCCGACTGGTTGCTGGTGCGTATCACCAGCAATCCCGGGGAGTCGACCTTGGACCGCATGATCGCCCTGGTGGAAGGCGCCAAGCGCCAGAAAACCCCCAATGAGGTGGCCCTGGACATCCTGTTGATCGGCCTGACCCTGATCTTCCTGCTGGTGGTGGTGACCCTGCAGCCGTTCGCCCATTTCGCCAATGGCAGCTTGCCGCTGGTGTTCCTGGTGGCACTGCTGGTGACGCTGATTCCGACCACCATCGGCGGCCTGCTGTCGGCCATTGGCATCGCCGGCATGGACCGCCTGGTGCGCCTGAATGTCATCGCCAAGTCCGGGCGGGCGGTGGAAGCCGCCGGGGACGTGCATGTGTTGATGCTGGACAAGACCGGCACCATCACCTTCGGCAATCGCCGGTGCAGCGCCATCCACCCGGCGCCGGGCATCAACGCCGGGGACATGGCCGAGGCCGCCTTGCTGGCATCCCTGGCCGACGACACGGCCGAAGGCAAGTCCATCGTCGAATACCTGCGCGAACTTTATCCACAGCCCGAGCCGGGCAGCGAGGTGCTGGTGGCCGTGCCTTTCAGCGCAGAGACCCGGCTGTCCGGGGTCGACTATCGCGGCCAGGCCTACCGCAAGGGAGCAGTGGACTCGGTGCTGGATTTCGTTGGCCTCAAGCGCGATGACCTGGCTCCGGCACTGGCCCGCGAGATCGACAAGATCGCCCAGAGCGGCGGCACTCCGCTGCTGGTCTGCGCTGCTGGCCGGTTGCTGGGCGCGATTCACCTCAAGGATGTGGTCAAGCCCGGTATCCGCGAGCGTTTCGCCGAGTTGCGCAAACTGGGGATCCGTACCGTGATGGTCACCGGCGACAACCCGCTGACGGCCGCCGCCATCGCCGCCGAAGCCGGGGTCGACGATGTGCTGGCCGAAGCCACGCCGGAGAAGAAGCTGGCGCGCATCCGCCACGAGCAGAACGACGGACGCCTGGTGGCCATGTGCGGCGACGGCGCCAACGATGCTCCGGCCCTGGCCCAGGCCGATGTCGGCATGGCCATGAACGACGGCACCCAGGCCGCTCGCGAGGCGGCCAACATGGTCGACCTGGACAGCGATCCGACCAAGCTGCTGGACGTGGTGCAGATCGGCAAGGAACTGTTGGTGACCCGTGGCGCCCTGACCACCTTTTCCATCGCCAATGACGTGGCCAAGTACTTCGCCATCCTGCCGGCCTTGTTCGCGGCGATTTATCCACAGCTGGGCGTGCTCAACATCATGCACCTGGCCAGCCCGCAGAGCGCGATTCTCTCGGCGATCGTGTTCAACGCGCTGATCATCGTGGTGCTGATTCCCCTGGCCTTGCGCGGTGTACGGGTGCAGGCCGCGAGTGCCGCCCATCTGTTGCGGCGCAACCTGCTGATCTACGGCCTGGGCGGCATTGTGGTGCCCTTTGCCGGGATCAAGCTGATCGACATGCTGCTGACCGCCGCGCACCTGGTGTAGGCGGCCGGGATTGACCCATCGAGGATTGAGAAATGTCTAGCGTATTGCGTCCGGCCTTGAGCCTGATCGTGTTGATGACCCTGATCACCGGCGTGGCCTATCCGCTGGTGGTCACTGGAGTGGCCCAGGTCGCGTTCGCGGACCAGGCCAATGGCAGCCTGGTCCGCGATGACAGCGGCAAGGTGCGGGGCTCGGCCCTGATCGCCCAGGACTTTGTCGGTGATGCCTGGTTCCACCCGCGCCCCTCCGCAGGTGCCTTTGCCACGGTGGCCAGCGGGGCCAGCAACCTGGCACCGAGCAATCCGGCGCTGGCGACCCGGGTGATCGAAGATGCCAACAAGCTCTTGGTGCCCGGGCAGGGCCCGGTGCCCCTGGCGTTGCTCACCACTTCCGGCAGCGGCCTGGATCCGCACTTGCCACCGCAGGCGATTGACTATCAACTGGCGCGAGTTGCAGCGGCACGCAACCTGCCAGCCGACCGGCTACGAGTCTTGGTGGCAGAGCACACCGAACGGCCGCTGATCGGCCCGCTGGTGGTCAACGTACTGGCCCTGAACCTGGCCCTGGAGCGGCTGTAATCTGGCGAGCCAGGGAAAGCCCCGAAAGGGGCTTTTGCGATGCTCGAGCCCCAAGGAGTGACGATTGAAATCCATTGTCTTGTCGCAGAGAGATACCCCATGAGTGATTCCGGTCGCGCCGACGCGCTGCTTGCCGAGCTGCCCCGGGACGGACGTGGCCGGCTCAAGGTCTTTCTCGGCGCCGCTCCCGGAGTCGGCAAGACCTACGCCATGCTCCAGGCCGCCCACACTCAGATGCGCCAGGGCGTCAAGGTCCTGGCCGGGGTGGTGCAGACCCACGGCCGGGCCGAGACCGAGGCACTGCTGGGCGGCTTGCCGCAACAGCCCCTGCTGCGCTCGGAGTATCGTGGGGTGCTGCTGGAGGAGATGGACCTGGACGGCCTGCTCAAGGCCCGGCCCAAGCTGGCGCTGGTGGACGAATTGGCCCACAGCAACGCCCCGGGCAGCCGCCATGCCAAGCGCTGGCAGGATATCCAGGAGCTGCTGGCGGCGGGCATCGACGTGTTCACCACGGTCAACGTCCAGCACCTGGAGAGCCTCAATGACCAGGTGCGCGGCATCACCGGGGTCCAGGTCCGCGAGACCTTGCCCGACTGGGTACTGCAGGAGGCCTATGAGCTGCAACTGGTGGACCTGCCGCCCCGGGAGCTGCTGGAGCGCCTGCGCGATGGCAAGGTCTATGTGCCGGAGCAGGCGCGGGCAGCTATCGATGCCTTCTTCAGCCAGACCAACCTCACGGCCCTGCGTGAGTTGGCGATGCAGACCGCGGCGGCCCAGGTGGACAACGACCTGACCCAGGGTTATCGCCGCCTCGGGCAAGCGGCACCGGCGGTGCGCGGGCGGCTGTTGGTGGGCGTCGACGGTGATCTCCAGGCCGAACGCCTGGTGCGCCATGCCAGCCGGGTCGCACAGCGTCGGCACTTGCCCTGGAGCCTGGTGCATGTGGATAACGGCCGCCTTGGCGACGAGCAGTCGCGCTTGCGTCTGCAAGCGGCCCAGCAACTGGCCGAGCGCCTGGGCGGCGAGGTGGTGCTGCTGCGGGCGGGCGAGGTGGCCAAGACGCTGATCCAGCACGCTACCGAGCGGCGGGCCAGCCTGTTGCTGGTGGGGCAGTCGAGTCGTCGCTGGCGCCGGCGCTGGTTCGGCGGCGGGCTGGCGGCACGTTTGCTGCGCAACGCCGATGGCCTGGAAATCAATGTCCTGGACAGCGAGCCATTGCCCAGCCAGCCGAGGTTGCGGGTCAAGCATCCGCTGATGTGGTTCGACTATGCCCTGGCGCTGTTGGCGACGCTGTTGGCCAGTGCCCTGGCCTGGGGCGTGGCCGGAATCCTGGCGCTGCCGAACATCTCCCTGGTATTTCTCGCCGCAGTGCTGCTGGTGGCGGTGCGCAGCAGCCTGGGGCCGGCCCTGGCCTGCGCCGCGCTGTCGTTCCTGAGTTACGACTTCCTGTTCATCCCGCCGAACTTTTCCCTTTCCATCCAGCGCGAAGAAGATGTGCTGACCCTGCTGTTCTTCCTGCTGATGGCCGCCCTCACGGGTAATCTCGCGGCCCGCCAGCGCCGGCAGTTGCAGGCCCTGCGCGATACCCAGGAAGAAACCGGCGAGCTGCTGGACCTGTCGCGCAAGCTCACGGCTGCCACCGATCGGCAGGCGGTGATCAGCGCTGCGATCCAGCACCTGAACGGGCGCGAGGAGTTGCGTATCTGTTTGTTCAACCGCGATGAGCAAGGTGCCTGGAAGGTCGAGAGCGGTGGCACGCAGCAACTCTCCGAAGCCGAGCGAGCCGCAGCCGATTGGGCCTGGCAGCACGATCAACCTGCGGGGTTGGGCACCGGGACCCTGCCTTTTGGCCGTTGGTGGTGGTGGCCGCTGTCGGTGGATGACGGCCCCTTGGGCTTGTTGGGGGTGTGCCCCAGGGAGGGCGCGATCTTCAGTGATCAACGTCGGCGCTTGCTCACCGCGCTCAGCCAGCCGTTGGCCCAGGCCCTGGCCCGGGCGCGCCTGGCCGAGGACCTGGAGGCGGCGCGCTTGCACGGCGAAACCGAGCAACTGCGCAGCGCCTTGCTGGCCTCGGTGTCCCATGACTTGCGCACTCCGCTGACGTCGATGCGCGGCAGCATCGATAGCCTGCTGGCCTTGGGCGAGGCGATTCCCCTGGAGGATCGCCAGGAACTGCTGGAGGGTACCCGGGATGAGGCCGAGCGCCTGGATCGGTACATCCAGAACCTGCTGGACATGACCCGCCTTGGCCATGGCGCCTTGAAGCTGGCCCGCGACTGGGTCACCCCGGCGGATATCGTCGGCAGCGCGCTCAATCGCCTGCGGGTGGTGCTGGCGCCATTACAGGTCAGTACGCAGTTGCCCCGGGATCTGCCGCTGCTGTATGTGCACGCGGCGCTGATCGAACAGGCCCTGGTCAATGTGCTGGAGAATGCGGCGCGTTTTTCCCCGGTCCATGGCCGCCTGCACCTGGCGGTTCACGCCGACGAGCAGGAGCTGAGTTTCGCTGTGAGCGACGAGGGGCCGGGTATTCCCGAGGAGGAGCGGGCGAAGATCTTCGACATGTTCTACACCGCCGCCAGGGGCGATCGGGGCGGCCAGGGTACGGGCCTGGGATTGGCGATCTGCAAGGGCATGGTGGGGGCCCATGGCGGGCACATCAGTGTCGCCGATGGCATCGACGGGCAGGGTACCTGTATCACCCTGTACCTGCCCTTGCAGGCCCAGCCGGAACTCGAGGGTGAGCTGTGATGCGCCTGGTGGCAGGGGCGAGGGCTCCTGCAAAAGCCCTCTGGAGGAGATTGGCGTTGCGCTACTCTCTTGTCTCTTATTTGTCTTGAACTGAACCCATGAGCCAGACCGCGACCATCCTGGTCATCGACGACGAGCCGCAGATCCGCAAATTCCTGCGCATCAGCCTGGCGTCCCAAGGATACAAAGTGATTGAAGCCGGCACCGGTACCGAGGGCCTGGCCCAGGCGGCGCTGAACAAACCGGACCTGCTGGTGCTTGACCTGGGGCTGCCGGACATGGATGGTCAGCAGGTGCTGCGCGAGTTTCGCGAGTGGTCGGCGGTACCGGTGCTGGTGCTCTCGGTGCGGGCCAGCGAGTTGCAGAAGGTCGAAGCCCTGGACGGTGGGGCCAACGACTATGTCACCAAGCCATTCGGCATCCAGGAGTTCCTGGCTCGCATACGCGCCCTGTTGCGCCAGGCCCCGTCCGGAGAAGTCCAGGAAGCGGCGTTGCAGGTGGGGCCCTTGACGGTCGACCTGGCGTACCGCCGGGTGTTGCTCGAAGGCGTGGAAGTAGCCCTGACACGCAAGGAATATGCTGTGCTGGCCCAGCTGGCTCGCCACCCGGGGCGGGTGATCACCCAGCAGCAACTGCTCAAGGACATCTGGGGGCCGACCCATACCGAAGACAGCCATTACCTGCGGATCGTGGTCGGGCACTTGCGCCAGAAGCTGGCAGACGATCCGACCCGGCCGCGTTTCATCGTCACCGAGGCCGGGGTCGGTTATCGCTTGTTGGCGGGGGAGGCTTGAGCTAGGGCTGCTCCTGTTCGTAGCGGTCGAGAGTGTCGCTGGCGATTTCCCGACCCAGGGCGATCAGTTCCGGCGCCTTGTAGAACTCGAAGAAACGGCACACCCGCTTGGGTACGTTGACCAGGATATCCGGCGGGTAGCCGGCGATCTTGTACTGGGCCAGCGACGTCTGCATGACCTCGAAGCTCTGGTTGACCAGGTCCAGCAGCGAGGCGGGGCCGACGTTATCGACGATGAACGAGCCGCTGGCTGACCTTGGGGCACCGTCGGTTTCCGGGGCCGCGGCGGGCTGCTGGGACTCAGGTTCGGCGCCTTCGACCCAGGGATTGATCTGCGCCGCATCGCTCCTGAACGCCTCTTGCTCCAGCAGCAACAGTTGCTCGGCCTGCTTGCGCCGGAATGGCAGGCGCGAGCCCAGCGAGTTGATCAGGCTGTCGAAGCGGCTCTTGAAGGCTGGCGGGCGCTGGATCACCGGCAACTGATAGTGCCGCTGGTTGGTGGAGTTGAGGTTGACCGCGATGATCAGGTCGCAGTGGCTGGAGACGACCGGCACGATGGGCAGCGGGTTGAGCAGGCCGCCATCCACCAGCATGCGATTGCCCTGCATCACCGGGGTGAACAGGCTGGGGATCGCCGCCGAGGCGCGCATGGCCTGGTGCAGGCAGCCTTCCTGGAACCAGATTTCCTGTTGGTTGGTCAGGTCGGTCGCCACTGCGGTGTAGGGGATGCGCAGGTCCTCGATGTTGATGTCACCGACGATCTTGCGAATCTGGCCGAAGACCTTCTCGCCGCGAATCGCCCCCAGGCGGAAGCTCACATCCACCAGGCGCAGCACATCCAGATAGTCCAGGCTCTCGATCCATTCCCGGTACTGGTCGAGCTTGCCTGCCGCATAGATGCCGCCCACCACCGCCCCCATCGAGCAGCCGGCGATGCAGGCAATCTCGTAACCGCGTTTTTCGATTTCCTCGATGACCCCGATATGGGCGTACCCACGGGCACCTCCCGAACCGAGGACCAGTGCGACACGTTTTTTCATGATTCGTCCTTTCGCCAAGCAGGCTGCCACAATGCACCCTTAGCGCCCCGAGGTTCAATCGCG
The DNA here is from genome assembly GCF_002112765.1 of Pseudomonas sp. B6(2017). Classification (NCBI taxonomy): domain Bacteria; kingdom Pseudomonadati; phylum Pseudomonadota; class Gammaproteobacteria; order Pseudomonadales; family Pseudomonadaceae; genus Pseudomonas; species Pseudomonas sp. B6(2017). The sequence continues at coordinate 154,766 of NZ_NEIQ01000007.1, read as the reverse complement.
GCTGGCCCGGGAATGCGCCTCGGCACGGCGTCGCGGACTGACGTCGAGCCTCGCGCCACGGCGCCTGCGGCTATATTTTCCTGGAGGTGGCCTCGGCACTTTTCTTCACCGCCACCGTCTTAACCCGTACGACTGTATTCCCATTCTTGAGGTGTCATTGATGAAAGCCTGGATCTGCTTGCCCCTGATTGCATTGGTTCTGACCGGTTGCGCAGGCAAGACCGCCTACCGTGACAGCTGCGGTACCCAGCTGGATGCCGCCTGGCGTGAGCTGGACCTGGCCAAGGCCGAGGGTTTCGCCGGCACCGTGAGCTACTCCAAGGCGCTGTCGCTGCTGACGGGGGCCAAGACCCAGCAGCAGTTCGAAGCCTTCGAGGGCTGCACCAACAAGGCCGAGAAGGCGCGTTTCTATATTCGCGAATCACGTGCCGGACGTTGAAAGGCGACAAGCGCTACGCTAAGCCGGCAAAATCGAAGATCGCGGGCCGCGGGCCGGACGTAATGCCGGTCACCGGCCCGCGATTTCATTCCGGGGCCGGATGAGCCGGCACCGGGTTGGTTGAGTTGTGTTGGGGAATCCTTGATGTCTGCCCTGGTTGATCGATTGGTGGCTCGGATCCTGAGCCTGGACGTGAACTTGCTGGCCTGCCAGGCGCGCCTGGCGGCCGCCACGGACGCCGAGGCGCTGCATGACCTGCGTGTCGGGGTACGGCGCTTGCGCAGCCTGTTGCGGCCGTTGCGCGGCCTGCCGGGAGTCGAGCAACTGGAACAGGCCGGTGCGCAAGTAGGGCGCGTGACCACGCCGATCCGGGATCGCGAAGTCCTGGCGGCCTACCTGCATCAGCATGGCCAGCATGCCGCCGGCGACCGCCGCACGGTACTGCTGGCCCAGGAGTATCCTGCCGTGGCGGCGGGGCCTGAGCTGGCGCGCCTGGTCATGGTGCTGGATGCATTCCCGCGATTTCTCAGGGCCGCCCAGCGCCAGGAGTTGCTGGGCGGCTTGCGCCCGCGCATCGAGAAGCGCCTGGGCAAGCAGTGGCAGGCCCTGGGCCAGGCACTGGAGGATCCGGCCCACGACCGCCATCGCCTGCGCTTGCTGATCAAGCGGGTGCGTTATGCCGCCGAGTCCTATCCTGAACTGGACCGTTTGCCTGGCCCGGCCATCAAGCGGCTCAAGGCCGCCCAGGCGGCGCTGGGTGATTGGCATGACTGTTGGCAATGGCTGGCCCAGGCCGAGCAGCAGCCGGACCTGCTGCCTTGCGTGGCTACCTGGCGGCGCACCATGCTCAAGGCCGAGGCGCGTGCCGACCGCATGCTGGACAAGCTGTACGGCGATTGCTTCGGTCATTGAGCATCGGCCAGCGGCCTATCTGTCCGCTGCTTTGGCCGGAATGGTTGCTGTAGAGCCTTGGCTCGCTGGTTAAGATCCTTGGGTTCATTCATTTCCTGTAGAGGTTTTCATGCGTTTCTATGATTTGCTCGAAGCGGTTCGCAAGCAGCCCGAGGCCCTGACCATTCCGGCGCAATGGGCCCAGGGGCGGGCCAGCTTCGGCGGTCTGGTGGTGGCCCTGCAGTACGAGGCGATGCGCGCCAAGGTCCCGGCGGACCGCCCGGTGCGCTCCCTGGCGGTGACCTTCGTCGGTCCTGTGGCTCCCGAGGTGCCGGTGAGTTTCGAAGTGGATGTGCTACGTGAGGGCAAGGCGGTCAGCCAGGTCCTGGGGCGGGTGATGCAGGAAGGCCAGGTCGTGACGTTGGTGCAGGGCAGCTTCGGCGCCTCGCGGGAGTCGGTGGTGAGTGTCGAGGCCTTGCCGGCACCCGAAATGAAGCACTGGGACGATTGCCAGGAGCTGCCCTATATCCCGGGTGTGACCCCGGAATTCATGCGCCACCTGGCGATGCGCTGGAGCATCGGCGGCATGCCGTTCACCGGCAATCGCTCACGGGACATGGGGGGCTGGGTGCGTCTGCGGGGCGACGTCAAGGAAGAACCGGTGACCGAAGCGCACATCCTGGCCCTGGTGGATGCCTGGCCGCCGGCGTTGTTGCCGCACCTGACCAAGCCCGCCGCCGGCAGCACCCTGACCTGGACCATCGAATTCGTCCAGCCGCTGCTGGAGCTGGACACCCTGGACTGGTGCAAGTATCGGGTGGAGATCGAGCATGCCCGCGACGGCTATGGGCATGCCGCTGCCGCACTGTGGAGTGCCGATGGGCGGCTGGTCGCCCTGAGCCGGCAGACGGTGACCATTTTCGGCTGAGCCCCAGTGGCCGTCAGTGCCGGTGGCGTTGCAACCAGGCACGCCACCAGGCGCCGCTCACGACGAAGCGGGGAAAGGTCACGAACTGCTCCACCAGCAAGCGCTGGACCGCGTCCTGGCGATCGGTGAAAGGCTCGCTGGCCTGGGTTTCGAGGCTATGGCCGTGGCGTTGCAGGCCCAGGGCCGCGAGGATGCCGATCACGCCGATGGCCAGGCTCAGCAAGCTCAGGGAAAACACTCCCGAGGCAATCAGCAGGAAACCGACGATGAACAGTGGCACGGCGATCAGGTGCAGCACCAGGTTGGCCGGATGCTGGTGGCTGTTCGGGTAGACCCGCCATTGCCAGGCGGGGAGGTTGGGGTGGCGTTGGCCCATGATGCTCATCCTTAGTGTCTGGAAACTCATGGACCAAGGATAGGGCGCGAGCCGCACGGCGACGAATCAAGGCTGGCTATCGTCTCGATAGCGCAGGCGTGGAGGCGCAGAGGCGGGGGCGAGCAGCTCGCCCCCTTTGGCAGGTCTTGTCGCTCAGAGCTTGAGCTGGCCGATGGCCTTGCTCAGTTCGCCGGCCAGGGTGGCCAGCTCGCTGCTGGTCGTGGCGGAGGCCACGGTCTGCTGCACGGTGTTTTCGGTGACGTCACGGATGCTCACCACCGCCCGGTTCATTTCTTCGGCCACTTGGCTCTGCTGTTCCGCCGCGACGGCGATCTGGGTATTGCTTTCGCGCATCTGCGCCACGGCACCGGTGATTTCCGCCAGGGCTTCGCCGGCCTCCTGGGCCTGCTGCACGCAATCATCGGCCTTGAACGAGCTTTCCTGCATGAAGTCCACGGCGTCTCGGGTGCCTGCCTGCAGGGCGGAGACCATGCTGGTGATTTCATCGGTGGAGGTCTGCACGCGCTTGGCCAGGTTACGTACTTCGTCGGCCACCACGGCGAAGCCGCGGCCCATCTCGCCAGCCCGCGCGGCTTCGATGGCGGCGTTGAGCGCCAGCAGGTTGGTCTGTTCGGCGATGCTGTGGATAACGTTGACCACGCCGTTGATCTTCTGGCTGTCCTCGGCCAGCTTCTGGATCATCTCGGCGGTCTGCTGCACGCCGTTGGACAACCCGGCGATGGACTTCTGCACCCGGCCTACCACCTCATGCCCGGAACCGGCCAGGGCATCGGCGGTTTGCGACAGGTCCCGGGTCGCCCCGGCATGCTGGGCGATGTGGTAGACGGTGGCGGACATTTCATTGATCGCTGTCGCCGCCTGGTCGGTTTCGCTTTGCTGGCCGAGCATGCCGTGGCGCACGTCGTTCATGCTCGATGCCAAGCGTGCGGCCCCCTGGTCAAGCTGGCGCGCGGTATTGGCCACAGTGTTCACCACCCGCTGGTAGCCGGCTTGCATGGCGTTGAAGGCGCTGGCCATCTGGCCCACTTCGTCCTTGCAGGACAGCGGTACCCGGGCGGATAAATCGCCGGTCTTTTCAACGTGCAGCATCACGTCCTTGAGGGTGTTGAGCTGGCTGAGAAGAAAGCGGATCAGCAACTGCGAAGCGCAGAGCATGGCGAACATCAGGATGAACACCGCGACTGCGTAGTTGGTGAAGCGATCGCCGAACACCTGGGCGAAGCTGGGAGTATGGGCCAGTACGGCGACTTGCCGGCCGTCGGCGCGGCCTATGACCTCAGCGCCCAACAGCGGGTTGTCGCCGAACAGCGGCAGGTGGTTGAGTTCGACCCAGCCGCTGGCGCCATTCAACTCGGGGACGGGCTGGTCGTTCAGGGCCGGTGTCTGCCCTCGGGAGAAAAACACCAGGTTCTCGGCACTGGGCAGTGGTTTGTCGACAGGCCAGGTATCGAGCAGGCGTGCCTGGGCCTGGGCAGCGGCCTGGGCACTCTGGCTACGGGCCTGTTGTTCCAGCTGCACGGCGTATAGCACTAATAACAAGGTGGTGACGAAGGCGACCGCATTGACCGCCCAGAATTTGTATTTCAGCGAGATATTGCTAAGCCAGGCACCCATAGAAGGTCTTCTCTGATTGAGCGGAATAGTATTGGCAAGGTGCCATTATTGTGCCGTTATGCGTTAAGAAAAATCTTGATATGCATCAAGCAATTTCTGACAGGCCGAAGAACGCCCGGGCGCAGGCTGTGCTGTGGCGAGCCAGGTCCTCCGGTGTTTCCTGGCGGTGCAAGGCCACTTCACGCAGCACCTCGGTCAGGTAGGCCGGTTCATTCTGGCCATTCTTCGGTTTCGGCCGCAGGCTGCGTGGCAACAGGTACGGCGCATCGCTCTCCAGCATCAGGCGGCCCCGGGGAATCTCCCGCACCAGCGGATGCAGGTGGGTCCCCCGGCGTTCATCGCAGATCCAGCCGGTGATGCCGATATGCAGGTCCAGGTCGAGATAGCTGAACAGCGCTCGCTGCTCACCGGTGAAACAATGCACCACGGCTGCCGGCAAACGGTCCCGGAAGTCTTTCAGGATAGCCAGCAGGCGCTCGTTGGCATCGCGTTCGTGGAGGAACACCGGCAGTTGCAACTCGGCCGCCAGCGCCAGGTGCTCTTCCAGGACCTTTTCCTGCTGCGGGCGAGGCGAGAAATCCCGGTTGAAGTCCAGGCCGCATTCGCCCACCGCCCGTATCCGCGATTCGCCCAGCAGGGCTCGCAGGCGCCGGGCGCTGTCGGGGTTCCAGTCGCTGGCGCTGTGGGGGTGCAGGCCGGCAGTGGCGAACAGCCTCTGGCCCTCGGGATCCAGTTTTTGGCACAGGTCCAGGGCCTGTTCGCTGCCCTCGACGCTGGTTCCGGTCACGATCAATTGGCAGACACCGGCTTCATAAGCACGATCGAGAACCGCTTGGCGTTTTTCGGAAAAACAGGGATTGGTCAGGTTGACGCCGATATCGATGAGTTGCATGGTGCTATCTCCGCCTGCGGCCGGAAAGCATATCAGAGCTCTGGATTTAATAAGAAAAACCAAGAACTACAACGAGTTGAAGCTGTCTCTTGCTGTCGCAAACAGCAATGGCCCAGCGCTCGCACCGGCCATTTCAGCTGTCTTTCGCACCTTGCCAGCGCCCACGGCGCTTAGTTTCTGGCGATCAACCCCGGAAAAGCGACGAAGGGTTGAACAGTATTCCATGCGGAGAACGGATGACCCGACCCTCGATCTTGCTCGCTCTGTGCCTGACCCTGCTCCTGCCGTTGCCGGCGGTGGCGCGCCTGGCCGGGCCACCGGAAGTCCAGGCCAAGGGCAAGGTCCGCGACCTGGCGGAAATCCGTAGCAGTCGGGTGCTGCGGGTGCTGGTCAACCAGAGCCGCAACAGCTCCGGTGAAGTCCAGGGCCAGCCCATCGGGGTCGAGTACCATCGCCTGCGGGCTTTCGAGCAGTACCTTAATGGTCATGCCCGCGATGGCCAGGAAATCAGCCTGAAGATCATCCCCAAGGCCAAGGACCAGCTACTGGGCGCCCTGCAGCGCGGAGAAGGGGACCTGGTGGCCCCAGGGGAGTTGCTGGAGGCCCAGCCCGGGCATGCGGTCAGCTCCAGCGATCCGATCGCCAGTAACGTTCCGTTGCTGCTGGTGGGTATCAAGGGGGAGCGGCGTTATACGCGAGTCGAGCAACTGTCCGGCAAGACCCTGACCCTCACCACCGGCAGCGCTGCCGGTGAGGCGGTGAGCCAGATCAACCAGAAGCTGGCCCTGCACAAGCTGGCTCCGATCAAGGTCGAGTGGGTCGATCCCAGCCTGGCGGTGGAAGATGTGCTGGAAATGGTCCAGGGCGGCATCTTCCACCTGACCATAGTCGAGCAGCCGATTGCCGAGCGCTGGGGCAAGATCCTCGGCAAGTTGCGCCTGGACCGGCAGCTGAAGATCAGCGAGCCCGGGGAGGAACACTGGTTCGTCCGGCGTGATGCCTCGATGTTGCGGGCGAGCATCGATCGGTTCCTCAAGACCTACAAGACGCCAGCGGACCAGGATGCGGCCTTCCTGCGTATCTACCGCCGCCAGTACCAGGTGCATTACCCGCTGGCCCGGGCCGATCGCCAGCGCCTGGAGAAGTTGCGGCCGGTGCTGCAAAAGCATGCCGGGGAACAGGGCATGGATTGGCTGAACCTGGCAGCCCTGGCCTTCAAGGAATCGGCACTTCAGCCCAGTGCCAGGGGGGGTGGCGGTCCCACCGGACTGATGCAGATCACACCTTCGGCGGCGCAGCGGGTGGGCGTGAGCAATATCCAATCCGTGGACAGCAATGTGCAGGCCGGAGCCAGGTACCTGGCCATGATCCGTCGCAAATTCTTCGCCAGCCCCAAGCTCAACGAGCGCGAGCGGATGGCGTTCATCCTGGCGGCCTACAACATGGGGCCGGAGCGGGTCCAGGGCATGCGCACCGAGGCCAGGCGTCGCGGGTTGAACCCGAACCAGTGGTTCTTCCAGGTGGAGCGCATCGCCATGGAGCAGGTGGGGATGGGGGCGGTCAGCTATGTTAATAGTGTCAACAAATACTATCTGGCCTTCGATCGCGAACGGGACTCCCTGGAGCCTCGTGAGCGAAAAGTTGCATCGCGCAAATAATCGAAAAATTTGATTGTTATATCGGAGTATTTCCGCTTTTAACATGATGAAAACTGATTAATATGGCGACCAACTTCTCCCCCTTACACAGGACACACAGCATGAGCACTTTGATCAAGAACGTACTGGGAACCCGCGCAGGTTATGGCCTGACCGTCGTGCGCATCCTTGTCGGCATCATCTTCGCGGCCCACGGTTCGCAGAAACTCTTCGGTTGGTTCGGCGGTGGCGGCCTGGCGGGCACTGCCCAGTGGATGGAAAGCATCGGCCTGGCCCCGGGTTACCTGATGGCCTTGCTGTCAGGTGGCACCGAGTTCTTCGCCGGCCTGGCGCTGGTCATCGGTTTGCTGGCCCGTCCTGCGGCCCTGGGCCTGACCTTCACCCTGGTGGTGGCGATCTTCTCGGTGCATATCAGCAATGGCTTGTTCATGGCCAACAATGGCTACGAATTCGCCCTGGCGCTGCTCGGCGGTACCCTGGCGGTGCTGATCGAAGGGGCCGGCAAACTCTCGCTGGATGCGACCATCGCCAAGTGATCCTGGCGCTCGATCCGGGTGGGCGCAGCTCCTGCGATTGTCCCGGATCAAGCGCTTGCAAGAATGTCCCAAGGCCTGCCGATGCAGGCCTTTTTTCGTCTTGCTGGAATCTTGACACTGACCGGCCGGCTTCTCTAGGATGCTGCTCATGCGCCGATTTAAACAGCTACTTGCGGGGCGCCAGGCAAGCCGAAAGCTTGCTGCCAGAAGCCAGTCCGGCTTCGAAGTACCGCTAAAGCGCTGGTTCGGTGTTGCCTCTCACCTGCCCGGCAGAAACTTGAGGCAGAGACACGATACGATGAATGCACCACGCCCCCTTGTACGTCTTGCGCCAATCACGGCGAGTCTTTCCCCGCGCAATCCGAAAATCCTCCTCAGCGGTCAGCACCAACCTACCTTGTTGCGTTATCTCGATGGCTGGCCCCGGCGTTCCACGGGACCGGCGGCGTTCCTGATCCAGTTTGTCGAGGACGGTGAATCCCTGGCTCGTTTTGCCAGTGACAATTTCGACTTGGCGGTCATCCCCGCTCCCCAGGCGCATGACGCCGCTGAAGTCATCAAGCAGTTGACCCGTGTCGCCCGGCAAGGGTTGATCGTTCGTCGTTGAGCGTCCTCTCTCCAGTCGGACCCGTATCGGTCGGCGGTACCAAGGGCTCACCAGCGATGGTTCCAGTCCGACTGGCGAGCAGTCATTCACACCACCGAATTGCGCTTCGCCAACTCGGCCAGGGCTACCAGGTTGGAAATGTTGAAGTGCTTGAATAGCCGAATCTTGTAGGTGCTGACGGTCTTGTGGCTGATCAGCAGGTTATCGGCGATCTGTTGGTTGTTCAGCCCATTGGCCAGTAGTTTCAGGACCGTGATCTCGCGATCGCTGAGACGGGAAATAAGCACGCTCTCCCGATCGGTGGCACGGCTGTTCTGCTGCATCAGGTTGAGGGTGTCGTCGGGAAAGTAGATATAGCCGGATAATATGGCTTTGACGGCATGACCCAGTTCGTGGAGGTTTTCGGTCTTGCTCAGGAAACCCATGGCTCCGGCCTGAAGGCAGCGCAAGGCGTAGTTCTTCGACTCACTGGCGGTGACCACCAGGATCTTGAGAGGCTTCTGGATACACCTGATGTGATCGATGACCGAAAATCCGTCCAGGTTGGGAATGCCTAGGTCGAGGATCAGCAGGTCCGGGTTGTGTTGGCGTACCAGTTGCACGGCGTCTGCGCCATTGTCGGTTTCGCCGACTATGGTGTACTGCCGGGTTTCCAGTTCCGACCTGAGCGCCAGGCGGATCAGTGGATGGTCATCGACGATGATGATGCTACCCATCGGTGGCTTCCTTTGATTTTCGGCGGATCGAGAGGCACCTTGAGAGTCCTTGAAGTGGAGGGCTCCAGCTGGCGAGCGGCGTGGGATACTGAGAGCGCTGCTGAAAAGGTGCCGTGTCGTCTGAGGCTTTGTCCTCTTGATCAAATGATTGGTCGATTTTTCTGAGATCTAAATCGGACAAATCTGATAGTTGTATAGGGCGGAAGTTGCGGAGCGGCGATGCTCCCTGGTGACCGTGCTTTGCGGTTCATTCAAACAACGTAGCAGCCTGCCGGGCTGGGAGATGACAAGCCAATTGAGTACCAAGCTCATCACGCAGGAAGGTTACGAGGCTCTCAAGCAGGAACTGGATTACCTGTGGCGGGAACATCGCCCGGAAATCACGCAGAAGGTCACTTGGGCGGCTTCGTTGGGGGACCGGAGTGAGAATGCCGACTACCAGTACAACAAGAAGCTGCTGCGGGAAATCGATCGCCGGGTGCGCTACATACGCAAGCGTCTGGAGGACATGCGGGTAGTGGGATATGCGCCGGAGCAGGAGGGCCGGGTGTTCTTCGGCGCTTGGGTCGAAGTCGAGAACGAAGCGGCCGAGATCAAGCGTTTTCGCATCGTGGGTTATGACGAGATCTACCAGCGCAAGGACTACATATCCATTGATTCGCCCATGGCCCGGGCCCTGCTGAAAAAGGAAGTGGGAGATGAAGCCATCGTCGTGACCCCGGCGGGCGAGACCTGTTGGTGGATCAACCAGATCGACTACCAGAAGTAGGCTCGCCACCGCAGCGGCGAGCTCTCATCCCTCGCGCAGAACGCTCAATGGGCTGGCGTTGAGCGCTCGCCGGGTGCCGAACACCCCGGCTGCCCCCACCAGCACCGCACCAGCCAGCGGTAGCAGCAACAGCCAGGGGTGCGGGTGCCAGGGCAGGTCGAAGGCGAAGCGGTAGAGCACCAGGCTGACCAGTTCGCAACCCAGTGCCGCCAACAGGCCGCTCATGGCCCCGAGCAGGCCGAACTCGATCCGTCGTGCCTTGACCAGCAGCCGTCGTTCGGCGCCCAGTGCTCGCAGTAGTGCACCTTGGCGCAGGCGTTCGTCGAGAGTGGCTTGCAAACCGGACAGTAGTACCGCCATTCCTGCCGCTAGTACGAACAGCAGCACATACTCCACCGCCAAGGTGACCTGGGCCAGGATGCTGCGCAATTGCTCCAGCAAGGCCTCGATCTGGAGAATGGTCACTGCCGGGAAGGCCCGCGACAGCTCCACCACTTGCTGGTCGTGCCCGGGGCTCAGGTAGAAGCTGGTGAGGTAGGTCGCTGGCAGGTCCTTGAGGGTTCCAGGTTGGAAGATCATGAAGAAGTTCGGCTGGAAGTTGTCCCAGTTGACGCTGCGCAAGCTGGTGACCCGGGCTTGCCGATTCACACCGGCAACGGTAAAGGTCAACTGGTCCCCCAGTTTCAGTTTCAGGCTTTCGGCCACCTTGGCCTCCACCGATACACCAGGCAGTGCCTCATCCGCCTGGGGCGAGGACGACCACCAGCTTCCTGCGGTAATTTGGTTGCCCGCGGGCAATTCGGCAGACCAGGTCAGGCTCAGGTCGCGTTGCACCGCTCGATCGCCACTGGACTCCTTGGTGACGATCTGCTGCACCGCTTCGCCATTGATGCTCACCAAGCGTCCGGGGACCACCGGGTACAGGGGCGCGGATGGAGCGGACAACTGCAGCAGGCGTTCGGTGAAGGCTTGCTTGTCGGCTGGCAGGATATTCAGGGCGAAGTAGTTGGGAGCATTTTTCGGTAATTGGTTTTGCCAGGTGTCCAGCAGTTCTGCCCGCAACAGGGCGATCAGCGCCATGGACAGCAGGATCAGGCCGAACGCCATGGATTGCCCGGCGGCGGCCAGGGGATGGCGCAGCAACTGGCCCAAGCCCAGGCGCCAAGGCAGGGAGGAGCGAGCCAGCAACCGGCGCAAGCTCTGCAGCGCCAGCAATAGCAGGCCGCCCAGGGCCAGCGCGGCGACCAGCCCGCCACCCAGCAGGGCGAAGGTCAGGATCAGATCCAGGCTCAAGCGCCACATGATCAGGCCCAGGGCCAGCAGCGCGACGCCATAGATCAGCCAAGTGCTGGGTGGGATCGGCAGCAGGTCGCGACGCAGGACCCGCAGGGGCGGCACGCGGCCCAGCGCTGCCAGGGGCGGCAAGGCGAAGCCGGCCAGGGCCACCAGCCCGGTACCGATGCCGGCAATGGCCGGCAGCAGGCCTCCCGGAGGAACATCGGCAGGTAGCAGCCCGTGCAGCAGGTAGAACAACACCAACTGCGCCAGCCATCCCAGCAATGCGCCACTGAGGCTGGCCAGCAGACCGAGCAATGCCAATTGGGTCGTGAACAACAACAGGGTTTCCCGGCGCGATAGCCCCAGGCAACGCAACAAGGCGCTGGCATCGAAACGGCGCGCAGCGAATCGGTTGGCCGATAGCGCCACCGCGACTCCCGAGAGCAGTACCGCCACCAGGCTGGCCATGTTCAGGTAACGCTCGGCCTTGCCCAGTGCGCCGCCGATCTGCTGGTTGCCATCGCGTGCATCCTGCAGTCGCTGGTTGGCTTGAAGCCCCGGCTTGACCTGCTGGCGGTAAGCCTCCAAGGCAGGTGCAGGGCCGCGCCAGAGCTCCTTGTAGCTGACTCGGCTGCCGGGCTGGACCACGCCGGTGGCTTGCAGGTCATCAAGGTTGATCAGCACACGGGGCGTCAGGCTATAGAAGTTGCCGGCACGATCCGGCTCGTAGGTCAGGACCCGGGCCAGGCGCAAGGTCTTGCTGCCGACGTCGATGCTATCGCCGATCTTCAAGTTAAGTGCGGCCAGCAACCGCGGCTCGACCCAGGCTTCGCCGGGCCCGGGAGTCCCGCCAGGTATCTCGCTGGCATAGGGGGCTTCGGCGCTCTTGAGCTGGCCGCGCAACGGGTAGGCGCTGTCCACCGCCTTGATGCTCGACAGCTGGATACCGTTGTCCGTGGCGATGACACTGGAGAACTCGACGATACTGGCGTGTTCCAGGCCCAGGGCGCGCCCGCTGTCGATCTGTTGCGGGTGTGCTGGCGAGCTGCCTTCGAGCAACAGGTCGGCGCCCAGGAATTCGGTGGCCCGCAACTGCATCGCTCCGTTCAGGCGGGCGCCGAAATAGCCGATGGCCGTGCTCGCCGCAACGGCCACCAGCAAGGCGAAGAACAGGACCCGCAGCTCACCGGCCCGGGCATCACGCAGCAATTGGCGCAGGGCCAGGCTGAAGACTCGCAACAGGGGCAGGCGTGCCATCAAGGCTCCAGGGGGGCGACCAGCGAGCCCGCTTCGAGACGGATCAGGCGCTGGCAACGGTGGGCCAGGCGCTCATCATGGGTCACCAGCACCAGGGTGGTACCGCTCTCCCTGTTGAGTTCGAACAGCAGGTCGCTGATACGCTCTCCGGTATGGCTATCGAGGTTGCCGGTGGGTTCGTCGGCGAACAGCACGTCAGGTTCGGCGGCGAATGCCCGGGCGATGGCCACCCGTTGCTGTTCTCCACCTGACAACTGGCGCGGCGAGTGGCTCAGGCGTTGGCCCAGGCCGACCCGGCGCAGTAGCTCGGTGGCGCGTTCGCGAGCATCGCGGCGGCCATCCAGCTCCATGGGCAGCATGACGTTCTCCAGGGCGTTGAGGCTGTCGAGCAATTGGAAGGATTGGAAGACGAAGCCTACATGCTCGGCCCTGACGCGGGCCCGCTGATCTTCATCCAGTTGGCCGAGGCTCTGGCCGGCGAGGATGACCTGGCCACTACTGGGCAGGTCGAGGCCTGCCAGCAAGCCGAGCAGGGTGGACTTGCCGGAGCCCGAGGCACCGACGATGGCCAGGCTGTCGCCCTGGTCGAGTTCCAGGCTGAGCTCGTGGAGGATAGTCAGCTCGCCTTCCGCGCTGGGAACCACTTTGCTAAGGTTCCGCGCAGTGAGAATGCTTGCGCCCATGGAGAATCCGATGCGTGTATGGTTTTTGAGTGCCGGCCTGGCCTTGATGTGCATGGTCCAGAACGCAGCGGCGGGAACGGTCCTGATCGTGGGCGATAGTATCAGTGCGGCTTTCGGCCTGGATACCCGCCAGGGCTGGGTGGCACTGTTGGAAAAGCGCCTCGACGACCAAGGTTTCGGCGCCAGGGTTATCAATGCCTCGGTCAGCGGTGATACCAGTGCCGGAGGCCAGGCACGGCTGCCGGCGCTGCTTGCGGAGCATAAGCCGCAGGTGGTGGTGCTCGAACTCGGAGGCAATGACGGCCTGCGAGGCCAGCCCCCCCAGCAATTGCAACAAAATCTTGCCTCGATGATCGACAGTTCCCAGGCCGCGGGGGCCAAGGTGCTGCTTCTGGGCATGCAACTACCACCCAATTACGGCGTGCGTTATACCCAGGCTTTCGCCAAGGTCTATGGTCAACTGGCCAGCGACAAGAAGGTGGCCCTGGTGCCGTTTTTTCTCGAAGGGGTCGGCGGTCACCCGGAGATGATGCAAGCGGACGGTCTGCACCCGGCGGCAGTGGCCCAGGACAAGTTGCTGGAAAATGTCTGGCCGACGCTAAAACCGCTGCTTTGACGCTTTTCTAGTGGCGGTGTTTCGGCTAATGTTGCGCCCCCGATTTGGAGCCCCCGATGCCGCGTCCCGCCTGGTCCCTGTTTGCCTATCAACTGATCGAGCCTGATGAACAGCTTGACCTGTTCGCTTGTCAGGAGGTCAGGGTGCACCTGGTGACGCGACAGCTGGAGTTGGGCGGTTCCGCCGACCGTACCTTGTGCGGCACGTTATTGCCGGCGCAACCGCGTTGGTCGAGCGTGGATAGGACGATTTTCCAGGACCAGCGACTCTGCCCCTTGTGCCGGGCGATCCTCGAGTCGCAGAAACGTGGCACTCCGCCGATCTGGCCCGAGCTACGCTTCGAGTTGTAGGCGGCCGCTAGCGGGTCGTTTCGGCAGGGATTGCGTATGTGCGCTTGTCTCCCCCGGCCTGGCTCCCGGAGTCTTGGGGCGGGGGTGTACAATCGTGTTTCTTTCATTGGTTGTATATGCGAAGGATTATCCGGATGTTGCCGCGCCTCCCTGTCCTCACCCGTTGCCTGTCACTTGCCGCATTGTGTGTGGCTGGCCCTGTTGCCGCATTGGAATTCCCCCTGCCTCCTCCCGGCGAAGATATCGTCGGCCAGGTACAGGTGATCAAGGCCAAGTACGAAGACACCTTCGCCGACCTGGGCACGGCCAACGACCTGGGTTACCTGGAGATGGTGGCGGCCAACCCGGGTGTCGATCCCTGGTTGCCGGGTGCGGGCACCGAGGTGATCCTGCCCACTCGCTTCATCCTGCCCCCGGGGCCGCGCGAAGGTATCGTGATCAACCTGGCGGAGTATCGGCTGTACTACTTTCCAAAGGGGCAGAGCGTGGTCTACACCTTCCCGCTGGGGATCGGTCGAGAAGGCTGGGGGTCGCCGATCGCGCATACCAGCATCACCGCCAAGACGCCGAACCCGACCTGGACGCCGCCTGCCTCGATCAGGGCGGAGCACGCTGCCGATGGCGATCCGTTGCCTGGCGTGGTGCCGGCCGGGCCGGATAACCCCCTTGGGCCGTTCAAGTTCACCCTGGGCACGCCCGGCTACCTGATTCATGGTTCGAACAAGAAGTTCGGGATTGGCATGCGTACCAGCCATGGTTGTTTCCGCATGCTCAACAACAACGTATTGCAAATGGCCGGTATGGTCCCGGTGGGAACTTCCGTGCGTATCATCAATGAACCGTATAAGTTCGGTATCAGTGCCGGCAAAGTCTATCTTGAGGCTCATACGCCATTGGATGATAAAGGCAATCCTTCGGTGGTCGACAAGCACACTGCGGTAATCAACGCCTTGCTCAAACGCGAAGACCTGGCTAACAACCTGCGTATGAACTGGGATGTGGTACGCGATGTAGTGGCGGCCGAAGATGGCTTGCCGGTAGAGATTGCCTTGCCAACGACTGCTCCCGCGACATCGTTGTCCAGCACACCTTTTGAAATGCCGCAGTAAGCGGCTCAAGAGAACCCGCCGCGGCCTGTTGGCTGCGGCGGGTTTTTTATTGCCGAGGCAAAAGCCAGGCAATAAAAAAGCCGACCCAAAAAATTGGATCGGCTCGATAACAATCCCGAGGGACTATTACTTGCGGCTAGCTTTTTCCAGCATACGCAGAGCGCGCTCGTTAGCTTCGTCAGCAGTCTGTTGTGCTTTTTGAGCAGCAGCCAGAGCTTCATCAGCTTTACGATAGGCTTCGTCTGCACGAGCCTGAGCACGAGCTGCTGCGTCTTCAGTAGCAGTCAGACGAGCTTCGGTTTCTTTGGATACGCTGCTGCAACCGGTAGCCAGAACTGCGGCCAGAGCCAGAGCAGAGAATTTCAGAACGTTGTTCATCGTGTTCCCCTTCAAGGACTTTCTATTAGTGGCTATCACCTCAAAACGAGGAAATAGCCGGCGTACATACTACCCATTACTTGTAGTAAGTAAACTGACGTAGCGCAAGAAGCAAAAAAAATTCTAGGTGGTGAATCTTTTTCGATCAACTCCACAAACCGCCTGTATAAAAAATATTCAACGCAGAGGCCTTGCAGGGCATGAGTGCTGCTTGTTTGCCAGCATTGATCCCGAAATTTTTCCAGGCGCAGTTTCGGGCGCTAGACTAAAGTCGGTCTATATTGTGTCGATGACACTTTTGTGCAGATCTCGATCAAGCTCTTTATGTGTACGGGCGGTGACTTTAAGAGCGCTGCTTCGTCTTAAGTTTCAGCATCCGGCGATGTGTCACTGCCAGGTATCTTGAATCAGAGCCAGGCGGGGATGGCAAACGGCCATCAGGTCCTTTTTTCTGGTCTGTGACGGGTATGGCTTGAGCATTCATGCCAAGGGCGCCTAATATTTTGTAACGTGCTCTCTTGGTGCAAGATTCTACTCGGCGCCTGACAGGCACGAGGTGGCGTAAGTTGTTCCTTCGCCGGAAAAACATCGGTAAGGTAGGGGTCAGCATTCCAGACCCGCAAGGAGTAGTGATGAGCGAGGCGTTGTCCATCCACCATGACCAGGTTGGTCATCAGTTCGAGACCAATGTGGACGGTCATCGTGCCTACCTGACCTATATGGACCTGGGTAAGCAGACCCTGGATATCTACCGCACCTTCGTGCCCAACGCCCTGCGGGGGCGTGGCATCGCTGCGGCGCTGACCGAGCAGGCCCTGGAGTACGCCGACCGCATGGGCTACACAGTGATCCCATCCTGCTCGTATGTGGAGCGCTATATGGAGCGCCACCAGCGCCACGCGGCAAAACTCTGAACAGGGTGATAATGAAAAACGCCGGGCTTGTGCCCGGCGTTTTCGTATCTGGCGAAATCAGCTGCGCTTGCGTTGCGGCAGGACATCCTTGAGCTTGGCATGCATGCTGCGCAAGGTCTTCTCGGTGCTTTCCCAATCGATGCAGGCATCGGTGATCGACACGCCGTATTGCAGCTCCGACAGGTCCTTTGGGATCGCCTGGCAGCCCCAGTTCAGGTGGCTCTCCACCATCAAACCGATGATCGACTGGTTGCCTTCGAGAATCTGGTTGGCGACGTTTTCCATCACCAGTGGCTGCAGCGCCGGATCCTTGTTGGAGTTGGCGTGGCTGCAGTCGATCATGATGTTCGGCTTGACCTTGGCCTTGTTCAAGGCCTGTTCGCAGACCGCGACGCTGACCGAATCGTAGTTCGGCTTGCCGTTGCCGCCCCGCAGGACCACGTGGCCGTAGGCGTTGCCCTTGGTGGTGACGATGGACACGCCGCCCTCCGGGTTGATCCCCAGGAAGCGGTGAGGGCTGGAAACCGATTGCAGGGCGTTGATCGCGACGGTCAGGCCGCCATCGGTGCCATTCTTGAACCCTACTGCCGAGGACAGGCCGGAAGCCATCTCGCGGTGGGTCTGGGATTCGGTGGTGCGCGCGCCGATGGCCGACCAGCTGATCAGGTCCTGCAGATATTGCGGGGAGATCGGGTCCAGGGCTTCGGTGGCGGTAGGCAGGCCCATTTCAGCCAGGTCCAGCAACAGCTGGCGGCCGATGTGCAGGCCATCCTGGATCTTGAACGAGTCGTCCAGGTAGGGGTCGTTGATCAGGCCTTTCCAGCCAACGGTGGTACGAGGTTTCTCGAAGTACACCCGCATGACCAGGTAGAGAGTGTCGGAAACTTCGGCGGCCAGGGCCTTGAGTCGTTCGGCGTACTCATGGGCCGCCTTGATATCGTGGATCGAGCAAGGCCCGATGACGATGAACAGACGGTGATCAGTGCCATCGAGGATGTTGCGGATCACTTCGCGACCGCGGGTCACGGTGCGCAAGGCGGTGTCGCTCAGCGGAATGTCTCGCTTGAGTTGATCGGGAGTGATCAGGGTCTCGTTGGAGGCGACGTTAAGGTCGTTGATCGGTAAATCAGCCATCGTGTTACTCGTCAGGTCACGGATGCCGGCCGCCAGCGATCCCCGAGAGCGGCGGAGCACAGCGGATTTGGGCGCGTCGGGGAGCCGAACCTTAGCGCGTTACCCGGGGGCTCGACAATGGGCAGGGTGCGGTTTTATGGGGCTATGGCTGTATGAATGCCTGGCGTACCCGGTCCTCGGAATAATCCTGCGCGTGGCGCTCGACCCAGTCCAGGGCCAGTGCCTCGATACATTGCTGTTCGCTCTGGGGCTCGTGCAGGCGACAGTAGCGAGCGATCTGGCAAACCTGTTCACTCATGCGTGCGCCGAACAGCGTCTGTTCGTCGACGAAGGCGATGCCCACCAGGTAGCCACGCTTGCGCTTCAGGCACCAGGCCACATAGCCGTTATAGCGGGCATACTCACCCAGGGTCGGCATGTGCACTTCAAGCGCGGTGCCGCGACGCCAGGCGCGATGGTAATTGCAGGCCATGCCGCCGAGGCTGATAGTGTGCAGCCGCTGGCGCGAAATGCAGGCATGCTTGCGCAGGGTCAATTCAACCGGAACATCATCAGGATGAGGCAGAAACCGTCCCATGACCGCAGACTCCGAGTGTCGTCCAACTGACATTGTTTCCCGAAGTATAGTGGCCCAATTGGAGCTGACCGATTTCGACGTCGACCAGACCTTGCTGGGGCTGTCGGGGGTTTCCCTGGTGATCTTCACCAGCCCCGGCTGTTCCGCCTGCCGTTGGGCACGGCAGCAGTTACCCAGGCTGGATTTGCCGGTCGATCGTCTGTGCTGGATCGATGCCGGTGACAATGGCGGCGCGGTGGAGCGTTACCAGGTGTTCCACCTTCCAGCATTGTTCGTGGTGCGCGATGCTCGGTTTCATGGGGGCATAGAATCGCGGCTGACGGCTGGAGAGCTTGCCCTGGGCCTGGATCAGGCGCTTGAACGATTACCAGAGGAGTTGCCGTGATGGATGCAGTTCGCAAGCCGCGTGTGGGCATTATCGGGACCGGGGCAATCGGCGGTTTTTATGGGGTGCTGCTGGCCCGTGCCGGTTTCGACGTGCACTTTCTATTGCGCAGTGAATTTTCGGCCGTCGTCGAACAGGGGCTGCGCTTGACCAGCGCGGTACATGGCACCTTGACCCTCGATCCAGTGCAGGCCTACGCCAGCGCCGAGCAGATGCCGCCTTGCGATTGGCTGCTGGTGGGCGCCAAGAGCACCAGCAACCTGCAACTGGCACCGGCGATCATCCAGGCTGCCGCCCCGGGAGCCAGGGTCCTGTTGTTGCAGAATGGCCTGGGTGTCGAAGACCAACTGCGTGGTGCTTTGCCCGACTCGCTGCATCTATTGGGCGGCTTGTGCTTCATCTGTGTCCATCGTGCCGGCCCCGGGCAGATCGAGCATCAGGCCCTTGGCGCCGTGAACCTGGGCTATCACAGCGGTCCCGCCGGCGACCCGGCGCTGCGCCAGGCGATCGTCGAGGAGGGGGCCGGGTTGTTCCGTGAAGCCGGGATCGATTCCCAGGCCATGGGCAACCTGCAGCAGGCGCGTTGGCAGAAGCTGGTGTGGAACGTGCCGTACAACGGCTTGTCGGTGCTGCTGCGGGCGAGTACCACGCCGCTGATGGCCGACCCGGACTGCCGGCAGTTGATCCAGGATTTGATGCGAGAGGTATTGCAGGGAGCTGCGGCCTGCGGCTACGCCATTCCCGAGGCCTATGCCCAGCAGTTGTTCAAGTCCACCGAGTTCATGCCCGACTATTGGCCCAGCATGTACCATGATTTCCTGCAGCGGCGCCCGCTGGAACTCGGGGCTATCTACGCTGCTCCGTTGGCTGCCGCGCAGGCAGCGGGTTGCGAGCTGCCGAAGATCCGGGCGTTGTACCAGGCCCTGGGTTTCATCGATCGACATCCGGCCTGAGGCCGGCCCATCACCTCAACTAGGAGCGAATATGGCAAAGGGACTGGACGGCAAGCTGGTGGTAGCGATCTCTTCGCGGGCACTGTTCGACCTCAGTGACAGCCATAAGGTCTACCTGGCCCAGGGGGTGGAGGCCTACCGGCAATACCAGATCGAGCACGAGGAGGAAATCCTCGAACCCGGTGATGCCTTTCCCCTGGTCAAGAAGCTCCTGAGCCTGAATGCCAGCCTGGGGCGGGCGCGAGTCGAGGTGGTACTGGTATCACGCAACAGCGCCGACACGGGCCTGCGAGTGTTCAACTCGATCCAGCATTATGGCCTGGGGATTTCCCGGGCTGCCTTCGTTGGCGGGCGCAGCCCCTATCCTTACCTGGCGGCCTTTGGCAGCGACCTGTTTCTTTCCACCCATGCCGAGGATGTGCGCAGTGCGCTGGAGGCCGGTTTTGCCGCGGCAACCATTCTTTCCGGTGGCACCCGGAGGGCGGAGAACGGCGAGCTGCGCATTGCCTTCGATGGTGACGCGGTATTGTTTTCCGATGAGTCGGAACGCATCTACCAGTCCGGCGGTCTGGAGGCGTTCCAGGCCAGCGAGCGCCAGTCGGCCCGCGAGCCTCTGCCAGGTGGGCCGTTCAAGGGATTCCTGGCGGCGCTCAACCTGCTCCAGGGCGAGTTCCCCGGCGATGCCTGCCCGATTCGCACGGCACTGGTCACTGCACGTTCGGCCCCGGCCCACGAACGGGTGATCCGGACTTTGCGCGAGTGGAACATCCGCCTCGACGAGTCGCTCTTTCTCGGTGGCCTGGAAAAGGCCGCCTTCCTCGAAGCCTTCGCCGCCGATGTGTTCTTCGACGACCAGGCCGGTCACTGCGAGCTGGCGCGAGAGGTGGTAGCCACCGGTCACGTGCCCCATGGCATCAGTAACCAAGCCAAGGCCTGAGCCCCCCGGAATCCGGGGCTCGCACACCTCCAGGCACTGCTAAGCTGAATCAATCTCCGCCAGATTGGCAGTTGAGGAGGTCGTATGATTCGTTCGATGCTGTATGCCACGGACCTCGGTGTGTACGCCCCCTATGTGATGCAGCACGCCCTGGAATTGGCTCGAACGTTCAATGCCGACCTACACGTGGTGCACGCCGTCGAACCCATGGGGTTGTTCGCCGAGTCGGTATTGCAGAGCTATCTGGACGAGCAGTCGCTGAACGAGTTCCATCGCCAGGGGCTGAACACGGTGATGGCCAATATCGAGCAGCGGGTGCTGGACAGCTTTCGCGAAGAACTGGGGGAGGGCATGCAGGACCTGACCCTGATCCAGTCGGTACGTGTCCTGCAGGGAGACCCCTCGCAGGTGATACTCGAGCAGACGGCGAAACTCTCGGTGGATCTGTTGATCGTAGGAAGTCACAGCCATGGGGTGGGGGCGCAAACGCCGTTGGGCCGCACCGCCGCGCGGGTCTTGCAACTGGCCAAAGTGCCGGTTTACCTGGTCCCCCTGGTGCAGCGGCGACGCCAGGGCGACGCCTGAGGACGGAATGGAAAATTCTGAAGAAAAGTTCTAGATTTATTCTCCTGACCATTAATATAGTTATATACCGTCGCTGATACCCGTGGCGCCTACCTGCTTTGAGGGATTGATATGAAGCTTCAACAATTGCGCTACATCTGGGAAGTGGCGCACCACGACCTCAACGTTTCCGCTACTGCCCAAAGCCTCTACACCTCGCAACCGGGTATCAGCAAGCAGATCCGCCTGCTCGAGGACGAACTGGGTGTCGAGGTCTTCGCCCGCAGCGGCAAGCACCTGACCCGCGTGACCCCGGCGGGCGAGCGAATCATCAACACCGCTGGCGAGATCCTGCGCAAGGTCGAGAGCATCAAGCAGATCGCCCAGGAATTCTCCAACGAAAAGAAGGGCACCCTGTCCATCGCTACCACCCACACCCAGGCGCGTTATGCCCTGCCTCCGGTGATCAGCAGCTTCATCAAGCAGTACCCGGATGTGGCCCTGCACATGCACCAGGGCTCGCCCATGCAGATCGCCGAGATGGCTGCCGACGGTACCGTGGACTTCGCCATCGCCACCGAGGCGCTGGAGCTGTTCGGCGACCTGGTGATGATGCCGTGCTACCGCTGGAACCGCTGCGTGGTCGTGCCCCAGGGCCACCCGTTGACCAAGCTGCCGAAGCTGACCCTCGAGACCCTGGCCGAATACCCTATCGTGACCTACGTGTTCGGCTTCACTGGCCGCTCCAAGCTCGACGAAGCCTTCAGCCATCGCGGCCTGACGCCCAAGGTGGTATTCACCGCCGCCGACGCCGACGTGATCAAGACTTATGTGCGCCTGGGCCTGGGCGTGGGCATCGTGGCCAAGATGGCCGTGGATACCAAGCTCGATAGCGACCTGGTGGTACTGGATGCCAGCGAGCTGTTCGAGTCGAGCATCACCAAGATCGGTTTCCGTCGCGGTACCTTCCTGCGGGGCTTCATGTGCGACTTCATCGAGAAGTTCGCCCCCCACCTGACCCGCGAAGTCATGGCCAAGGCCATCCAGTGCCATAACAAGCAAGAACTGGAAGAGCTGTTCGACGGCGTCGAGCTACCGGTCCACTGATTTCCCGCCGGCCTAGCGCACCTCGGTGACAGTGAACTGTTGCCGAGAGCCGGCCACCACGATTTCCACTTCATCACCCTCGAACTTGCCAAGCAGGCCCTGGCCCATGGGCGAGCGTGGAGTGATCACCGTCACTATCTGGCCGACCACCTGGACCTTCAGCCCCGCTGCGTCGGGCCCGAGGAACAGCCACTGTTCGCGCCCGCGCTCATCTTCCAGGCCCAGCAGGCTCCCGACCTGGATGCTCGATTGCGCATCGCCGGGGCGCAAGACCAGGTTCTGCCAGAGCCCCAGGGCCTGGCGGATTTCCTCGACCCGCCTGGATTGACCGGCGGCCAGGTACGCGGCTTCAAGCCCCAGGGTGTCGTACTTGTTCTCGGCGACGCTCTCTTCGTGGGTTGCGGTTTCGTAGGCGGTTTGCGCCGCTCGCAGGGCGATCAGCAGATCGTCCTGGAGCTGTTGCAAAATCAGTTGGTAGACGGACTGTTTATTCATGGTCAATTACAGAACTGCAGGACGTTGGCCCGGCTCTTGTCGGTCGGCGCGGTCTGGTCCTGCTGCAGCCAGAACTGGCACTTGGGGTTGGACAGGTTGCGCGGGTTGCTACGGGCGTTCTCCAGGGATTGCAGTTCCTCGTTCTTGCGCAGGTTTTCCTGGTATTGCTCGAACAGGCGGTTGGGCTGTTCGGGGGCGGCCACGGCGGGTTTGCCCAGCTGTTGCACGGCCTGGGCCACCGGCGCCAGTTGCTGGCTGAACAGAAAGTGCGAGGCCAGCCAGCAGGTCAGGGCGATCGCCAGGAACCCCAGCCACAGGCCCAGGGCGATACTGGCGCTGAGCGCCAGGGCATTGAAGCCGATGCGCAATGGGCGGCGGGCGGGCGGACGGTGCGGCATGTTTGCCTCCTGGCGGGCAAGGTTGAACGAGAGCTGATTGTCGCACGAAGATTAATCGAGGTCGGCTCTTCTGCGCAGGGGCATTTATGCGGACAATCGGCGCCTTTGCCAATCGGGGACAGGAATGAAAGCCTCCTGGGACATTTTTTGCAGCGTGGTCGACAACTACGGGGATATCGGCGTGACCTGGCGTCTGGCCCGGCAGTTGGTGGCCGAACATGGTTGTGCCGTGCGCTTGTGGGTCGACGACCTGCGCGCCTTCGAGCGGATCTGTCCGGAGATCGACATGGACAAGGACCGCCAGCAGCAGGACGGGGTCGAGGTCCGGCATTGGCCGGCCCAGTGGCCAGGTGAAGTCGCGGCCGATGTGGTGATCGCTGCGTTTGCCTGCCAGTTGCCCCATGCCTATATGGAAGCCATGGCCGATCGTGAACGGACGCCCTTGTGGTTGAACCTGGATTACCTGAGCGCCGAGGATTGGGTCGGGGGCTGCCACGGCCTGCCCTCGGTGAAGTTTCGTGGTGTGCAGAAGTACTTCTTCTTCCCGGGATTCCAGGCGCAGACCGGCGGGTTGCTGCGCGAGAGCGGCCTGCTGGAGCGACGCCGGGCGTTCCAGGCTGACCTCGAGGCCCAGGCGGCATTCCTTCGCCAGCTTGGGGTGGTGCCAGCCAGCGATGCCCGGTTGATGTCGCTGTTCGCCTATGAAAATGCCGGCCTGGCTGGCTGGCTGGACGCCCTGGCCGCCGATCGGCGCCCCACCCATTTATTGGTGCCCGAAGGGCGCATCCTCGGTGATGTGCAACGCTGGCTGGGCGTCGACTCCTTGGCCGTGGGCAGCGTGCTGGCCCGGCAATCGCTGACGCTCCAAGTGCTGCCTTTCATCCGCCAGGAAGATTATGACCACCTGCTGTGGTGCTGCGATTTCAACGCAGTACGGGGCGAAGACTCTTTCGTCCGGGCGCAATGGGCGGGGCGGCCGATGCTCTGGCACATCTATCGCCAGGACGAAGACATCCACCTGGACAAGCTCGAGGCGTTCCTCGCGCTATATACCCAGGGGCTGTCAGTCGAGGCCGGGGCGGCGGTGCTGGCCCTGTGGCGGGCCTGGAACACCGAGGGGCAGATGGCCGATCCCTGGGAAAAACTGCTGCGACATTGGCCGGAAATCGCCGCGCATGCCGAACAATGGTGTCTGGAACAGGGCTTGCAGGCCGATCTTGCTGCGGCGCTGGTGCAGTTTTACCTAAATTGGATATGATACGCGGCCTAGATTTTTGTAAATCCCATCCAAATTCGGATATTCGCAATGAAAACTGGTAAAGAACTCAAACCCGGTACCGTGATCCGTATCGACAACGATCCTTGGCTGGTTCAGAAAGCTGAATTCACCAAGTCCGGTCGTAACAGCGCGATCATGAAGACCAAGCTGAAGAACCTGCTGACCGGTTACAAGACCGAAACCGTTTACGGTGCGGACGACAAACTGGACGACGTGATCCTGGATCGCAAAGAAGCGACCCTGTCGTTCATCAGCGGTGACTCCTACACCTTCATGGACACCACCGACTACACCATGTACGAGCTGAACTCCGAGGACATCGAAGCCGTTCTGCCGTTCATCGAAGAAGGCATGACCGACGTCTGCGAAGCCGTGTTCTTCGAAGGCCGCCTGGTTTCCGTTGACCTGCCGACCACCATCGTGCGCCAGATCGACTACACCGAAGGTTCCGCTCGCGGCGACACTTCGGGCAAGGTGATGAAGCCTGCCAAACTGAAGAACGGCACAGAGCTGAGCGTTGCCGACTTCATCGAGATCGGCGACTGGATCGAGATCGATACCCGCGAAGGCGGTTCTTACAAAGGCCGCGCCAAGGTTTAAACCTGGCCGTTCTTGTAGATGAAAAAGCCCGACCTTGAGTCGGGCTTTTTTGTGCCTGCAATTCGTCGTTTCAGACGCTTACGTGCAGGCGAACCTCGACATTGCCGCGGGTGGCGTTGGAGTAGGGGCAGACCTGGTGAGCGGCATCTACCAGGCTTTGTGCCTCGTCCCGGGCCAGGCCGGGCAGGTTGACGTGCAGGTCGATGTCCAGGCTGAAGCCGCCGGGGATCTGGCCGATGCCGACATGGGCGGTGATCGAGGCGTTGTCTGGCATCTTGCGCTTGCTCTGGCTGGCCACGAACTTCAAGGCGCCGATGAAGCACGCCGAGTAGCCGGCGGCGAACAGCTGCTCCGGATTGGTTGCCTGTCCACCCGCACCGCCCAGCTCCTTGGGAGTGGCCAACTTGACGTCGAGGATGTTGTCGCTGGAAACGGCACGACCGTCACGGCCACCGGTGGCGGTTGCAACTGCGGTATAGAGAGTCTGCATGGTGAAAGCCTCGTTCTGGTTTGTAGGTGCTAATTATTGGTGCGCTAAGTAATCTGGGGAAAATATATTGCGCTAATATTTAGTGCGCAAGATAAATTTTCGTGTAAAACCGTCCATAGGGCGCTTTTAATGGCTAACCGATTGATTAGTAACGAAAATATTTTTTGACGAAGGACCAGCCCCGAGGCGGGGCCGGTAGGCTCTGGGGAGGGCTAGAGGCTTTCTTGCAGATTACGGCGCAGGGCCAGCAGGTCTTCCTGCAACTGGCGCAGTTGCGCCACCGTCTGGCCGCTGGCGCCGAGGATGCATTGCGGTATTGCCTGGGCCTGGGCTTGCAGGGCACGGCCCTGTTCGGTCAGTTGGACGATCACCACCCGTTCGTCTTCACGGCTTCGCGTACGGCTGAGCAGGCCCTCGGCCTCCAGGCGCTTGAGCAGTGGGGTCAGGGAGCCGGGGTCGGTGAGCAGGCGCTGGCTGATTTCGCCGACAGTCAGCCCATCCCGCTCCCAGAGCACCAGCATCGCCAAGTATTGTGGATAAGTCAGCCCCAGACGCTGCAATAGCGGTTTGTAGACCTTGGTCATCAGCAAAGAGGTGGAATGCAGGGCGAAGCACAACTGGTTGTCCAACAGCAGTGGATCGCAGGCGGGCGAGGTGGTGCGTTCGGTGGTCATGTCGAAGCCTTGATCATTGATGGTCCTGAATCTAGCGGGCGAATCTTTAATGCGCCAGATGAATTTCGCCAGGGCTCAGCCCATGGTGCTCTGCAGGGCCAGGTCCCATGGCGGAATAGGGCTGAACCGGCTCTTGAGGTACTCCAGCAGCAGACGGCTGCGGGCATTGGGATGCTGCTCCATGCGCAAGGCATAGATACCGGCGGTTTCCGGCTTGGGCAAACCGCCGTTGCAGAACAGCGGCACCAGTTCCCCGCGCAGCAGATATTCGCTGGCCAGCCAGGTCGGCAGGTGGGCGATGCCCAGGCCGGCCAAGGCCCCGGACAGCAGGGCCTCGGCGTTGTTGGCACTGAAACGGATCCGCCGCGGACGATGAGTCTGCAGTTGGCCGTCGAGCTCGAAGCGCCAGGCGAACAACGGAGCCAGGCCGTCCCAGTCCAGGCCATCATGCTGGTCGAGTTCGGCCGGGTGGACCGGGGTGCCGCGGCTCTTCAAGTAGGCTGGGCTGGCACAGGCGATCCGCACGATGCTGGCCAGGGTCGTGGCCACCATGCGCGTGTCCACCTGCTGTCCGGCCCGCAGTACCAGGTCGACCTTGCCCAGATGCGAGCCTTGCATGTCGACGAAGCTGTCGATCAAGTGCAGTTGCACGTCCAGGCCCGGGTACAGCATCAGGAAATCCGCGATGGCCGGGGCCAGGTGGCGGCGGCCGAAGGCGGCAGGAGCATCGATGCGGATCAGCCCCTCCGGCGCATGGCTCAAGGACACTGCCTCGGCCCTGGCCAGTTGCAGTTCGGCGACGATGCGCCGGGCCCGCTCGGCGAATGCCAGGCCGGCCGCGGTGGCTACTACGGCATGGGTGGTACGCATGAACAGCGTGGTGCCCACGGCTTTTTCCAGGCCGTCGATACGCCGGGCCACTGCCGAAGGGGTCAGGGGATGGCGGCGGGCGGCGGCGGAGAAGCTGCCGGCTTCCAGTACATCGAGAAACAGCCCCAGTTGTTCAGTAAGGGTATTGGGATTCATGGTCAGCTCGCCTATGCGAAAACAGCAAAGCCATTGTGCGTTGTTGTGCGTTTCCGTACCAGCAGTGACTGCGTAGCATGCAAGCCTCGAGTGAGGAGAGCGGTCTTGATCGATTTAGTGATGTATCTGCTATTGGGCGCGGCCCTGGGGACGGTCGGGGGCCTGTTTGGCATCGGTGGCGGGTTGATCGCCATCCCTGTGCTGGGGGTGTGGTTCGGTCTGGACCAGCAACTGGCCCAGGGCACGGCGCTGGTGATGGTGGTGCCGAACGTGATGCTGGCGCTGTGGCGTTATCACCAGCACAACCGTATCGAGGCCCGGCATGCCTTGCCCCTGGCGCTGATGGGCTTCAGCTTCGCCTGGCTCGGTTCGATCTGGGCGGTGGGTATCGACCCACAGAAAATGCGCACCATCTTCGTGGTTTTCCTCCTGGCCCTGTCCGGCTACAACCTGTTGCGGCTGTTCGGCAATGTTCCCGCGACAGCTTCCTCGATGCGCTATTCCTGGCCTTGGTTGGGAGCGCTGGGAGCGGCTTCCGGGGCGCTCGGCGGGCTGTTCGGGGTCGGCAGCGCGGTAGTTGCCACCCCGGTGCTGACCAGTGTCTTCGGCACCTCCCAGGTGGTGGCCCAGGGCTTGGCCCTGGCCCTGGCGCTGCCCAGCACCGGGGTGACCCTGATGACCTATGGTCTGCATCACCAGGTGAACTGGCTGGTGGGCCTGCCCTTGGCGGCCGGTGGCTTGCTGAGCATCAGTTGGGGCGTGAAGGTCGCCCATGCCTTGCCCGAGCGCCTGCTGCGCGCATTGTTCTGCGCCTTCCTGGTGATGTGCGCAGTGATGCTGGGACTCAGGACTTGAAACCCTCGACGATATGCTCGGCCAGGCATTCGGTGATCGGCGATGGCTGGTTGAGGTTGCGTACCAGCATGATGCTGGCCTCCGGTAGCAACGGCAGGCCTTCGGCCTCTCCCAGGATGCGCAAGTCAGGTGTGATCAAGCTCTCCAGTTGGGCAGTGACCGCCAGCCCCGCGCTGACCACCGCCATGATCGCCGACAGGCTGGAGCTGTTGTAGGCGATGCGGTAGTCGAGGCCGCTGGCATCCAGGGCGTTGCAGGCCCACAGCCGGCAGAAGCAGTCGCTGTTGAACATCGCCAGGGGTAGCGGTGTTTGCCCCGGGGGCTCGAAGCACTCGGCCGCGGCCCAGACGAAACGCTCCTTGCGCAGCAACTGGCCGATTTCGTTGCCCGGCTCGCGAGTGACGATGGACAGGTCCAGGTCCTGGCGCTGCAACAGTTGCTTGGACGATTCGCAATGCACCTCGATCTGGATCAACGGGTAACTCTGGGCGAATCGCGACAGGATGCCCGGCAGGAAGCGCATCACGTAGTCATCCGGAGTGCCGATGCGCACCAGGCCCACCATATGCGGCTCACGCAGGGTATTGAACACCTCGCTGTGCAGCTTGAGGATGCGCCGGGCATACCCCAGCAGCACCTGGCCTTCGGCGGTGAGCTTGACCTGGCGGCCGTCGCGCTGGAACAGCTGGCGTTGCAGCACGTCCTCCTCCAGCCGTTTCATCTGCATGCTCACCGCTGACTGGGTACGGTTGACCCGCTCGCCGGCCCGGGTGAAACCACCTTCATCGGCGATGGCGACGAAGGTGCGCAGTACTTCGGTATCGATGCTGGGGAACTGGGACATTCATCAAACCCTGAGATGGATACGCAGGAAGCATTCTTGCGGCTGATCTTATTCCCCACGGGCCAGCGCCGTCATCCCCCGGGCTGCCCGTTCATGCCCGGCTTCGGGATGACAGCCAGGCCAGTACTTGTTGCGGATTCTGGTCGGGGGGGAACACCGGGTAGAACACCTGCTCGATCCGCCCGCCATCGATCACCAGGGTCAGGCGCTTGAGAAAACGCCTGCCGTTGAGCTCGAACTGTGGCAGGGCCAGGGCCCGGGCCAGGTGTTCCTCGGCATCGGACAACAGCGGGAAGGGCAGGTGCAGGCGTTCGACGGCTTCGCGCTGGTAGGCGCTGTCCTGGCTCGACAGGCCGAACAATTGCGCTACGCCCGCTGCTGCAAGCTCCTGGGCATGATCGCGAAAGGCACAGGATTGCGGGGTGCAGCCACGGGCCCCGGGGGTCTGGTCCCAGCCTTCGAGCAGCGGCAGATCCGGCCGGCCGGTACGCGGATAGATATACAGCACCGTCCGACCTGGCAGCACGGACAGGTCCACTGCCTGTCCGATGGTCGAGGGTAGCGACAATCGTGGCAGGTACCGGCCGGCCAGGTGCCGGGCCGCGCCGTCATCCTGGGGAGCGGGAATGCTCGACCAATCCACGTTCAGCATGTCTCTCATCGTTAATGCTCCTTGGTGCTCCGGTTGCGCTTGCCGGTCTCGTCGCCTCCGGCGGCTGCAAGACTGTTATAGGTGCTATCGCTTGTTTCCGCTCTTGTTGAGGGGCTATCCGAAGTTGATAGTTTGGCAATAGTTATTATCAGGCCTGGAAATAAGCAAGTTTCGATACAGTGGTTGGCTATGGTTTTATTTTTATTAATTGCCTGCGGCGATAAGAATTTCAGGTTGGGGATAATGCCGATTAATGGCATGTTTTATCTTTTTTCAAGTTTGCCTAAAGCTATATCCGCTACTAGTGTTGCGGGTGCCATGTACAGATGGTCTGTACTGGGAATGCGACCAACTTTGGAGGGTCCTTTCATGAGCGCGAAAGCGGAACATGCCGAACCAACTAATGCAGAACTTACCCAGCTCAAGGCCAAGCTCAAGGCCGGCAAGCTGGCGCCAGAAGACCTCAAGGCCCTGGTCGGCCTGGTAGAGCGTACGGAGAAGGCTGCCAAGCAACTTAGGGCAGCCATAGTCGAGTAACCGACGCTAACGTCTTGGAGGGCGGATCAGAAATGGAAATCACTACTCGGAACAATCATGTTGATCTATCTGAACCATTGCGTAGCCCTCCATTTTTAGCGCGAAGTACCCATGGCGATCATGCGGTGCTGTTATTGGGAAGCCTGGAAGCTCCGATCTCGACGCTGAGCGACAATGCCTCTTTTACCGAGCGCCTGGCCCAGAGCCTCAACTTATCGATACTGGGCAGTCACTTCAGCGCGGAAGAATTCATCTTGTTGCTCGGCGAGCAATACACCGCCGCCGAAGAGTTCGTATATGGCCATCCGATCTGGAGAAAGATCCGCGAGGGTGATCAATCCGCGTTGCATGCCTACATCCTGGAAACCCGGCATTACCTGGCTGCCGCCGCTTCCCGGATGTGCCCTGCCGTCAGCCCGGGTATCGGCTTGTCACCGATCACCCTGATGCTCTCCAGGCATGCCCTGGAGGAATGGGATCACGCGCGGTTCTTCAACGAGGCCCTGGAGCTCATCGGTTGCTCGAACGACGTGGTGCGGCTGGCCAGGCCCTTGCCGGCGACCCTGGAGTGGATCCACCTGTCCCGGCACATCGCGGCCATGGGCGAGTTGGTGTCGGCCGCCTGTTCCGGCTTCATGGAGCATTCCTCGGTGGAGAAAGAAGCCGTGATTGGCTGGCACGACCTGCTGGTGGGCCACAACCTGCTGAGCCCCATGGCCACCAACAAAGTGCTGGGCCACTTCGCCACCGACCTCGACTACGGGCACTCCGAGAACTGGAAGAAGGCGGTCCGCACCCAGGACTGTCATCCCGCCTCGGTGGTGGCCAGCGTACTGAACACGGTGTGCAGCCTGAGCGAGATGATCTACCGCTGGTTGTCCGCCCTCGAGCAGGGCTGCGCCAGTTCCATCGTCACGGCGGCGCAAGTGCTCGCCGAGGATGGCCTGGACCAACCGCTGCGCGATTGCGATTCGCCGCTGGAGGTGGGCATCTTCCAGGGCTTGCCGGTCTGGCCGGCCAGTGTCATGAGCCTGGTCAACGGCGAACGCTCTGGTGATGACAGCCCTTCGGACATCATCGTCGCTTCCTGTTATGCCCTGGGGCACCGGGTGCCACAACTGGCCGCCAACGGCGCGCCGTTCTGCCTGCTGCTGGGGCAGATCCACGAGCAACTGGTCGACAGCCAGGGTGTCGGCGCCGACAGCGTCGCGGCCATCGAACGGATGACCACGGATTGGCTGGTGTCGGTGGACGGCCATCCTTTATGGCAGCAGATGACCCAGGGGTGCAGCGACGAACTGGTGATTGGCTACATGCTGGAGAATTTCCATTACCTGGCCTCGGCCACCCGCCATGTCAGCCCGGCGATTGCCGCCTGCCAGGATGCACGGATCCGCGAAAACCTGTTGCAGCACCTGCAGGACGAGCTGACCCATTGCGACATTCTCAAGCCTCGCCTACGGGAGCTGGGAGTCCGGCAGCCTACGGCGATGCGGCCGCTGCCCACCACCGCGGCCTTCGTCGGTTACCTCAGCGACCTGGCGCGCCATGACTGGAAGGGCTACCTGATCGGTTCGACCTACCTGCAAAAAAGCCTGAGCGAATGCCGCGGCGATGATCGCCACATGAAGTTCTATTCCCGGGTTTCGGCCAACAATCCCCGTTGCGCCGCGCTGCTGGGGGCCATGGCGGCCCACGATGAGCTGGATGATGAACTGGGCCATGACTTGCGACCCTCGCGCAATATCCAGTACCTGCTGGCACGGGGCGAGGTGAGTCGCGATTCCGTGGCGCGGGCGGCGATCCTGCCGTCGCTGGCCTGGAGTTTCCTGGATGGCATTCGCGCCCATTACTGCACCGGCAAGGATTCGGTCCTGCAGCGCCAGGCCTGGAGTGCAAGATGAACCGGCCCTACTTCCAGACGGTGCAGCCCCTGGCGCGCCTGCATGAGCTGCTGTTCGAGGAGCGGGACTTCGACGCCCTGGCCAGGCGCCTGCCGGAGCCGCGCATGTCGCTGGCGATGTGGCGCGATGTGCTGCACAGCGAGTTGCTGGCGTTGTTTCGCTGGGCGCTGATCCGCGCCAAGGAGGACCTGGGCCAGGCGCAGGCCCAGGCCTACGGCGAGGAGGTCCTGTGCCTGTTGCCTTACTACGGTTTTTGCCTGCATGCCATTCGCCGCGCCGTGCCATTCGCCTTGATGGGTATTGCTACCACGGTGTCGGTACGCGATGACCGTTATCCGCAGGCCAGCGCAGTGATCGCCGAATTGGCGAGACTGCTGCAGGTGCAGGAGCTGCTGCGCGTCAGCGACCAGCCCTCGGCGAGCCTGGCCAGGCAGTTCCAGGGGCGGGACGGGTTGATCGTCCTCACGGGCAAGCAGTCCACCTATGCCAGCTTGCGCAGTCGTTATCCGCAGGCGCGAATCATGGGGGCGACGGGCTGTTGTGCGGTGGTCCTGGCGGCGGCTGAAGAGCCGGCGCGGCAGATCGAAAAGCAGCGCATGCAAGGCCGACTTTCAGTTAGTTGCAGCAATCACGGGCATACCGTGCTGGTCGAAGCGCTGGCCCCTGGGGCGGCGGTGCTGGCCGTCGATGGCAGCCGGCCGACGACCCGGCCTCGCGTGGAGGACGTCCTCGGGCAGTTGCATCCGTCCATAGTGCTGGCGCCTTCGGCTGCGGACCTGCCCGACGACCTGGGAGGCTACAGCCTGTTGGCATGGGAGGAGGCCGCGACGGCCAGTCTCGATGGTTTCGGGCGGGACCCTCTGGGCGGCTGGCCCGGAGACTACCGGATTTGAGATGGCGTTGGATGGGCAAGGATGATTCATCAAATCCTGAGATGTAGAGCATAAGAAACATTCGTTGGATTGATCATTTGCCCAGGCAGACACTGTCGTCATCCTACAGGAGGACAAGATGATGAAAGGTCAAAAGGGTTATCTGTTGGTCCAGTCGTTCCACGGCTTCTCGCTCGCGGCCTTGTGGCACAAGGTTGCGCGCTGGTACGTCCTGGGTCATGAGCGGCGGATGCTGGCGGGCTTGAACGATGAGGCGCTCAAGGATATCGGCTTGTCCCGGGCGGATGTGGAGCACGAACGGGCGCGGCCGTTCTGGGACGATCCGTTGTTGAAATGAGTGCCCGCCGGTTCGCTGGCCAACGGCGTGCCGTTTCAGTGCACAGGTAGTTCGAAGGTGGGGCGCACCAGGGTTTGTACCCGGTTGCGGCCCTTGCCCTTGGCGTCGTACAGCGCTTCGTCGGCCTGGGATAGCAGGCGCGACAGGTCATAGTCCAGGGCCTGGCTGGTCACCACGCCGATACTGACGCTGAGCAGCCCGGGCTCGAGCAACGTCAGGTCGGCGAAGGTCTCGCGGATGCGCTCGGCCACCCGTACCGCCTCTTGCTCATCCACCGCCGCCAGCAGGCAGGCGAATTCCTCGCCGCCGATACGACCGAAGGCGTCGTTGGCGCGCAAGGTGCGCACCAATACCTGGCTGAAGGCGATCAGCGCCTGGTCGCCGGTCTGATGGCCGAAGGCGTCGTTCAGGCGCTTGAAGTGGTCAAGGTCGCACAACAGCAACGCCACTGGTACGCCTCGTCGTTGGCAGTTGGCCAGCAACCGTTCGCCATTGGCCATGAATGCCCGGCGATTGCCGATCCCTGTCAGGGCATCACAGAAAGCCGCGGCCTTGAAGCGTCGCTCCACTCGTTCCTTGACCATGGCCAGGGTCACGTAGGCAATGCCGATCACGTAGACCATCGATTCGAACAGCATGAACGAAAAGAACGGTACGCCTTCGCCTTGGCCATCCAGGGCCTGGGCCAGCCCCAGGCCCTGGTCGATGACGCTGCGCACGACATAAAAGCAGGTATGCAGGATGGTCAGTACCAGGGCCGGGACATAGGCCACTTCCAGGCTCCGGCGGCTGCGCCAGAACTCCAGGGCCGTCAGTGCTCCATAACCACCCGCCAGCAGCGAGTACACCGTGACCCGTACCGGCATCGATTCATGGAAGGCCGGGACCAGACAAAGTGCCAGCCACAGGCCGGCGCCGGCGAGCATGCCGGCGACATGGGGTTCACGTCCGGCGAAGATCCGCATCGCCGTCCAGTTCAGGGCCGCGCTGAACAACAGGACCACGTTGCCGAGCACGACGGGAACCCAATGCGCCCCGTGATGGCGCCAGCTCACCAGCACCACGCCAATCGATGCAAGCAGCATCATGCTGCCCAGATAGGCCAATGGCCGTTCGCGGCTTTCCCGCAGCCAGGCATGCAAGGTCAGCAGGCCCATCAGGAAGAAGATGAACACGGATACCACGAGCAAGGTGGGGAGGTGCAGCGTCATATCCTGGTTCTCATCAGCAAGGGCGGAGCGGAAAACAACCGCCGGTGCGGCTCATTGCCATTAGTGGGCGCGATTGTAGCCAGAACGGTGACCGGAGGGGGCAGTAACTGGTGCGCTGCAAAGGCGGCGAGTTTGCGCTTGCAGGGCAGTGCGGTGCTATCGATGGCTGCCCGGGTCGGTCGGTGTCGCGAAAATGCCCGGCGCCTGGCTATCCAAGTGGGGTGCGGCTGCGTTAGCGTGCGGGCAGACAAGGAGCATCCCATGACCGCAGCCCATTCCTTTTCCCTCAAGCAGGCTCGTCGACTGGCCCTGGCCGCCCAGGGGTTTGGCGGTCGCCAGCCGCCAGCGGCGATCAAGGCCGCGCGGCTCAACCAGCAGATAGAGCGCCTGGGCTTGTTGCAGATCGATTCGGTCAATGCCCTGGTGCGCGCCCACTACCTGCCGCTGTTCTCCCGCCTTGGACGTTATCCACAGCAGTTGCTGGACCAGGCCGCCTGGAGCCAGGGACGGCGACGTACCTTGTTCGAATACTGGGGGCACGAGGCGTCGCTGTTGCCGATGTCCATGTACCCGCTGATGCGCTGGCGGATGCAGCGGGCCAGCCAGGGCCAGGGCATCTATTCGCAGCTGGCGCGTTTTGGCCACGAACACCAGGCGACCATCGGCCGGGTCCTGGCCGCTGTCCAGGAACGAGGCGCGCTGGGCGCCGGCAGTCTGTCCACCCGTGAGGAGCGTGCGGGCCCATGGTGGGACTGGAGCGCAGAGAAGCACGCCCTGGAGTGGCTGTTCGCCGCCGGGGAAGTGACGGTGGCCGGGCGTCGTGGTTTCGAGCGCCTGTACGATTTGCCGGAGCGGGTGATCCCCCAGGCGATTCTGTGCCAGCCGCTGCCGGACGAGGCCCAGGCCCAGCGCCGACTGCTGTTGCAGGCGGCGCGGGCCCTGGGCGTGGCCACGGAAAAGGACCTGCGCGATTACTTTCGCCTCGATCCGGCGGACAGCCGTGCCCGGCTGGGCGAATTGCTCGAAGACGGCCAGTTGCTGGCCTGCCAGGTTCAGGATTGGCGCCAGCCGGCCTATTGCCTGCCCGAGGCCAAGGTGCCGCGCAAGGTCGCTGCCAGTGCCTTGCTGTCGCCCTTCGACTCGCTGATCTGGGAGCGCAGCCGCACCGAGCGCCTGTTCGATTTCCGCTATCGGCTGGAGATCTACACACCGCAACACAAGCGGGTCTATGGCTACTACGTGCTGCCGTTCCTGCATGACGAGCGTATCGCCGCGCGGGTCGATCTGCGGGCGGAGCGGGCCCTGGGGCGCCTGGCGGTGCATGCGGTGCACGAGGAAACCCCCGGCCTGGACGAGCAGGGCATCCAGGCCCTGGCCGGGCAACTGCGGCAGATGGCGGATTGGCTGGGGCTGGCGGATATCCAGCTCAATTGTCAGCGCGAGGGGGCACGGCGTCTGCGCCAGGTCCTGGCCTGAGCGCCGCGCGCCATGGCTGGCGCGGCGCTGTGAGCGAGCCTAGCGCTTGACCTGCTTGAGGGTCTCGGCGATCAGAAATGCCAGTTCCAGCGACTGGTCGGCGTTCATCCGCGGGTCGCAGTGGGTGTGGTAGCGGTCCGACAGGCCATCTTCGGTGATGGGGCGGGCGCCGCCGATGCATTCGGTGACGTTCTGCCCGGTCATTTCGATATGGATGCCGCCGGCATAGCTGCCTTCGGCCTGGTGCACCTGGAAGAACTCCTTGACCTCGGTGAGGATCTGCGCGAAATCGCGGGTCTTGTAGCCGCTGCTGGCCTTGATGGTGTTGCCGTGCATCGGGTCTGAACTCCAGAGCACCCGCTTGCCTTCGCTTTCCACCGCGCGGATCAGCCGTGGCAGGTGGTCGCCGACCTTGTTGGCGCCCATGCGCACGATCAGGTTGAGCCGGCCGGGGTCGTTGGCCGGGTTGAGGATGTCGATCAGGCGGATCAGCTCGTCGCCGTTCATGCTGGGGCCGACCTTGACCCCGATCGGGTTGTTCACCCCGCGCAGGAATTCCACATGGGCGCCATCGAGTTGCCGGGTACGGTCGCCGATCCACAGCATGTGCGCCGAGCAGTCGTAGTAGTCGTTGGTCAGGCTGTCGCGCCGGACGAAGGCTTGTTCATAGTTGAGCAGCAGCGCTTCGTGGGCGGTGAAGAAGCTGGTCTCGCGCAGTTGCGGCGAGCTGTCCAGGCCGCAGGCGCGCATGAAAGCCAGGGTTTCATCGATGCGATCGGCCAGTTGGCTGTACTTTTCGGCCAGGGCCGAGTTGGCGATGAAGTCCAGGTTCCACTTGTGCACCTGGTGCAGGTCGGCGAAACCGCCCTGGGCGAAGGCGCGCAGCAGGTTGAGGGTGGCGGTGGCCTGGTGGTAGGACTGCAGCAGGCGCTCCGGGTCCGGTACCCGGCTCTTTTCATCGAAACCTATGCCATTGACGATATCGCCACGGTAGGCGGGCAGGGTCACGCCGTTGACCGTCTCGTCGTTGGCCGAGCGTGGCTTGGCGAACTGGCCAGCCATGCGCCCGACCTTGACCACCGGGCAGCCGGCGGCAAAGGTCATGACGATGGCCATCTGCAGCAGCACCTTGAAGGTGTCGCGGATCTTCGCCGCGGAGAACTCGGCGAAACTCTCGGCGCAATCCCCGCCTTGCAGCAGGAAGGCCCGGCCCTGGGTGACTTCGGCGAACTGGCGGCGCAACTCCCGGGCCTCCCCGGCGAATACCAGGGGCGGGTAGCTGGCCAGGGTCTGCTCGACCTTGAGCAGGTGTGCCGCGTCGGGGTAGTGGGGTTGTTGCTGGATCGGCAAGGCGCGCCAGCTGTCGGGGCTCCAGGGTTGGCTCATCGCAGACTCGAATGCTTTACGTTGGGATGGGCATGTTAGCAGCAAATTAGTGCGTGACCTGTTCCTGCGCCTTGGTCGACAATCGCGCCTTTGCGCTCGCTACCGAGCGGCAGGTTTAGCGCCCCGGCAAGGTTCCCGGCCCGGGCGACGAGGAGATGAAATGACTGAGGAACGCGTCGAACGCGTACTGGCCGAGGTTCACGACGAGTTCGGCATGATCCGGGTCCTGGAAGTGGCCGATTACCGCTTCCTCGAATTCGGTGAGGCCATCGAGCAAAGCTGCGTGTTCACTGCCGACCCCAGCTGGCTGGAGTACGACTACACCCGGGCCATGCTGATCGGCGCGCTGTGCCATGACGCACCGGAGAGCGCGCTGTTTCTTGGGCTTGGCGCCGGCACCCTGACCCAGGCGTGCCTGAAGTTCTTGCCCCTGGAGGACGTCGAGGCCATCGAGCTGCGTCCGGACGTGCCGCGCCTGGCCATCCAATACCTGGGGCTGGACGATGATCCGCGTCTATATATAAGGATCGGCGATGCCCTGGAGCTGCTGGAAAGCGCCGAGCCCGCCGACCTGATCTTCGTCGACCTGTATACCGATGTCGGACCGGGCGTCGGGCACCTGGCCTGGGGGTTCCTGGAAAACTGCCAGAAGCGTCTCAATCCGGGTGGCTGGCTGGTGATCAACCAATGGGCCACCGATGACGGCAAGCCCCTGGGCGCCGCATTGCTGCGCGGCCTCTATCACCGCCACTATTGGGAGCTGCCGGTGAAGGAGGGCAACGTGATCCTGATCGTCCCGGCTGACCTGGAGCAGGAGCTGGACATGCCGGGCCTGGTCGCCCGGGCCGAGGCCCTGGCACCGCGCCTGGGGTATTCGTTGCAGTCGTTGATCAAGGACATCCGGCCCGCTACCTGAGCGGACGCGTCTGGCAGCGCTGGCGGCCAGGCTCGCCGGGGCGCGCCAGGTCGACAAGTACCGGTGTGCTTGCATCGCGCAAGTGGCACCGTGGCCCGGGAGATCCGGACGCCATTCTCTGCAGCAGGCGAGGCAGTTTGCCGCAGTGGCTTGGCTTCACGAGGTGAACCGTTTAAGCCAGGGGCCCGAATACGCTTGGGTTCGAGCCCGATGGCCGGCCTTCCGAAACGGCGCAAAGCCTGTGGTAGTCGGGGGTTTGGCGGATTTTTTCCGACAAAAAAAACTCCCTTTTTTGAGTAATTCCGGTATAGTGCGCGCCGGCCTTTAGCAGGGCCTCGTTTAGGTAACGCATTTCCCCGAAGTCAGCTTCGGCTGCTTGTCCGCTTCGCGGACTATCCTTGACGTTCATTTCTTTCAATCGTTTTCGCAAATCCCCGCCGACAAAGCTGCCAGGGTGACTCATCGAGTCTTACACGGCATGCGCAGCTTTGGAGCATGGGTCTTTGCGGATGCACTTAGAGGCAGACCCATGACCCAGGAAATCGGCGGCTTCGCCGCTCTTGAACTTCATCCCAGTATTGTTGCTGCAGTAGTCGCCACCGGCTACGAAGAGCCTTCGGCCATTCAGCAGCAATCGATCCCGATCATCCTCGCCGGTCACGATATGATTGGCCAGGCGCAAACCGGTACCGGTAAGACCGCTGCCTTTGCCCTGCCTATCCTGCACCGCATCGATCCGTCCAAGCGCGAGCCGCAAGCTCTGATCCTGGCCCCAACCCGCGAGTTGGCGCTACAAGTAGCAACCGCCTTTGAAACCTACGCCAAGCAAATGCCGGGCGTGACTGTTGTGGCCGTCTACGGCGGTGCGCCGATGGGCCCACAAACCAAGGCAATCCGTAACGGCGCACAGATCGTTGTCGCCACCCCGGGCCGTCTGTGCGACCACCTGCGTCGTGACGAGAAGGTCCTGGCCACCGTGAACCACCTGGTTCTCGACGAAGCCGACGAAATGCTCAAGCTGGGCTTCATGGATGACCTGGAAGTGATCTTCAAGGCCATGCCCGAATCCCGCCAGACCGTACTGTTCTCGGCCACCCTGCCGCAGTCGATCCGCGCGATCGCCGAGCGTCACCTCAAGGATCCGAAGCACGTCAAGATCCAGAGCAAGACCCAGACCGTCACCGCGATCGAGCAGGCCCACCTGCTGGTTCACGCCGACCAGAAGACTGGCGCGGTCCTGAGCCTGCTGGAAGTCGAGGACTTCGACGCCCTGATCATGTTCGTGCGCACCAAGCAAGCGACCCTGGACCTGGCCAGCGCCCTGGAAGCCAAGGGCTACAAGGCCGCCGCGCTGAACGGCGATATCGCCCAGAACCAGCGTGAGCGCGTCATCGACTCCCTCAAGGATGGCCGCCTGGACATCGTTGTGGCCACTGACGTCGCCGCCCGTGGCCTGGACGTACCGCGCATCACCCACGTATTCAACGTGGACATGCCTTACGACCCGGAATCCTACGTCCACCGTATCGGCCGTACCGGTCGTGCGGGTCGCGAAGGTCGCGCGCTGCTGCTGGTGACTCCACGCGAGCGTCGCATGCTGCAAGTGATCGAGCGTGTGACCGGGCAGAAAGTGGCTGAAGTCCGCCTGCCGGACGCCCAGGCCGTACTCGACGCGCGCATCAAGAAGCTGACCAACGGCCTGGCGCCACTGGTAGCTGACGCCGAGGCGTCCCATGGCGACCTGCTGGACCGCCTGACCGCCGACATCGGTTGCAGCCCGCGCGCCCTGGCCGCGGCCCTGCTGCGCAAGGCCACCAATGGCCAGGCGCTGGATCTGGCGACCATCGAGAAAGAGCGTCCGCTGGTGCCGAACAATGCCCCACGTGGCGAGCGTTCCGAGCGTTACGGCGACCGTCCTGATCGTGGTGATCGCGAGCGTCGCGCTCCGGCTCCACTGGCCGAAGGTCGTGCTCGTTGCCGTACCGCGCTGGGCGCCCGTGATGGCATCGCCGCCAAGAACCTGTTGGGTGCGATCCTCAACGAAGGTGGCCTGGCCCGTGAAGCCATCGGCCGTATCCAGGTACGCGACAGCTTCAGCCTGGTAGAGCTGCCGGAAGACGGTCTGGACCGCCTGCTGGCCAAGCTCAAGGACACTCGCGTTGCCGGCAAGCAGCTCAAGCTGCGTCGCTACCGCGAGGATTGATCCGCTCCCTGGGCTGATCGATCACGCATGAAAAATCCCCGGCTGGTCCGGGGATTTTTTTGCCCGGGATTTACCCGCGCTTCAACCGAAGCGATAGATGTCCATGCCCAGCGCACCCATGGTGAAACCCTGGTGGGCCAGGCTGAATGCGCCACCGGCGCCCCGGGCGAAATACAGCGGCAACAGATGTTCGTCGCTGGGGTGGCTGCGTACGGCATGGGGCGCTTGTCGCCGGTAGTCATGCAGCGCGGCCTGGTCGTCGCTGGCCAGCTTGTCGATCATCCAGTCGCGAAAGGCCTGGGCCCAGGGGGTGACGCTTTCCGGGCCGGCGTGCCAGTCCAGTTCCCGCAGGTTGTGGGTGATGCTGCCGGAACCGATCAGCAGCACGCCTTGCTCGCGCAGGCTGGCCAGGGCCTGGCCGATGCGGGTCTGCAGCGCCGGGCCCTGCTGGCTGGGCAGGGACAGCTGGACCACCGGAATGTCCGCCTGCGGGTACATCAGCGACAGCGGGACCCAGGTGCCATGGTCGAAGGGCCGTTGCTCGTCGAGTCGCGCCGGCAGGCCATTGGCCGTCAGCAATTGCACGACCTGGGCGGCCAGCCCGGGATCGCCAGGCGCCGGGTACTGCACGGCGAACAGGGCGGCGGGAAAGCCGCCGAAGTCATGCCAGGTCTCCGGGTGCGGATGGGCGCTGACCCGCAGGTCGGGGCTTTCCCAGTGGGCCGACACCACCAGGATCGCCCGCGGCCGGGGCAATTGCGCCGTCAGGCGGGCCAGGGCAGGGCCGCTGTCGCCGGGCTCCAGGGCCAACATGGGAGAACCATGGGAAATGAACAGGCTGGGGAGCATGAAGAAGGTCCTGAGGGTTAAGATGCGCCATCTTCAATCAGATCATTGATCTAAATCTAATATAAGTTTTAGGGCTTTTTGATCGAATTCCAAGGACATTCCATGCAAGCGGACTTTTGGCACAAACGCTGGGAACGCGACCAGATCGGCTTCCACCTGGCGCAGGTCAATCCTTATCTTCAGCAGTACTGGCCGGGGCTTGGGCTCGCTGACCAGGCCCGGGTGCTGGTACCGCTGTGCGGCAAGAGCCTGGACCTGGCCTGGCTCGCCAGTCGCGGGCATCAGGTGCTGGGGATCGAGCTGTCGGAAAAGGCGGTGGAGGATTTCTTCCGCGAACACCAGTTGCAGCCGCAGGTCAGCCAGCAAGGGGCGTTCAAGGTCTATGCCCATGGGGCGATCCAGCTCTGGTGCGGCGACATCTTCGCCCTGGCCGCCGAGGATGTCGCTGGCTGCACGGCCCTGTACGATCGCGCGGCGATGATCGCCCTGCCGCGGCAGATGCGCCAGCGCTATGCCGCGCATATCAATGGCTTGTTGCCCCATGGTAGCCGTGGGCTGCTGATTACCATGGACTACGACCAGGCGCAGCTCGACGGGCCGCCATTCGCCGTGCTGGACGATGAGGTGCGCGAGAGCCTGGAGGGTAGCTGGCAGCTGCAGGTGGAGACCGAGCGCGACATCCTCGGTGAAAGCTGGAAGTTCCTCCAGGGCGGGGTCACCCGGCTGGTGGAGCGGGTCTACCGCCTGGAGAAGACCGGCACCCGCTGAGCTTTTCCACGACCATGAAAAAGGGCGACTCGCGTCGCCCTTCTTGTTGTTGCCGGAGTGGATCAACCGCGACGGCGCAGGGCGTCGATACGGTCTTCCAGCGGTGGGTGGCTCAGGAACATCCGGGCCAGGCCCTGCTTGATACCGCCGTTGATGCCGAAGGCATTCAGGGTATCGGGCATGTGCACCGGCAGGCCCTGTTCCGAGCGCAGGCGCTGCAGGGCGCCGATCATCGCATTGGTGCCGGCCAGGCGCGCACCAGCTTCGTCGGCGCGGTATTCGCGTTGGCGCGAGAACCACATGACGATGGCGCTGGCGAGGATGCCCAGGACCAGCTCGGCGAAGATGGTCGCCACGTAGTAGGCCATGCCCTGGCCTTCCTCGTTCTTGAAGATCACCTTGTCGACGAAGTTGCCGATGATCCGCGCGAAGAACATCACGAAGGTGTTCACCACGCCCTGGATCAGCGCCAGGGTCACCATGTCGCCATTGGCGACGTGGCCGATCTCGTGGGCCAGCACGGCCCGCACTTCATCGGGGGAGAACCGCTCCAGCAGCCCTTGGCTGACAGCTACCAGGGCATCGTTCTTGTTCCAGCCGGTGGCGAAGGCATTGGCCTCGTAGGCCGGGAAAATCCCCACTTCGGGCATCTTGATGCCGGCTTCGCGGGACAGTTGTTCAACGGTCTGCAACAACCATTGCTCATGGCGGGTGCGCGGCTGGGTAATGATCTGCGTGCTGGTGCTCATCTTCGCCATCCACTTGGAGATGAACAGCGAGAACAGCGAGCCGGCGAAACCAAAGACCGCACAGAAAATCAGCAGCTGATTGAGGTTCAGATCAACCCCGTTGGCCGCCATGAACCCGTTGAAGCCGAAAAGGCTCAGGGTAATGCTGGCAATCAGCACGACCGCAAGGTTAGTGGCCAAAAACAGCAGGATTCGCATCATGGTTGTAGAAATCTCCTCAAGCTAAAGATGTAGCGTTCCGCGGGGGTATATAAGGCGCGGCAAGCACCGATTCAACACGGCTTCTATTTCAAACTATGTCGCATGGGGCGGGGCATGACAGGCGTGTGGCAAGTTCATGACCGATCGCCGTGGACGACCGTCGTCGAGCTGCGGCGCAGACGCTGTGACAGTGGCAACGACGGAAAGTGCAAGCTTAGTAGAGGGGGGCGGGGAGGGTCAGTGAAGATGTGTTGCTGAATTAATCGCAGTGCGATCCGCGAAAGATCGCACTGCGTTTGAGAAATTACTGACGATAGGACTTGAGGAAGTTGCCGATCCGGCCAATGGCCTGTTCCAGGTCGTCGACCCGGGGCAGGGTCACTACCCGGAAGTGGTCCGGCCATGGCCAGTTGAAGGCGGTGCCTTGCACGACCAGGAGCTTCTCGGAAAGCAGCAGGTCGAGGACGAACTTCTCGTCGTTGTGGATCGGGCAGATCTTCGGGTCGATCCGCGGGAAGGCATACAACGCGCCCATGGGCTTGACGCAGCTTACGCCGGGTATGTCGTTGAGCAGTTCCCAGGTGCGGTTGCGCTGCTCCAGCAGGCGGCCAGGCGGCAGGACCAGGTCGTTGATGCTCTGGTAGCCGCCCAGGGCGGTCTGGATCGCATGCTGGCTGGGCACGTTGGCGCACAGGCGCATGTTGGCCAGCATGTCGATGCCCTCGATGTAGCTCTGGGCATGCTGCTTGGGACCGGAAATGGCCACCCAGCCGGAGCGGAAGCCGGCCACGCGGTAGGACTTGGACAGGCCGTTGAAAGTCAGGCACAGCAGGTCCGGGGCCAGGGAGGCGGTGCAGATATGCACGGCGTCATCATAGAGGATCTTGTCGTAGATCTCGTCGGAGAACACCACCAGGTTGTGCTGGCGTGCCAGCTCCAGCATGCCCAGCAGCACTTCCTTGGGATACACGGCGCCGGTGGGGTTGTTCGGGTTGATGATCACCAGGGCCTTGGTGTTCGGGGTGATCTTGGCCTTGATGTCGGCGAGGTCGGGCCACCAGTTGGCCTGCTCGTCGCACAGGTAGTGCACCGGGTTGCCGCCGGCCAGGCTCACCGCGGCGGTCCACAGTGGATAGTCGGGGGCTGGGACCAGCACTTCGTCGCCATTGTTGAGCAGGGCCTGCATGGCCATCACGATCAGCTCGGATACGCCGTTGCCCAGGTAGATATCCTCGATGCCGATGCCTTCCACCTGCTTCTGCTGGTAGTACTGCATCACTGCCTTGCGCGCGCTGAACAGGCCCTTGGAGTCGCTGTAGCCCTGGGCGGTCGGCAGGTTGCGGATCACATCCTGGAGAATCTCGTCCGGCGCCTCGAAGCCAAAGGGCGCTGGGT
This sequence comes from Pseudomonas sp. B6(2017), assembly GCF_002112765.1. NCBI lineage: Bacteria > Pseudomonadati > Pseudomonadota > Gammaproteobacteria > Pseudomonadales > Pseudomonadaceae > Pseudomonas > Pseudomonas sp. B6(2017). The sequence goes on along the minus strand of NZ_NEIQ01000007.1, from coordinate 110,939 downwards.
TGCCGATGTTCAGCTTGAGGATGCGATGGCCTTCCTCTTCCAGGCGTTTGGCGTGCTTGAGCACTGGGCCGCGAATGTCATAACAGACGTTGGCGAGCTTGTTCGATTTGCTGACCTGCATGGCGATGTGTTCCCGAAAATGAACGATCCAGGCGGAGGATGAACTACCGTACTGGGAATCCTGCCGTCCTACACCGGGCTGTAGCCCGCACCGGCTGCGGCAAAATCCGTTTGAATGGGTGTAGCGCGGCTGCCAGACTGGCGTCTGACGAGGCGCAATCATACGTGCCGCCCGATCCGTGGAAAAGATACAGATCGGGCTTTTTCCGTTGCAGAGGAAGGACCATGGAAAAGCTGGAAAAAACCCTGGAAGAATGGCGGGCGATGCTCGATCCGGAGCAATACAACGTCTGCCGGCTCAAGGGCACCGAACGCCCGTTCTCGGGCAAGTACAACGGCACCAAGACCGATGGGGTGTACCTCTGCGTCTGCTGTGGCGAGCCGCTGTTCGACTCCAGGGCCAAGTTCGATTCCGGTTGCGGTTGGCCGAGCTTCTACGAGCCCATCGCCGACAGCGCGATGATCGAGATCCGCGACCTGAGCCACGGCATGATCCGCACCGAAGTGGTTTGCGCCAAGTGCGATGCGCACCTGGGCCATGTGTTTCCCGATGGCCCGCCACCCACTGGCCTACGTTATTGCATCAACTCCGTCTGCCTGGACCTGGTAGCCCGCTAGGCGGTAAGGCGGGACGATAAGCTAAGGAAATTGTAGGGGCGAGGCTGGCCCGCACTGGGCTTCAGGGCGCTGCGTTTATCCAGTCAATACGCGCAGCGTTGACGATCATCGCGAGCAAGCTTCGCTCCCAAGGAGGGTCACCTCGCTCGACTGACGGGAATCAGGCACCATGGAGCCGATTTTTCGTGATTTAAATTGCATGCAATCTAATCGAGCACTATTTTTATCCGTTCCTAATCTCGAGTGGAGTTGCTGCCATGACCGATGCGTTGCTGACTATCCCCTGCACCACCATCAAGGGCGAGCAGAAGACCCTGGCGGATTTCGCCGGCAAGGCCGTGTTGGTGGTCAACACCGCCAGCAAATGCGGCTTCACCCCGCAATACAAGGGGCTCGAGCAGTTGTGGCAGTCCTACAAGGATCGGGGGCTGGTGGTCCTGGGCTTTCCGTGCAATCAGTTCGGCCAGCAGGAACCGGGCAACGAGGGGGCGATCTCGGAGTTCTGCGAGCTCAACTACGGCGTCAGCTTCCCGCTGTTCAAGAAGATCGAGGTCAATGGCGCCGGTGCCCATCCGCTGTTCGTCCAGTTGAAGAAGCGCGCCCCCGGACTCCTGGGCTCCCAGGGCATCAAGTGGAATTTCACCAAGTTCCTGATCGGCCAGGACGGCAAGCTGGTCAAGCGTTTCGCCCCGACCACCAAACCCCAGGACCTGGCCGGCGAGATCGAAGCCCTGCTCAAATGAACCGGCTGCCCGATGCTTCGCTGCAACTGGATAGCCAGCTGTGTTTCAAGCTGTATGCCGCTTCGCGAGCGGTGGTGCGCGGCTACAAGCCGATGCTCGACCAGCTCGGCCTGACCTACCCGCAGTACTTGGTGATGCTGGTGTTGTGGGAGTGGCACGGGACGCCGCCGGCGCTGCCCACGGTAAAGGCTTTGGGGGAGCGCCTGGCCCTGGACTCCGGCACCTTGACGCCCCTGCTCAAGCGCCTGGAACAGTTGCAGTTGGTGCAACGCCGACGTTCCGGACGCGATGAGCGCGAGGTGCACCTGAGCCTGAGCGATACCGGGCTGGCCTTGCGTGAGCAGGTCAGGCCGCTCAAGGCGGCGCTGTTGTGCGAAAGCGGCGTCGATCTCGACAGCCTGGGCCCGTTGCGCGAACAGCTCGACCGCCTGTTGCTGCAGCTCAGAGCTTGCTCGTAGTCGGTACCCACAGGTCCAGCAGAGCGATCAGTTCTTCGCGCCTGAAGGGCTTGGCCAGGTAGTCGCTCATGCCGGCGGCCCGGCAGCGCTCGCGCTCCTCGGGCATGGCATTGGCGGTCAGGGCGATGATCGGCAGGTCCGGCCAGCGCCCGCTGCGGCGAATTTGCCGGCTGGCCTCGTAGCCATCCATGACCGGCATGTTGCAGTCCATCAGGATCAGGTCGAAATCGCTGTGTTCCAGCTGGTTGAGGGCTTCGGCCCCATGCACGGCCACGGTCACTGCGCAGCCGAGCTTGCTCAGCATGCCCTTGGCCACCAGTTGGTTCACGGGGTTGTCTTCCACCAGCAGGATGTTCGCCCGGCGGATCTGCACCGGCATCTCCAGTTGCGCATCGTTGAGGGTGACGGTTTCGGCCTGCAATGAACGACGCAGGGTCTGGTACAGGGCGTTGCGTGCCAGAGGCCGGGCTTGTTGCTGCAGGGGGGCCAGGGCGCTGGCCTCCTCGCTGGGCAGGAAGCTGCCGTAGGCGGTCACCAGCAGGATCGGGGCGCTGATGGCCGGGCGCAGGCCGAACAGGCACTCCGGGCAGTCGGTGACCAGCAAGTCAGGATTGAGTCCGGCCAGCGAATCCTCGATGTCGCAACGCTGGTAGGCCAGGCCCCAGGCCGGCAACAGGCTCGACAGCAGCTCGGACAGGCCGCTGCCGCTATCGGTGATGGCGATGATCTTGCCGGACAGGCGCGGCGGCACGGTGGCCGGGGCGTGGCTGGGCAGCGGCAGGTCGGCGCAGAACTGGCTGCCGAACCCCACTTCCGAGCTGATGCTCAGGCGGCCGTTCATGGCCTCGCAGAGGTTGTAGGTCAGGGCCAGGCCCAGGCCAGTACCGCCGTACTGGCGGGTGATCCCGGCGCCGGCCTGGGTATAGGGCTGGAAGATCTTCACCTGGGCTTCCTGGGCGATGCCGATGCCGGTGTCGCAGATCTCGATGCGCACGCCATCGGCCAAGGTGCTCAGGCGCACGTCGACCCGGCCGAAACGGGTGAACTTGAGAGCGTTGGACAACAGGTTGCTGACGATCTGCCGCACCCGCATCGGGTCGCCCAGCACCAGCGCCGGAAAGTCCGGGGCCACCAGGCAGGTGAGCTCGACGCTGGCCGCGGCGTTCTGCGACAGCAGGTTGGCGGTGTCCTCCACCAGCACCCCGAGATCGAAGGGGATGCGCTCGAGCTCCAGTTGCCCGGCGTCGAACTTGGACATGTCGAGGATATCGTTGAGCAGTTCGACCAGCACCTTGCCGGAGTCATGGGCGATGGATAGCTGCTGGCGTTGTTCGGGGTTCAGCGGACTGTCCAGGGACAGGGCGATCATGCCCAGCAGGCCGTTGAGCGGCGTGCGGATCTCGTGGCTCATGTTGGCCAGGAAGGCCGAGCGGGCCTGGGCCATGTCCAGGGCGGTCCGCCGGGCGGCTTCCAGCTCCTCGTTGGATTGGCTGAGGCTGGCGTTGCTGGCCTTGAGTTCGGTGGTGCGCGCCGAAACGATGTTCTCCAGCTGCCCGAGGTACTCGGTCAGGCGGTTCTCGGCATTGCGCCGCTGCTGGATCTCGGTGGCCATTATCTCGAACTGCTGGTTGGCCACCTTGACCAGGACTCCGACTTCGTCGTTCTCGTGGCCATGAGGGAAGTCCAGCTTGGCCTGCCGCGAGCCCCGTGGGTCACGGCTGCTGAGTTCGCGGATCACCCCCACCAGGGGCTTGGTCAGCATCACGTAGAACAACCCGAGCAGGATCCCGGTGAGGATCAGGCTGCGCACGAAGCCGTTGAGCAGGGTGACTTCGGCGCGACGCAGGAAGCGGCTGCCGAAGGCGTAAGTGTCGACGTCCAGGTGCAGGGTGCCGAGGGATTCCTCCGGCAGGTGGCTGAGGTAGAGGCGGTCTTCGAATTGCCGGTCGGCGCCGAACAGGAAGTCGCTGATGGCCCGATAGCGGCTCTGCAACGGCGGGCGCTCGACGTTGGCCAGCAGGGTATCGTTGTTGTCGATCAATTGCGCACGAATGATCGCCGGGGAGCGCAACAGGCCCAGGGTCAGTTCCTGTGCCAGCTCGGCGTCGATGTTGTAGGCGATGCGTGAGGCCGGGTTGTGGCTGATTTCCAGCAGCGAGTGGATTTCACGATTGATGGAGGCGTCTTCGCTGGCATAATCGATACCGATTTGCACCAGACTGAGCGCGGTCCCCAGAATGAAACCCACCAACACGGTGAGCCGGGCCTGTTTATAGGACAGGCGGTTGGTGAACTTGATATCCATGGGGGGTTGAACCACTTTCGTTTCCCTTCGCTGCGCAAGCATAGCTGATCATCTTGGGTTGCCGGCTTGGCCTGGCAGCAGCTGACAGGGCCTTTGGACCCGTTGATCAGGACTGCGTTTCATCTGTGTGCCGCATCATTACCTTGAACGTGCCTGAGGAAAAGTCGTGGATGGTCGATTGAATGCATTTCTTGAACGCGCCGATGCGGTCCTGGCTCGGATCGAACCGCTGTTGCCCACCCCGCGCCAAGCCATCGACTGGAGCCAGTGCCTGGCTGCGCGCTGGCAACGTGAAGGCCGCAGCGGTTTCCTGCTGCCCCTGGACGTTAGCCTGGACATGCGCCTGAGCGACCTGATCGGGGTCGACAAGCAGCGCGAGCAGCTGGCCCGCAACACCCAGCAGTTCCTCGACGGCTTGCCGGCCAACCACGCCTTGCTCTGGGGGTCGCGCGGCACCGGCAAATCTTCCCTGGTCCGCGCCCTGCTGGCCGAGCACGCCAAGGGCGGCCTGCGCCTGATCGAGATCGAGCGCGACCACCTGGCCGACCTGCCACGGGTGGTGGAGCAACTGGTCAAGCTGCCCCAGCGTTTTGTGCTGTTCTGCGATGACCTGTCCTTCGAATCCGGCGAGGGCGACTACCGGGTACTCAAGAGCGTGCTCGATGGCTCCCTGGAGCAGGCCCCGGAGAACGTTCTGTTGTACGCCACCTCCAACCGCCGCCACCTGGTGCCGGAGAAGGAAAGCGACAACGAGAACTGGAAGCGCGTCGATGGCGAGCTGCACCCCAGCGAAGCGGTGGAAGACAAGATCGCCCTGTCGGACCGCTTCGGCCTGTGGCTGTCGTTCTATCCCTTCACCCAGGAACACTTCCTCAACGTGGTGGAGCACTGGATCGGCGAACTGGCCCGCAAGGCCGGCCTGAAGTGGCAGCGCGATGAAGAGCTGGACATCCTGGCGGTGCGCTGGGCTACTGGACGCGGCAACCGCAACGGTCGCTGCGCCTATCAGTTCGCCCGCTATTGGGTGGGCCTACAACTGCTGGAGCAAAAGGCATGATCGATCTGAAAAACGCCGGACAGGGCCTGGACGGTTATGGGTTGCTGTGTGCCCAGCTCGAATCGCTGCTGGCCGATGAGCGTGACTTCATCGCCAACGCGGCGCAGTTCTCGGCCTTCCTGTTCAGCCAGCTCGACGACCTGAACTGGGCCGGGTTCTACCTCGCCCGTGGTGAGGAACTGGTGCTTGGCCCGTTCCAGGGGCAGATCGCCTGCGTGCGCATTCCTTTCGGCCGGGGTGTCTGCGGTACTGCAGCAGCGACCTTGCAGACCCAGCGGGTAGAGGACGTGCACGCCTTTGCCGGGCATATCGCCTGCGACAGCGCCTCCAACAGCGAGTTGGTGGTGCCGCTGCTCAAGGCTGGCCGCTTGATCGGCGTACTGGACCTGGACAGCCCGAGCCTCGCGCGCTTCGGCGTCGAGGACCAGGCGGGGATCGAGCGCCTGGCGCAGATCTTCCTGAACGCCAGCGACTGCTGAGCCCTCAGCTGTCCAATCCGGCCTTGCCCAGCAAGGCCGCCTGGTCCACTTCGTCGATCTGCTGCGGCGTCAGGAAGCGCTCGGCGTACTGCTGATAGATCTTCTGGCGGATGAACAGCCCGAACAGTTGCGGATCGATATGGGCGTCGCGGCACATCATCGCCATGATGTTCAGCGCCTCGCTCAAGGTCTTGCCTTTCTTGTACGGACGGTCTGCCGCGGTCAGCGCCTCGAAGATATCGGCGATGGCCATCATCCGCGCCGGCAAGCTCATCTGCTCGCGCTTGAGCTGGCGTGGATAACCGCTGCCGTCCATTTTCTCGTGGTGACCACCGGCGATCTCCGCCACGCCCTGCAAGTGGCTGGGGAAGGGCAGGTGTTCGAGCATGATGATGGTCTGCACTATGTGGTGGTTGATCACGTAGCGCTCCTCGGCGGTCAGGGTGCCCCGGGGAATGCTCAGGTTGTACAGCTCGCCACGGTTGTACTTGTGCTCCGGCACCTGGAGCTTGAAGCCCCAGGGGTTGTCGGCGGCGAACACTTCCGAGCTGTCGCGCTCCAGCAGGTGGTCGGGCCTGTCGGCCAGCAAGGTTTCCGTGACCGGCAGGCTGGGCGCCGGCGAACGCTCCAGGCGCTGGCCCTCGGTCCAGGATACGCCCAGGCGATTGTCCAGGGTGCGGCTCCAGGTGCGTTGGGCGATGCGCTGCAAGCGCTGCTGGTCGGCCTCGGCCATGAACTCCGCCCCCAGGTTGCAGCGGGCGACGAAGGCGAATTCCTCGTCCAGCTCCTGTAGCCGGGCGTCGCGCTCGCTGGCTTGGGGCGCTTCCTCGGCCCCTTGGACCAGGGCCTTCCAATAGTCGATCCAGACATCGCGCTTGAGCACTTCGAAGCGCGTGCGGATTTCATGGATCCGGTCGTTCAGGGTTTCCAGCTTGGTGGCCTTGTCCACCACGTATTCAGGGGTGGTGACCTTGCCGCAGTCGTGCAGCCAGGAGGCCACATGCAGCGCTTCCCATTCGTCCTCGCTGGGCCTGTAGGTGGCGAATTCCGGCTCCTGGCTGGCCGCCGCGGCCTCGGCCAGCATCAGGGTCAATGCCGGCACGCGCTGGCAATGCCCGCCGGTATAGGGGCTCTTGGCGTCGATGGCGCCGGCCAGCAACTGGATGAACGAGTCCAGTAGCTGCTTCTGCTTGTTCTGCAGGCGCTGGCTTTCGATGCACAGCGCGGCGGTGGCCGATACCGCCTGGATGAAAGCGATGCGATCGGGGCTGAGCTTGTCCAGGTCCGCCTCGGTACCGCTGTCCACCAGGAACAGCAGGAGCATGCCCACGGTCTCGTGGTGCCGGTTGCGCAGGCGAATTCCCACCAGGTGGGTGCTGGGGCTGTCCAGGGCGAGCAGTATCCTTTGCAACTGGCCGGCCTGCTCGAAGCCCAGGGTGGTGACCACGTTGTCGTGGTCCGCCAGCTGGCGCAGCCAGTCCGGGTTGTGCGGGGCGGCCAGGTCCTGGGTGGCGATATCGAACGACGACAGGTCCTGGGGTTGCCCGTCGATGATCAGGCCGTGGGGCTCCAGGCGCGATCCCTTGCTCTCGCAGAGGTAGATCAGCCCGGCCTGGGCCTGGGCGATCTTCACCGTTTCGAACAGCACCCGCTGCAGCAACGGGTCGAAGCGGGTTTGCGCGGACAGGCTGGCATTGATCTCGAAGAAGCTGGCCAGGGTGCTCTTCATCCGCGTCATGGACACGCTCAGCTGATCCACTTCCAGCACCGGTGAACGGCGTGAGGCCGGGTAATGGAAGTCGAAGCTGCGGATGGCATCGGCCTCTTGCACCAGGTTACGCAACGGACGGACCAGGATGCGCGAGATCAGCCAGCCCAGGGGCAGGCACAAGAGCAAGGTGGTGAGGGTGATCAACGCGCCTTGCCAGCGCAGGCGGTAGGCATCGGCCAGCAGCTCATCCTCGGGCACCAGCAAGTCCAGTTGCAGGCCGCCGGGGCCGCCCTCGGCGATGTGGCTGCTGGCGACTATCCAGTTGCGGCCCTGGGCCTGCAGGTGACCGTCCTCGGTCCGCCCCTGCAACAGGGCATCGAGCGCCGGACTCAGGTCGCTGCCCTTGATCAGGCGTGCGGAGCGTTGCTCCAGCAGCAGCTTGTGACTTTCGGGATAGGCCACGACATTGCCCAGATCGTCCAGCAGGGCGACTTCGGTGGTGGGCGTGACCCGATGCTTGGCCAGGGTCGAAGACAGTTGTTCCAGGGTCAGGTCGGCGGCGATCACTGCCAGCTTGCCGCTGCTGCGAGCCAGGGTGGTGCCGACGTTGAGGGTGGAATAGAACACATAGGGGCGGGTGGTGATCTGGTCGGTATTGCCCCGGGCATTGACGAACCAGTCCCGGGTCCGTGGATCGTAGCGCTCGTCCGAATGCTCCAGGCGCTCGAGCAACACCAGGTTCGCGTCATAGAACAATGACTGCGACTTGACCTGGCCGGCACTGGCATCGCGCTCGATGCTCCATACCTCATAGGCGCTGTTGGCCGGGGCCTGGCGCTTGTCCCGGATCTGGGCGTCGCGCAGCGGGCGCACCATGAAGAAATCGCCGTTGGCATAACCCAGGTACAGCGAGGCCAGGTCGGAGTTGTCCAAGAGGGACTGGCTGAATGGCCGGAGCAGTTCCAGCCGCTGCTCCAGGCTGGGGGCCTGGGTCGCCGACCTGGTCGCCAGCAGGCTGAGCACATGGCGGATGGGTTCGTAGGTGGATCTCAGGTCGCTGCGGACATCCTGCTCGATGCGCTGGAACAGTTTTTCGCTGCTGCCCAGGATGATCCGGGTGGTGGCGTGGTAGTTGTAGATGCCCAGTATCACCCCGGTCATGAGCAGCAACAGGGTGAACATCACACTGATATGAATATGCAGAGGGAAGCGGCGTTGTGCGGGCAAGGGGGTGCTCGGCATTCCAGTTCTCTCCAAAGGCACATCGGGCTTGGCTCAGGATCCAAGCATAGTTAAGGCGGGCATTCCTGCCTCGACTGGCCTGGAGTTCGCCGACCTCGACCCGCTCCCAGGCATGGACGGTGTGGGCGGTAGGTACGGCGAAGAGAATACTGGCTTTGTGATATCAATCTGGCAATAGGGTATCGCCAGGGACCGGTATCAGCTGCCGGTGATGGTGCAGTGCGGGGCGCAGGGATCAGGTGGCAGGTTGGCGCAAGGATTCGATGTGTTGGTGCAGGGCCTGGCTGAACCGCACCAGGGCCAGGTCGAGGTCGCGCACCTTGGTATCTAGGGTGTCGATCCCGCTGTCATCCTGGCAGGCCTGCTCCAGTGCTTCGCAGCAGCGGTACAGGACATTGGCCCCGGCCATCAGCGCAGAGCCCTTGACCTTGTGGGCCAGGGCCCGCAGTTCTTTCTGGTTGCCGACGGCGATCAGTCCCAGCATCCGCCGATCGTCGTGGCAGCATTGCAGCAGCTCCCTGAGCATGCGCAAGGCGAACGGCGTATCGCCGCGGGTGAGGGCCAGGAGGGCGGCCATGTTGAAGCAGTCCGCCCTGGGCAGCGGGGCGAGCATCGCCAGCTTGCGGCCCAGCAGGTTGATGCCCAGGGGTTTGAACAGGCAGTCGTGCATGCCGGCTTCCAGGCATTGCCGGACCGTTTCCCGCTCATGGCTGGCGCTGTAGCCGATCACAGTGATGGCCGGACGCTGCGTCCGGGCCTCGTCGCGGCGTATGGCTGCGGTCAGCTGGTAGCCGTTCATCCCGGGCATGTTGCAGTCGACGATCAGCAGGTCGAAGTCCCCGGCCAGCCAAAGCTGGTATGCCTGTGTGCCATCCTCGGCGCAGGTGACCCGGTGCCCCAGGTACTCCAGTTGCCCCTGCAGCAGCGCCAGGCTGGCCGGATGATCGTCCGCCAGCAGGATATCCAGCGGCGGGCTGGCGAGCTGGCGTACCGGTTCCTCGATCACCGGGGCGGGCGTCTCGCGGCCGGCCAGGGTCAAGCCGACCCGCGCCTCGGTGCCAGGGCCGTTGCGCCCGTGCAGGGTCAGGCTGCCGCCCATCTGCTGGCACAGGTGGTGACTGATGGGCAAGCCCAGCCCGGTGCTGTCGCGGGCCGACTGGCCGGCCGTGGCGGATTGGGCGAAGGGTTGCAGCAGCACGCGCTGGCGTTGTTCCTCGGCGATGCCCAGGCCGGTATCCAGCACTTGCAGGCGCAGCCGGAACTGGCCCGGCAGGGAATCGGGCTGCAGGTGCAACCTGACCCGGACTTCGCCCAGGTGGGTGAACTTGATCGCATTGCTCAGCAAGTTGCTGAGCACCTGCTTGAAACGCAGGGCGTCGATCAGTACCTGGGGTTCGGGTTCCGGGGCGTTGAACTCCAGATGCAAGCCCAGGTGCTTGCGCCGCGCCAGGACCTGGAATATCCCCATCACCGGATCGACGCAGTCCCGTAGCAGGACCCAGTCCGGGTTGAGGGACATTTGCCCGGACTCGATCCGAGTCACGTCCAGCAGGTCCGCCAGCAACTCCCGCAGGTCCCTGGCAGAGTCCAGCGCCAGCTCCAGGGAGCAGCGGTTCGGGTCCAGTGGCTGGGTACGGCGCAGCACCAGTTCCAGCAGGCCGACCAGGGCATTGAGCGGCGTGCGGATCTCGTGGCCGATATTGCCCAGGAACCGGCTTTTTTCGCGGCTGGCGGTTTCGGCCTGCCGCTTGCCGGCCTTCAACTCCGTGCTGGCCTGCTGGGCCACTTGCAGCGAGCGTTGGCTGCGACGCAGCCGCCGGTATAGCCAGGCCAGGCCCAGTCCAGCCGCCAGGAGCAAGGCCCAGGGGGCGGGTTGTTGCAGTATGGGCTCGATCATTGCCATGGCCTGCGGGGTGGCCAGGGCGGCAGGGGCAGGCTGTTCATATCAGTGCATGGCGCTTGGCCAGGTCCACTAGGGTGTTCATGGAGGTGGTCGCCAGTTTTTGCATGATGCGCTTCTTGTAGGTGCTGACGGTCTTGTTGCTGAGGAACATGCCCACGGCGATCTGCTGGTTGGTCTGGCCCATGGCGAACAGCTGCATGACCATCAGTTCCCGGTCGTTCAACGAGTTGAACTGGGCCAGTTCCAGGGTCTGGCCCAGCGCCACCTGGTTGATCAGCAGGGCCTGGCTGGGGAAGTAGTTGTAGCCATTGCAAATGGCCCTGATAGCGCTGAGCAGCTCGCTCAGGTCCTGCTGCTTGCAGACGAAACCGCTGGCCCCGGCGCGCATGCAGCGATTGGCGAAGAGCGTCGCCGACTGGGCGGTCAGGACCAGGACACGCAAGGGCTTGGGCATGCTGCTGAAGCGTTCCAGGAGCTCCAGGCCATCCAGCTTGGGAATGCAGATGTCGAGGATGATCAGGTCCGGCTCGGATTCGCGGACCATCTGCAAGGCATCGACGCCGTTGTCGGTCTCACCGATGACCACATACCCCTCGTGCTCCAGGAGAAAGCGGATGGCCAGGCGTATGACGGGATGATCGTCGATGATGAGTACCGAGCGCATGCAGGCCTCCTGTAGATGAATGGAAAACCCGAACAGTAGCCCAGCTGCCTTGGGGGTGGCGTGGCGAAAAAGACCGTGAAGCGAATTCGAGAACGGTCCTACAGCGAATAAGGGGAGGTATTACAAGAGGGTGGTAATCAGAGGAAGTCCCGTGCGGGGAAGGGAGTGGCAAAGGCCGCCCCCGGGAGGGGCGGCCGTTGCTTCAAGGTGCTTTCTGGTCGATACCGGCCTGCAGCAGTTGGCTGTCACTGTGGCCGCCGACACGCAGCGGGCCCAGGTTGAACACCTGGTCCTTCTGGGTGGCGTCGTCCTGCTTGCGGGTCAGTTCGTTGCCACTGCCCAGGGCCAGGTTGACTGGCGACTTGGACAGGTTGACCCCGGCGTCGACGCGGTAGTCCGAGCCGGCCAGGGCGGTGCTGGTGACTCGCGAGCCGCCCAGGTCGACACGTCCGTCACTGGCGCCGATACGGGCCCCGGTCAGCCTGGTTTCACCGCTCACCGACAGATTGACGCCCTGCCGGCCACTGATGCCCGAGGCCTGCTGCACGCTGTCCTTGGCCTGGTGACTGAGGTTCAGGTTCAAGGTCGGGGTGTAGGAGGTATTGCCGCTCTTGTCGCCGAACAGCACGTTTTCCGTGGTGTTGGCCACGCTGGCGCCAGTGCTGGTCTTCTCGTTGACCGAGTAGCTGTCGCTGGTCTTGGGCCAGAAGCGGTCCTTCAGGCTGGAGAAGCGATTGCCCAGCGCGTCGGCCTTGTCGGCGAGATAGCCCTTGGCCTTGTCCACGCTGTTGCCGATGGCGCCGCGAGGCTCGGGGTTGACCTCGTAGCTGGCGCTGCGGCTGAGCTTTTCGCCCAGGCGTTCCTTGGCATTGTCGGCCTGGCTGACCAGGCTGTCCTTGGCCGAGCCGAGCTTGTCCACGCCCTTGTCGACGGCGTTCTCGAGTTTTTCCCGGTGCTTGCCGAAGCTCTTCTCGGCCTTGGCTTGCAGGTCGTCCTTAAGCGGACCGGCGGGTTTGGCCAGCTTGCTCACCAGGCCAGGTTGGTTCTTCTCCGCGTCCAGCTTGGCGTCGATGTTGACCTGGGTGGAACGCACCTGGTCCTGGCGGCTGTCGATGGTCAGGTCTGCGCCGATCGCCCCGTCGACCCGCTGGGCGTCGATGTGGGCGCCGGCCAGGTGCACGTTGCCGGCACTGGCGAGCACAACCTGGTCGGCCTTGATCAGGCTGTCGTGCTGGGTGCTGTTCTGCCGCCGGTCGACGTCGATCTTGGCCCGGGCGTTGATCCCGTGGGCGTTCTTCGCCGGGCCCTGCTCGGCGTCGGTCGGGGTGGTCTGGCTCAGGTTGGCCCCGGCGCCCAGGGTCAGGCCCCAGTTGTTATGGACCTGGGTGGCTTGTGCCGACTCCTGGTAGATACCGCCCTGGGCGGCATCGAGCACCACCTTGCCGGCGTCGATCCGGGTGCCTTGCAGGTGGATCGCAGCATCGCCGCTGGCGCCGCTGGCGAGTGTTACCTGGCCCTGGCTGTAGACCTGGCCGCCACGCTGGTCCTGGTCCTGCTCGGAGACCCGGCCGATGTTGAAGTTGGCGCTCAGGTTGGCGTTCTTGCCGCTGCTCTGCTCGCTGCTGGACTTGCCACCACCGGCGGTGAAGCCACCGCCCAGGTTGCTGCCCTGGCTGGCGTGGGTGTCGGTGGCGGCTTGCAGGTCGAGCTTGCCGCCGGCATTGAGGCTGACATCCCCGGTGGGGCGCGCGGCGTTGCCGATCTTGGTGCCCTGCAGGGTCAGGTTGCCGCCACTTTCCAGCTGCACCTTGCCCTGGCCCTGGATGCTGGCGACGTGCGCCTGGCTGTCCTGTTGGTCCAGGCGCTTGTGGTCCAGCTGGACCCCGGCGCCGACGTTGAGGTTGGTGCCGCTGCTGCCGGGCAGGGTGCCCAGGCTCAGCGAGGCATCGCCACGCAGGCTGGAGTTGCTGCTGTCCTGCTTGTCGTTGGCCTGGTTCAACGCCAGCTCGCCGCCGGCCTTGATCTTCACGTCGCCCTGGCCGCCATTGAACTGGCTGCCTTCGAAACGGCCGTCGCCGGCGACTTTGATCTCCACGCCCTGGCTGCCGGCATAGCTGCCCACCTGGGACTTCTGGGTGTTGCTGGTGACGGTGCTGCTGCCGCCGGCGCCACTGCCACGGATGTTCAGGTCTTCACCGGTGTTGGTGTAGACCCGTACGCCGACCTTGGCGTCCACCGCCTGCTCGCTGCTGCTGTGGGTATCCTTGGCGGCGCTGGCCACCAGGCTGCCGGCATCGATCTTCAGCGCGCCGTCGGTGGCGCGGTACTGGGTGCCCTGGTCCTGCAATTGGCCGTCGGCCTTGACCTGGACCTGGCCACCGCTCAACTGGCTGGCCACCGCAGTGCTGGCGCTGGTGTCGAGTTGGCGGTTCTGGTGGCTGATATCCACGTCCAGCCCGATGTTGGGCTGTTCCAGGGCGTCGAGTACCCCGGGTTGGTGGAATTTGCGCTGGGCCACGCCCTGGACGGCTTTCTCGATGGGCCGGGCCACGCCCTTGTATTCGACGTTGGCGCCGACATCCACCGCCCAGTTGTTTTCCTGGTGATGGCTGCTTTCGCTGTTGCGCGCGGCACGGTTGTCGATCTGCCCGGCACTGACCTGCAGCTTGTCACCGGCCTTGACCTGGGCGCCTTCGGTGCTCAGGCGGTTGCCGGCGCTGATGGTCAGGTTGCCGCTGGCGGCGATGTTGCTGGTTTGCGCAGTGCTCTTGCTGCTGCTGTCCTGGCTGCTGTTATGGGCCACCTCCACGCCGTTGCCGGCCCGGTCCAGGCCGCCGGTGTAGTAGAAACCGCCGCCGGTGGTGGTGCTGTCGCTGTGCTTGTCTTGCTTGTCGTGCGCTGCCAGCAGCTCGACGTTCTTGCCGCTCAGGCTGGCATCGCCGGCGGTGGCCGCCACTTTGCTGCCCTGGATGCTCACGTCCTCGCCGGCGCTGACCGCCAGGCTGGCGCCGCCGAGGCTGGACGCCTGTTGCCGGGTGCTGTCGCTGCTGTCGTTGCGTTGCTGGTCCTGGTAGCGCACGCCGGCCCGGTACTGGCCGCTGCCGGGTGCGGTCTGCTTGGCGTAGGCATCGAAGCCGCGCTGTTGCGAGCTGCTGCTGGTGTGCTGGGTGTCCTCGGCCGCTGTCACCTTGACCGAGCCCTTGGCGCTGGCGTCCAGCTGGCCCTTGGCGTTGACCTGGGAACCACTGACGACCAGGTCCTTGGCGCTTTGCAGCTTGAGGTTGCTGTCCGAGCGCACTTGGCTGCCGACGGTGGTGCTGGCCTTGTCCTGCTGGCGGCTCTCGTCCTTGGCCACGCCGAAGAACTTGCTGTCCTTGCTATGGCTGTTGGCGTGGGAGGTGTCCTGCACGCCGTCGATGGTCAGCGAACCGTTGTCGCTGATGACGCTGGCCTGGGTACCGCCCCGGGCCTGGCTGCCGCTGATGCGCACGTTGTCGGCTTGCACGATCAGCTTGCCGTCGGCAGTGACCTTGCTGCCCTGGTTCTGGGTCTTGCCCTGGTCGCCATCGGCGTTCTTGCCGAAGAAGCCACCGCCCACCAGGTCGCCGGAGTAGCGTTGTTCGCTACTGCTGCTGTGGCGGCTGGCGCTATTGATATCCACGTCCTTGGCGGCCAGGCGGATGTCACCCTGGCTGTGCAGCTCGGCACCCTCCAGGCGCAGCTTCTGCTTGCTCTCGAGTTGTAACTGGTTACCGCTCTTGAGCTGGCTGGTGATGCTGCGTTGCTCGCTGCTGGCGGTATCCCAGGTTTCCTTCCACAGGTGCTTGCGGTGCTGGCCCTGGTCGCGCTGGGTATTGGTCTCGGTGGCAGCCGTGAGCAGCAGGTCGCCATCGCTGTTGGCGGACAGGCGATTGCCGGCCTCGATGCTGCTGGCCTGGATGCGGGTATTGGCGCCGGACTTCAACTCGGCATCCTGTTGCGCCACCACCTTGTTGCCGTGCTGGCGGCTGTCGCTGCCGGTCTCGGTGCGGTCGTAGGTTTCCCAGGTGATGCCGATGGTGCTGTTGTCCCATTGCTGGCGCTTTTCCTGGAGCTTGCGGCTTTCGATGCTGCTCAGGGTCAGGTTGCGCCCGGCGTCGAGCTTGACGTTGCGCCCGCTGACATCGGTGGCGGCCAGGTCCAGGTCGCGGCGGCCATGCAAGTCGATGTCGCCCTGGCTGCGCAGGTCGGCACGGGTGGCGTCCAGGCTGTTGGCCACGGCCTGGCCGCGGATGTCCAGGTCGCCGGCGGAGCTCAGCTTGATGCCATCGTGACCGTCGATCTGTACCGCGCCAACGCGTACCCCGGCGCCTTCGGCAGTGCTGACGATATTGATCCGCCCGGCGCGCATGGCCCCGAACAGGCTGGCGTCGATGCGTTGTTCCTGGGTATGGCCGGCGGGATCGACCCGGGTTACTTGCCCCTTGGCATCGAGCTGGTTGCGGCCCACGGTCAGGTTCAACTGTTTCTGGGCCGCAAGTTCGCCCTGGCTGTCGATGCGTGGAGCGATCAGATCGATCGAACCGTTTTCATTACGCAGGCCGCCACTGTGGATATCCAGCTGGCCACGGGCGTCCTGGGTAGTGAAACCTTGCAGCTTGCCGCCCTCGAGTTCCGGGCGCCCCACTACCAGGCTGGCGTTGGGGGTGTTGAGGAAGCTGCCACCGTTGACCGAGATGCCGTTGGGGTTGGCCAGCACGAAATCGGCGGCGGTGCCGGCGATTTCCTGGATACCGTTGAGTTGCGAGGCATTGCGGCTGATCACTTCGTTGAGGATCACGCTGGCCGCCTGGCCCTGGAACTGCGGGTTGGCCGCCACCTGGCCAGCCAGTTGCGAAGCTGCCTGGTGCAACACATCGCTGTTGTTGTTGAGCACTACGCCTTGCTGGCCGACGTTGTAGTCCAGGAACTGGTTATGGGACAGGCCGCCGGAGTTGGGCGCGACGATGTTGACGATGGGCACGCCGCCCTGGTCTTGCAGGATCGGCACGCCACCCGGGCCCTCGACCACGGTGATGCCGCTGGCCAGGGCCAGGGGCAGGTGGGAGACCAGCAGCAGGCTGGCAATGGTCCAGCGCAAGGTGCCCTGGGGGGAAAGGTGGAACCTAGTGTTGTCAGGCATGAGAACCTCGTTCTAAGTGGTTGAGCCCGGCGCTTTCTTCGGTGCAACGGCGCGTGGTGCCCAGGTTCATCGATTGGTTCAGGCTAATCGGCGGTTGGTCAGATCTGCAGGCTGATGCGGGCCAGCCAAACCTCCGGCTCCGTGCGCAGCCCCTGCGGGGTGCTGAGGTTGCGCTGGTAGTCGAGGTCGAGCTGGAGTTTTTTCCAGGCCAGGTTCAGGCCCACGCTGGCACCGGCCAGGTGCCGGCTCTGGGCGCCGTGGTCGGCCTTGATCCAGCCGTTGTCCAGGCCCAGGCGTGGGGTGAGCTTCACCGGCAGATCGTTGTCCAGGGGCAGGCGCAGGGTGTTGCGCCATACCGCGCCGATGGCGCCGGAAACACTGTTGAGGCGATAACCACGCACCGCCGAGTCGTCGGTGCCCAAGAGCTGCTCGATGGCTGGCAGCGGGTCCGGGCTGTACTGCGCCGCCAACTGGCTCTGCCACTGCCAGCGCTGGCCGCCCAGCTGGCCGTTGCGCCACTGGCTGAGGCCGGCGCGGTACTTGCGGAACTGCGCTTTGGGCAGGTTGCGTTGCACTTGCTGTGAGTCGTCGTCGGCACCGAACCAGGTCAGGCCCTGGGCGTAGCTGGCATCCAGGTTCCATACCGCGCTGTTGAGCCAGAACAGGTTGAGGCCGGCCTCGGCCACGGTCAGGGTCGGGCTCTGGATCTTCAGGTGGGCCTTCTGCAGATAGCTGTCCACATCCTTGTAGGCCAGTTGCAGGTTGGCGCTGAGCTGGTGGCTCTGGCCGCGCCACAGTACCCGGTCGGCGCGAGCGCTGACCATGTCGGTACGGCCACTGTTGTACAAGGTGGTGCGGGCCAGCTTGAGCGGCGCGCGGTATTCGGCATGGCTGGCGAACAGGCTGTAGGTCCAGTAGCCGTAGGGCACCGAGTAGAACAGGCTGGAACTGCGGCTGTAGCGCGGTCCGTGGTTGAGCGTGTCGCTGTAGTTCAGGTTCAGGGCATCGTTGAGCTGCAACGGGCTGTCGAGGTTGAAGTTGATCGACTGCCGGTCGCGGCCGGTGCTGGCACTGCCCAGGTTGTCCACGCCCAGGCCCAGGCCCCAGCGTGCGGCACTGGTGCGCGAGCGCAGGATGATCCGCGAGGCGCCGGGCTGGCTGCCGGGGGCGATGTCGGCGGTCAAGTCCAGTGAACGCAGGCGGTTGAGCTGGTCCAGGCCTTGTTCCAGGTCGCGCAGGTTCAGGGGCTTGCCGAGCATTCCCGGGAACGCTCCGCGCAACGACACCGGCAGGCTCTGGTCGGCCAGCTCGATGGCCTCGACGTAGCCTTCCTCCACCAGGATGTCGAGGCTGTGCCCGGCGGCCGGGGCGGTGGTCAGGTACGGACGGCTGGCGATGTAGCCGGCGTCGACGTACAGCCGGGTGAGGGCGGCCAGCAACTGGTTGATCTGGTTGACCCCCATGCAGGGCGCCACGTACGGCTTGATGTAGTCGTTGAGCCGGGTCTTGCTGAACAGGCTGACGCCGCCGATACGGGTGCCGCTCAAGGGCCAGCAGCGGCTATCGCTGGCCGGCTGCTGAGGTACTTCCGGCGTCACCGGGCTGGCACTGAAGCTGCCGCGCTGCATCTGCCGCTGGCGCTGCTCCAGTTGCAGTTGCTGCAGGTCACGTTGTTGCTGTTGTTGCAGGCGCAGGGCTTCCTGGCCCGGCTCATCGGCCAGGGCCGGGCCCAGCTGCGCCATGCCGAACAGCAGTCCCAGGCACCACACGCCGGTGCGGGGGAGGAGGGAGCGGACAGTGTGTGATGAATGGGGCACTTGGCATCCTTACTGTAAAAAGACCAAGTGACGAACAACAGAGAAGCCGGTCAGCGGGCTCAACTAGTGACGTCGCTTTTAGTTCTGCCCTATGAACATGTTGCGCCGTCGATATCTATATCGGGGGCAAATGTCCAAGTGCTCGAGAGTGACAGTTCCTGAGTGAGTACCGGATGAATCAGTGCAGTTTCAGGTATGACAAAAGGGTTGAGTGAGTTGACCTGGAAACGTTACAGCGCAGAGCAGAATTATTTTTATTCGGGGGCGTTCAGCGGGGAAATTTCCTGTTGAAATCGAGACTATCCGAAACCAAAAAACCTATTTGTATCTAAATTGTAAGTGCATAGAAGGCTAACTAAATTTGCGTCATGTCCTTGGTGGGCAAGGCTTGTAGCTGAGATGGCAAAATGCCAAAGGTCGGATGTTTGGTTGAGTTGATGAACAAATGTTTAATTCTGTGAGGGTGGCCGGATATCCACTAGCGGACTAATGAGTGCTTCTAGCTAGTTGGGGATTTGACCTGAGTAGTTGCTCTAGTTTTTGTCTGGGTTGGTTAAATTAGTTTCACTAAGGGTTTTCCCTAGATATCTAATTCTGCTGCTATTGCCCTGTTCATGGGCGTGCTTGGCAAGTATCCGACTGGTGCTGGTGGATAGTGGGCTAGGGGAATCCCCTAGTTGCTGGCGGGGTGGTCGCGAGGCTATCGCGGCCTGTCTCGAAGACCAGGCCGCGGCAGCGCAGGGGTCATTGCGGGCTGGAGCGTCCGGTCATTTCCCGGGCCATTTCGCTGGCATAGCTGTCGGTCATGCCGGCGATGAAGTCGATGACCCGCAGGAAAGCCTTGTGCAATGGCCAGCCTGGGTCCGGGGCGTTGTTGCCCAGCAGGTCGAGAATGCGCCGGTTCTTGAACGACGGGGTCTTGCCGCCATGTTGTTCCAGCGCGGCGCCGCAGAAGGAGTTGAGCAGGATCTCCAGGGTGGTGTAGGCGCCGATCTCGTGCAGGGTCTTGCGCTTGTCCTGGAAGATCTTCTTGCGGGCCATGTCCTTGGCGTTGAGCACGCAGCGCTTGGCGGGGCCATGCATGTGCTCCACCAGGTCGCCGTGCAGGGTGCCGGCCAGCAGGGCGTCCTGCTGCTCGACGAAGGCCCGTGCGGCGGCGTTGGTCAGGTGCTCGATGGCCTTGCCCCGCAAGATCGCCAGGCGCCGTCGGCGCGAGTCACCCGGGCCCAGCTGGCGGTAGGTTTCCGGCAGGTCGTCGCCCACCAGGCCCAGGAGCAGGGACTCCACCTCGGCATACTCCAGCAGGTCCATTTCCAGGCCGTCCTCGAGGTCGATCAGCGCGTAGCAGATGTCGTCCGCGGCCTCCATCAGGTACACCAGGGGGTGTCGGGCCCAGCGCTGCTCTTCCAGTTGCGGCAGGCCCAGCTTGTGGGCGATCTGCTCCAGTAACGGCAGCTCGCTCTGGTAGCAGCCGAACTTGTGCTTCTTGTAGCCCAGTGAGTCGGCATGGCGCGCGGTCCAGGGGTACTTCAGGTAGGTGCCGAGGGTGGCGTAGGTCAATCGGGTGCCACCGTCGAACTGGTGGTATTCCAGCTGTGTCAGGACCCGGAAACCCTGGGCATTGCCCTCGAAATTGAGGAAGTCCTGGCGTTCGGCCTCGCTCATCGCATCCAGCCAGCCACGTCCGGCCGCTTGCTGGAACCAATGGCGGATGGCGTCCTCGCCGGAGTGGCCGAAGGGTGGGTTGCCGATGTCGTGGGCCAGGCAGGCCGATTGCACCACCATGCCCAGGTCGCTGGGTTCGCACCATTCAGGCAGGGCGCCGCGCAGGGTCTCGCCCACCCGCATGCCCAGGGAACGGCCCACGCAGCTGACTTCCAGGGAATGGGTCAGGCGGGTGTGGATATGGTCGTTGCTGGATACCGGGTGTACCTGGGTCTTGCGGCCCAGGCGGCGGAAGGCGCCGGAGAAGATGATGCGGTCGTGGTCTTTGTGGAAAGGGCTACGGCCCAGTTCTTCCGGGCTGTGTACTGGCTTTCCGAGGCGTTCGCGGTTGAGCAGGGTCTGCCAATCCAAGGCGGGGTCTCTCCGAAGAAAACGTGAAGCGCCCAGCTTCCGGGTTCCCGGCCATGGCTGCAAGGGGCGCGACGGGAAATGTCCTCGGGGATTATCGGCGATCTGGCGACGGCCGAAAGCGGCCCCTGGAGTCCGGGAGCCGCTGCGGATGGCCGGGCAAGGAGCAGGGACTACGCAGGCGCTTCAGGATTTGCGCGAGGAGCCCTGCAGCACCAGCTTGATCAACGGCAGCAGGCTGGAGCCCAGGCGTACCAGGCGGGTCAGGCTGCTGGTACCGCCATTGCGAGCACCCTTGCCGGTAAGAAAGCCCAGCAGGGTCACCACCGCCACGCCCCACAGTGGCGCGTGCTTGATCCCAAGGCCTTGCTGCCAG
Source organism: Pseudomonas sp. B6(2017) (assembly GCF_002112765.1). Classification (NCBI taxonomy): domain Bacteria; kingdom Pseudomonadati; phylum Pseudomonadota; class Gammaproteobacteria; order Pseudomonadales; family Pseudomonadaceae; genus Pseudomonas; species Pseudomonas sp. B6(2017). Next base: position 90,212 of record NZ_NEIQ01000007.1, on the reverse strand, counting down.
TTCTGCCCCATGCTGCGCATGCGCTGCAGGGGTTGCAGCAGTTGCCGGGTTTCCTGGCGGATCTCCTGGCGGTGCATTTCCATGCGCAAGCGGATCAGGGCCTTGCGCATGTCCCGGCGCGAGGCGTTCTGCGGAATGTCAGGCAACTTCATGGCAGTAGGCGCTCCCGGTCATTGGCCAGCTCTTCGAGGGTGGCATGGAAGGGCGAGGACTCATCGAACACCGCCGATTTCAGGCGCAGGCCGCAGAACAGCGCGGCCAGGGCGTAGAACACGCACAGGCCGACGATGCCGGCCAGGCGATAGGTGTCCCAGAGCAGGATCAGCACCAGTGCCGACAGCCCCACCAGCAACAGCAGGGCGAATACCAGGGCCAGCCCGGCGAACAGCAGCAGGCTCACGGTGCGGGCCTTCTGCTCCTGCAGTTCTATGCCAAATAGCTCTACGTGGCTGTGCAACAAGCCCAGGACTGCCGCCCCCAGGCGCCGTGAGGAAGCGCTCGGGCCGCTGCCCGATGCGCTGGATTCGTCGAGTGCCATATCAGCGCCGCGTCGCCAGGAGGCCAATGAGGAAGCCCACCCCAGCGGCGATTCCCACCGATTGCCAAGGGTTGGCCTGGACGTAGTCTTGCGCGGCGGTGACGGCCGCCTGGCCCCGCTGGCGCAGGGATTCCTCGGTCAGTTGCAGGGTTTCCCGGGCCTTGAGCAGGCTCTCGTGGATCTGCTCGCGCAACTCATCGGCCTGGTCGCCGGCCAGGGTCGCGGTGTGCTCCAGCAGACGCTCGGTGTCGCTGACCAGTGCCTGAAAATCCGCCATCAATACTTCTTGAGCTGTCTTTGCCGTTTTGCTGGCCATGCTGCTGCCTCCTTGGGTGGCTTGTGTGAGCTATGAGTGTGAGCCCCGGATGAAGGTTCACTGAAATTGCCTGGTACAGCTTTTGCTTTGTCCTGGTGCGCAGGCCCCGGGGCCTGCGCCGAAAATGCGCGGGGCTGGCGTGCAAGCCGCGTCAGCCCTGGACGAATCAACCACAACTCCCGGTCATTGTCTTGCCTGCGGTTTCGCGTGCGGCGTGCGGCGCGCCAAAACGGTTCATCGGAGGCGCTTGCCGGCGCCCCTGGGAGCCAATTTGGTGCAGGGCGCGTCGACCGCAGGGCAAGCCGACCGCCATTAGCGGATCTGCCCACTCCATGGAAAACCTGCAAAGCGCTGTGGACACCCTGGTCCACGGTTCCAACACGCTGTTCATCCTGATCGGGGCGGTCATGGTCCTGGCCATGCACGCCGGTTTCGCCTTCCTCGAAGTGGGGACGGTCAGGCAGAAGAACCAGGTCAACGCCTTGTCGAAGATCCTCAGCGACTTCGCTGTCTCGACCCTGGCCTATTTCTTTATAGGCTACTGGATCTCCTACGGCGTGAGCTTCCTGCAACCGGCGGCGGCACTCAGTGCCGACCATGGCTACGGCCTGGTGAAGTTCTTCTTCCTCTTGACCTTCGCCGCGGCGATCCCGGCGATTATCTCCGGCGGCATCGCCGAGCGTGCGCGTTTTGTCCCGCAGTTGTGCGCCACGGTGTTGATCGTGGCGTTCGTCTACCCGTTCTTCGAAGGAGTGGTGTGGAACGGCAACCATGGCCTGCAAGCCTGGCTGCAACAACGCTTTGGCGCCGGTTTCCACGATTTTGCCGGTTCGGTGGTGGTGCATGCCATGGGGGGCTGGCTGGCCCTGGCGGCGGTGTTGTTGCTGGGGCCGCGCCATGGGCGCTATCGCGACGGCAAGCTGGTGGCCTTCGCGCCATCGAGCATTCCCTTCCTGGCGCTGGGCTCGTGGATCCTCATCGTCGGCTGGTTCGGCTTCAACGTGATGAGCGCCCAGACCCTGCAGGGCCTGAGCGGGCTGGTGGCGGTGAACTCGCTGATGGCCATGGTCGGCGGCACAGTGGCGGCGTTGATCGTCGGGCGCAACGACCCGGGCTTCCTGCACAACGGGCCGCTGGCGGGGCTGGTGGCGGTCTGTGCCGGTTCGGACCTGATGCATCCGGTGGGGGCGTTGTGCACCGGGGTCATTGCCGGGGCGCTGTTCGTCTGGTGTTTCATCGCCGCCCAGGGCAAATGGAAGATCGACGATGTGCTGGGAGTGTGGCCGCTGCATGGCTTGTGTGGGGTCTGGGGCGGAATCGCCTGCGGGATCTTCGGCCAGGCGGCGCTGGGCGGGTTGGGCGGCGTGAGCCTGGCCAGCCAGTTGCTCGGCACCGGGCTCGGGGTGCTGGTGGCGCTGCTGGGAGGCTTCGCCGTGTATGGCGCGATCAAGGCCACCTGCGGCCTGCGCCTGAGCCAGGAACAGGAGTACTACGGTGCCGACCTGTCGTTGCACAAGATCGGTGCGGTCAACCAGGAGTGAGCGAGTCGCCATCGCCCCCCGGTTGACCATGGGCCAACCCGGGGCACGGCGCACCAAGCTCAACCGCCCAGCAGGCGCGCCTCGCAAGCTTCGATGGCGTTCTGCGGACCGGACAGCAGCACCCGGTCGCCCGCTTGCAGGCGCAGGCCCGGACCTAGCGGCAGGTCGTGGCCCTGGCGTTGCACGGCGCGGATGTCCACTCCCAGGCGATCCAGGGCCAGGGCTTGCAGCGGCTGGTCGCAGGCATGGGCATCGGCATCCAGGTTCACTGCGTGCATCTGTACGGCAGGCGGTTCGTGGTTGTCCTGGGTATCGCTTTGTCCGCCATGGTAGAAGCCGTGGAGCAGCCGGTAGCGGCTTTGGCGCACTTCATCCACTGTGCGCTGCACCCGCTGCTCGGGCAGGCCCAGCATGATCAGCGCATGGGAGGCGAGCATCAGGCTCGACTCCAGCAGCTCGGGCACCACTTCGTTGGCACCGGCGGCCTTGAGTTCCGCCAACTGGCTGTCGTCCCGGGTGCGCACCAGGATCGGCACGTTGCCGTCCAGGCGCCGGGCGGCCTTGAGCACGGTCAGGGCGATATCGGTCTTGTCCACGGCGATCACCAGCAGCCGCGCGCGCTCCAAGCCGACCGCCGCCAGCAGGTCGCCGCGCCGACAGTCACCGTAATGCACGCAGCTTTCCGCCGCCGAGGCCTCCTGGACCCGCACGGGATCGTCGTCCAGGGCGATGTAGCGCAGTTGTTCGTGGCGCAGGAAACGGCCGATGGACTGGCCGACCCGACCATAACCGCAGATCAGCACGTGGCCCTGCAACTGCGCGTTCTGCGCGCTGATTTCCTCCAGCTGCGCAGCCTGGTTGGGCTTGCGGTGCAAGCGCGCGGTGAGCACCGGGGCCGCGCGCAGCAGCAATGGCGTCAGCAGCATCGAACAGAAGGTGGCGGCCAATAGCAGGCTGCTGAGCGTGGACGGGATCATCTGGCTCAGCTGCATCTGGGCCATCAGGGCGAAGCAGAATTCGCCGCCCTGGGCCAGGGCCAGGCCGCTGCGCCAGGCGGTTTCGCCGTCGCTGCCGCGCAACTTGAGCAGGGCCGCGACCACCGTGCCCTTGACCAGCAGCAGGGCCAGGGTCAGGCCGATGATCAGCAGGCTGTGGTCGATGAACAGCTGCAGGTCGATGAGCATGCCGATGCTGACGAAGAACAACCCCAGCAGGATGTCGCGAAACGGCCGGATATCGGCTTCGATCTGGTGCCGGTAGTGGCTTTCCCCCAGCAGCATGCCGGCCAGGAAGGCTCCCAGGGCCGGCGACAGCCCCAAAAGGTGAGTGAGCCAGGCGGTCAGCAGGACGATCACCAGGGCCAGCAGCACGAAAAGTTCGGCGGAGTGGGAGGCGGCGACCTCGTGGAACAGGCGTGGCAGCAGCCAGCGACTGGCCAGCAGCAGGCCGACGAACAGCACCACGGTCTTGCCCAGGGTCGCGGGCAGGGCCCAGTACCAGGCCTGGTCGGTGCTGCCGGCGAACACCGGGACCAGGGTCAGCAACAGCACGGCCACCACGTCCTGGAACAGCAGCACGCCGATGGCATTCTGGCCGTGGCTGCTGAATATCTCGCCCAGGCTGGTCAGCTCCTTGCTGACGATGGCGGTGGACGACAGGGCCAGCCCGGTGCCGAGCATCAGCGCCGAGCTCAAGGACATGCCGAACAGCGCCAGCAGTCCACCCAGCACCAGGCCGGTGCACAACACTTGCAGGCTGCCGAGGCCGAAGACCACGCGACGCAGGGCGAGCATCTTCGACAGGGAAAATTCCAGCCCCAGGGAGAACAGCAGGAACACCACCCCCAGCTCGGCCAGGTCCGGCAGGTCCTCGCTGTCGTTGACCCAGTCCAGGGCGGTGGGGCCGACCATCAGTCCGACCGACAGGTAACCCAGCACCGGCGGCAGGCTCAGGCGCCGGAACAGCGCGATGACCACCAGCGAGGAGGCGAGAATGATCAGCAGGTTGGCGAACAACGGTTATCTCCGGACAAGGGGCGGCCAGGCAAAGCCTAGAGGCAAAAAGGTCGGAAGGATCCCCCGGCCGGCAGGAAGTCGTGCTGACCCAGGTCATTCTTTCGCCAGAGTGTCCCATCTTCACGAGCCTTCGCTATGCTCAGAAACGGTCGATGCGAGTGGCGCCCGGCGGCAAGTGGCCGGGGGGCGACGCAGGGCGATGTTCAGGCAGCCTGTGCCACAGGGGCCGTGCCAGTGGGGAGCCGGAGAGGTTTATGGAGCGTCTGTATTCACTGCAAGGGTTGCGTGGGGCCGCGGTGCTGGGGGTGGTGCTGTTCCACATGATGTCGGTGGAGATCAAGTATTCCGGGGGCGACATCCTGTTGCCGGTGTACGTGGACTTCTTCCAGCTGGGGGTCGACCTGTTCTTCGTCATCAGCGGTTTCGTGATGGTGATCGTCAGCCGCGGGCGCTTCCAGAAAAGCGTCGAGACCCAGCGCTTCCTGTTCAACCGCTTGTCGCGGATCTATCCCACCTACTGGCTGTATTTCTTCATCACCCTGGGGGTGTACCTGTGGCAGCCGGCGCTGGTGAACAGCTCCCACGGCGGCTCGAACCTGTGGATGTCGTTCCTGCTGCTGCCCAACGACCGAGTGCTGCTGGTGATGGTGGCCTGGTCGCTGCTGTTCGAGTTGTGGTTCTACCTGGTGTTCACCCTGCTGCTGTTCTTCAAGGAGCGCTGGTTGCCGTGGATCCTGCTGCTGTGGGCGGGGGCGCTGGTGGCCTTCAACCTGTTGCAGGACTGGCAGGACTATTCCCCGGCCCTGAAGATCATGCTGCATCCCTATGCCCTGGAATTCATCGTCGGCAGTGCCCTGGCCCTGTTCTTCTATGGGCCGTACAGCGCCCGGGTGCCCACCTGGCTGGCTTGGGGCGCGCTGGTGGCGGTGCTGCTGGTAGGGTTCCCGTTGATCTACAGCTACCGGCTCTTCACCACCGAAGGCTTGCCGAGGATGCTGGCGGTGGGCCTGGCGTTCGGCGCCCTGGTGCTGTCCCTGGCGCTGTTGGAGCGGCGGCAGTTGATCCGGATGCCGGCCTTTCTTACGGCCACCGGCGATATGTCCTACACCATCTACTTGTCGCACCTGTTGGTGCTGGGGGTGATCGGCAGGGCCTGGCAGGTGATCGGAGCCTGGCCCCGCAGCCCTGTGGATAACCTGCTGTTCCTGCTGCTGATGATGACGGCGGTGGTCTGTTATGGCTGGGTGGGCTATCAGTTCTACGAGAAGCCGATCCTCGACCGGGCCACGGCCTACTGCAAGCGTCGCTTCAGTTCGGCCGGCAAGCGCAAACACTACGATCCGGTGTAATCCGGGAATCCTCCTGCCTGCTCGGGTAGCCATTCGATGCCGAAAGTTCTCAACGGAAATCTCGACGCCCTCAAGGTCCTGCTCGCGGTAATGGTGGTGATGCTGCACTGCAAGCTGCTGGGGGGCAATTACACCTGGGTCGGCTACCTGTTGTGCAACGGCCTGTTCCGGGTGGCGGTGCCGACCTTCTTCATCATCAATGGCTACTACCTGTACCAGACCCTGGAAGGGGGGCATTCCTTCGCCCAGTGGTTCAAGCGTGGGTTGCTGATCTACCTGTTCTGGATGCTGGTCTACAGCCCGCAGTACGTCGATCCGGCGACCATCGCCAGCCTCGGCGGGATACTGGGGGTGGTGAAGAAGCTGCTGATCGGCTACTTCCACCTCTGGTACCTGCTGGGAATGCTGGGCGGCGGGCTGATCCTTTTGGTGTTGCGCCGCTGGCGTTCGCCGGCACTGATCGGCCTGGCCCTGGCGGCGTTCCTGGCTGGCTTGTGCCTGCAATACGCGCGGGTCTATTTCGAGCTGCCCAACGCCTTTCTCCAGCACTTCAACCAGAACGACTACACGGCGCGCAATTTCCTGTTCATGGGTTTCCCGTTCATGGCCATCGGTTTCCTCTGTGCCCGCCATGAACTGGCGCAGCGTATCGGCCGGCCGCTGCTGTGGGGCTGGCTGGGGCTAGGGTTGGTGCTGATCCTGGGCGAGGCCGCAGTGAATTTCGCGCTGCGGGCGGACGTCGAGCAGAACTTCGATTTCCTCGCATCGCTGCTGGTGATCACCCCGGCGCTGTTCCTGCTGCCCCAGGCTTACTTCCGGGCCAGCCACAGCAACTTCCCGGCCAAGCTGTCCTCGGCGGTGTATTACGTGCACCCCTGGTTCGTCTATGGCGCGCTTGCGGCGGGCATGGCCTATGGCAACCAGATGACGCTGCTGGTGTTGGTGCTGGCCTTTGCCGTGGCACCGCTGCTGATCCTGGCCAGCCGCCGGGTGCGCTTCATTCTCTAGGGCGGCTCGACGCTGTTTTCATCCAGGCCCTACAATGAGCGCCCGTTCCTCATTTCAATGGTCGATCCCCATGCCTCCTGAATGCCAATTGTTCGGCACCCTTGGCTGCCATTTGTGCGAACTGGCCGAGGCCGAGCTGATGCCGCTGGTGGAGCACGGCCTGATGGTCGAGTTGGTGGACATCGCCGACAGCCAGGAGCTGTTCGAAGCCTACGGCCTGCGTATCCCGGTGCTGCGCCGGGCAGACAATGGCGCCGAGCTGGGCTGGCCGTTCGACGCCGAACAGGTGGTGGCCTTCCTGCGCTGAAAACTGGCGTCGCGCAGTTTCCGCCTGTCGCCCTTGCCTGGAATTCGTTGGCGAGATCCATCGATTCGGTTACTGTATGCATATACAGTCAACGAGGAATCTCGCCATGTCTCTCACTTTCCTGACCGGTATCGAACGTTCGCAACCGTTGCCAACCCGTCTCATGGAGTTGGGCGACAGCGAGCCTGCCCCTGGCCCCATCGGCAGCGGTTTCTCACTGGACCGGACCCTGGGCCTGGGGGCCCCTCAGATCCACGGCCTGCTGGTGGACGATGACAACCTCCTGGGGTTTGGCATGTATCCCGGGGATCGCCTGGTCGTCGATCGTTCCGCCACCCCGGTGGTGGACCAATACCTGGTGGTGCGTCCCCACGGCTGCAGCGAGTATTCGCTGCGCCTGCTGGCACCCGATCCCCGTGGCGGCCTGCTGCTCAAGGCAGCGCGTCCGTCGATCCCTTCCATTGCCCTGGACGACCTGGGCTCGATCGAGATCTGGGGCGTGGTGCTTTGGGTCGTCAGCTACGTTGGGCACAAGCAGCCCTGATGGATGTGGCGCAGGCTTCGAACCTTCAAAGGAATAAATGATGGTCAATGTCGAACAACTGAAAAACAGCGTGAACAACATGTCTCCAGACGTGCTGCGCGAGGCGGTGCATGAGCTGCGCCTGGATGGTCTGGTCACCGAGGGCAAGACGCCTTTCAACAAGCTGCATTTCAACACCTGTTTCGCCGAAATAGAGGCCCTGTTCCAGCGTGCGGGCTATCACCGCCAGTTGGACGTCGTCGGGTACCAGGGGCTGTTGTATGCCCTTTACGATCCGGCTCGCTGGGAAGCGGTAGACGTCTTGCGCTGGCTCAAGGAGTTCACCGAGGCGGCGGCCCAGGCCAGGCAGTCCTGTGCCTGAAGGCGGGCAAACTCTTCCTAGGCTGCCGGGGATCGCTGTTGGATAATGCCGGCTTGGATCGATCCCTCGAGTTTTTGTATGTCTTGCGTGAGTTTTTCTGCGGCACAGCATCAGGCCAGCACTTTGTACCTGCCTCCAGGCCCCTGGGCGACCGTGCTGGATTGCCTGTGCGATCACTTCAAGGCCATCAGTCGCGAGCAATGGCTGGACCGGTTTGCCCGGGGGCGGGTGCTGGACGGACAAGGCCAGCCCATCGCTGTGGAGCTGGCCTATCGTGAAGGTTTGCTGATTCACTATTTTCGCGAGGTACCGAACGAAAAGGTGATTCCGGTGCAGGAGACGGTGCTGTATGCCGACGAGCACCTGGTGGTGGCGGACAAGCCGCATTTCCTGCCGGTGACCCCGGCGGGCGAGTATGTCGAGCAGACCTTGCTGCGGCGGTTGATCCGTCGCTTTGACAATCCGCACCTGGTGCCCCTGCATCGTATTGACCGGCACACCGCTGGGCTGGTGCTGTTTTCCGCCAACCCGGGTAGTCGCTCGGCCTATCAGGCGCTGTTTCCCACCCGGCAGATCGAGAAGCGCTATGAAGCCATTGCCGGGGCCTTGCCCGAGCTGGTCTTCCCGCTTTTGCACAAGAGCCGGCTGGTGGACGGCGAACCCTTCTTCCGCATGCAGGAGGTCCCAGGTGTGAGCAACACCGAGACCCTGGTGGAAGTCCGGGAAAAGCATGGTGACCTTTGGCGTTACGGGCTGTATCCGGTGACGGGCAAGAAGCATCAGTTGCGCGTGCACATGAGCGCGCTGGGCGCGGCGATCTGCAATGATCCTTTCTATCCCCAGGTGCTCAAGGACGCTGAGGATGACCCTGCCAAGCCGTTGAAGCTGCTGGCCCAGGGCTTGCGCTTCATCGATCCGCTGACTGGCCAGGAGCGTGAGTTCGAGAGTGGTATCCGCCTCGACTGGTAAATCTCGAGACGTAGAAACGCTAAAACCCGCACCAGGCGGGTTTTAGCGTTTTCAGGTCGGCAGTCGCCAGGCTTACAGCTCCTTGACGGTACGTACCTGATCCTTGTTGATGCGAGTGCGCTTGCCGTCCAGTTGTTCGAACTCGTAGAAGCCGGAATCACTGTCGAACTTAGGGGTATCCACGGCCTGGATTTCGCGACCATCATTCAGGGTGATCACTGTCGGCGATGCGCAACCGGCGAGAGTGGCCAGGCCCAATGCGAGCATGAAAGTGGCGAGGGTCCGTTGAGTCATTGTATGTCTCCGAAATGAGTACTTATGAGTGCTGGTCTTCAGACGTATACAACGTCTGCAAGTTCCTTGGCCAGGGACATTCTGCCACGTTGGCGGGACGATCGCAGGCGTTCGCTGATGTGCGCCGCTCATTGTGCCTGATTGTTCCCGAATGAACCGACCCTCGAGGCATTGCCGGATGCACGGCGGCGGAGCGGAGGCCTGTGATATAACACCGGCCTGTTTCCCCATCACTGGATCGAGCCTATGAAAGCCAAGGCTGATGTACCTTTTGCCCCGCTGAATATAGCGGTCTTGACCGTCAGCGATACCCGCACCCTGGACACCGATACCTCCGGCCAGCTTTTCGTCGAGCGCCTGGGTACTGCCGGTCACCACCTGGCGGCGCGGGTCCTGCTCAAGGACGACCTGTACAAGATCCGCGCCCAGGTCGCCACCTGGATCGCCGATGACCAGGTACAGGTAGTGCTGATCACCGGCGGTACCGGTTTCACGGGGCGCGATAGCACTCCAGAAGCGGTGGCGTGCCTGCTGGACAAGCAGGTCGATGGTTTTGGCGAGCTGTTCCGGCAGATCTCCGTGGCGGACATCGGCACCTCCACCGTGCAGTCGCGAGCGCTGGCCGGCCTGGCCAATGGCACGCTGGTCTGCTGCCTGCCTGGTTCCACCAACGCAGTGCGCACCGGTTGGGATGGCATTCTTGCCGAACAGCTGGACTCGCGGCACCGTCCCTGCAATTTCGTTCCTCACCTGAAACAGGCGGCATCCTGTGAATCCCGTGGCTAAGCCGGGCAAGCTCGGTGCCCTGATGCCTGTGGAGGAGGCGCTGGAGCGCCTGCTGGCGATGGCCGAGGCGACGCCGATCCGCGAGCGCGAGCGTTTGCCCCTGGCGGCGACCCAGGGGCGGGTGCTGGCCGAGCCCCTGGTATCCAGCCTGGACCTGCCGCCCTGGCCCAATAGCGCCATGGATGGTTATGCCCTGCGCCTGGAGGATTGGAAAGGCGAGCCCCTGCCGGTCAGCCAGAAGATCTTCGCCGGCCAGGTCCCGGAGCCGCTGCAACCGGGAACATGCGCGCGGATCTTCACCGGGGCCCCAGTGCCGGCCGGCGCGGATTGTGTCCAGATGCAGGAAAACACCGAGGTCCAGGACGATCAACGGGTGCGTTTCACCGAGCCGCTGAAAGTCGGGCAGAACATCCGTCCACAGGGCCAGGAAACCACCATTGGTGAGCAGATCCTCGCTGCGGGTACTCGCCTGGGGCCTATCGAACAAGGGCTGGCCGCTTCCTTGGGATGTGCCGAGCTGGACGTGATTCGCCGTGTGCGGGTGGCGGTGCTGTCCACCGGCGACGAACTGCTGGAGCCGGGCCAACCCCTGGGGCCCGGGCAGATCTACAACAGCAACCGGGTCCTGTTGTGCAGCTGGCTGCAGCGCCTGGGCTGCGAAGTGCTGGACGCCGGGATCCTGCCTGACGACCTGGCTGCGACCCGCGAACGCTTGGCAGAGCTCAAGGACGTCGATCTGATCTTGTCCACCGGCGGTGTCTCGGTAGGGGAGGCGGACTTCCTCGGCCTGGCCCTGCGCGAGGCGGGCGAGCTGGCGTTGTGGAAGCTGGCGATCAAGCCGGGCAAGCCCCTGACCTTCGGGCATTTTCGGGGTGTGCCGGTGATTGGCTTGCCTGGCAACCCGGCATCGACCCTGGTGACCTTCGCCCTGTTGGCTCGTCCCTACCTGCTGCGGCGCCTGGGTGTGCAAAGTATCCAACCGCTGCGTTTCCAGGTGGCGGCCGGCTTTGCCTGGCCTCAGCCGGGCAATCGGCGTGAGTACTTGCGGGGGCGGCTCGAGGATGGCCGAGCGATCATCTATCGCAACCAGAGTTCAGGGGTCCTGCGTAGCGCGGCGTGGGCCGAAGGTCTGGTGGAGGTGCTCGAAGGGAGGACCCTGGTCGAAGGTGACCAGGTCGCTTTCATTCCCCTGAGCGAGCTGCTGGATTGAACCTGCGGAGCCGGCCCGGTGTTGGGACGGCTCCGATGCGTTCAACGCAGCAGTAACAGCAGCAACAGGCCGAAACGGCTGTGAAGACCCCAGGTCACCAGACCCGCCAGCAGGGCTGCGGCCAATGCCAGTCGACCCAGGCGCTTGAGCAATGACGATAGGCGGGACTGAGGCGGGCGCGGTTCGCGGAACTCCTGGCTTGAGGGGCTGGATAGCCAGGCGTTGTCTTTGATGCGGTTGAGCGTCGAATGCGCTCGTGGATACAACCCCTTGTCATTCATGACCTTGTACTTCCCTGTTTGAGGCGTCAGTGCCTGACGACCACAGTCACTGATCGGTGCTGGAGGGTCAATTCGGGGGATTCTCTTTCTAAAGTCAGAAAAGTTACTGCCGCGGCCCTGGCTGTGGGCGAGCGTTGGGGCCGTCCCAGTAACGGCGGTACATGCCCAGGCGCTTCTTCAGGCCCAGGGGCAGGTAGCGTTCCTGCTGGCTGAGCTTGTAGGCGAACAGCTTCAGTGCATTGCGCAGCAATGAGCCTGGCCATTGCAGCAGCCGTCCGAGACCGAGGAACGCCAGTTCGGATTTGACGTAGCGCAATCCCTCGCCGCCGGCGCCGCCGAAGGCCTGGCGGATCCAGGGCTCCCGGGCGTGGAACACACCGATGTCGAAATAGCGGCGAAACTCTTCCCTGAGGCTGTAGTTGTGGGAGTGACGGCAACAGGCTGTGCCTTCATAGACGACCTTCCAGCCGGCCAGGAGCATCTTGGCGCCGACGTACATGTCCTCGGACAGGATCACGTGGTTGGGAAAACCGCCCACTTGCATCAGCGCCTCGCGACGATAGGCCGAGAACGAGTTGGACATGAAGGCGGTCTTGATGCCCAGCGCCGGCACATCGGCCAGGCTCTTCACCTGGGACGTGGGAGGGTAGTTGAACAGCCGCGCATGGGTGGCCAGGGGGCTGGCATCCAGGTGCGGCAGTTGGCGCCCGCACACGGCTCCCACTTGTCCATCGGCGAAGGGCGCGACGATCCTGGCGATGCCCTCGGCATCGGCGAGGTAGGCGTCCTGGGTCATGAACACATAGACGTCGTAGTCGGCATTGCGCTCAACCATCAGTTGCCGGGTGCCACCGTGATTGAAGTCGCGGCTATCGATGCGCAACACGTTGGGGCAACGCGACACGGCCAGTTCATAAGTACCGTCGCTGGAACTGGAATCGACGATCAGGGTATCGAAGACGGCGCTCTGGATGGCCAGGGAATCCAGCAACCGGGCCAGGTCCCGGCAACCGTTGTAGGTGGGGATTACACAGGCCACGCGCAGTGCCGACATAGTTGCCTCCGGTTCAGGTCAGGTTCTGGCGCCAGGGGCGCAGCCAGGCGGCGAGTCCCAGCAACAATAGCAACCCGCAGGCACTGCTCAGGGCCAGTTGCCAGATGATCGAGGTCAGCGGATGCAGGAACAGCGCCGCCAGCAGCATGCCACCGATGCCGATCGACCAGTGGCTGCGCCAGGGCAGCAGGCCCAGCAACTGCTGGCGGCGCATCAGCAGCAGGGCGGTGAGCACCACTCCACAGATGGCCGCCAGGGCGATGCCCACCAGCCCCAGGAAGTAGGGAAGCGCAGCTAGCAGCAAGGCATTGAGCAGGCTGCCGGCCAGTTCGCAATTGAGCGGCATGCGGGTATCTCCCGCAGCGTAGGCATAACGCGCCAGCAGGGCGTTCCAGGCACCGAACAGTAGTGGCACCGAGAACCAGGCCAGCAGGTTCGGCAAGGGGCTGTCCGCTGCCTGGGCAGGCAACAGCAGATGCACCAGGGCCGCCGCGGCGCCGATCAGCCCCACCACCGCCGGGATGGTCAGCAGGCTGGCGCTGCTCAGCCCCTTGCGCAACAGATCCAGCCGTTGTTCACCGGAGCTGCCGCTCATCAGGCCCAGCAGCACCTGGTTGAGGCTCATCAGGGCGATCAGCGGCAGGTTGATCAGCTTGCGCGCCAGGTTGATCCAGGTGACCGCACCCTCGCCCAGCAACGAGGCGGCCATGCGTTCCAGCAACGCCAGGCCCTGGCTGGCCAGGTTGCTGCTCAGCAACGGCCCGATGCGCTGCAGCAACTCGCGGCCGGCCCCGGGCGCGCCCTGGATGCGCCAGGGGCGCCAGCCCTCGCGCAGCAGGCTGGGCAGCAGCACGCTGGGCATCAGCACGCTGCCCAGGACACAAGCGGCCGCCAGGCCGGTGGGGCTGGCGGCATGATGCAGGCTGGCCAGGTAGAGCACTGGCGGCAGGTTGAACAACAACGAGCCCAGCCCTGCCAGGACAAAGCGCGAACGAGCCTGCAAGGGCACGCAGAACAGGCTGTGGAGGATGAACCCAGGCGCGCACCAGGCGAGCCAGTGCAGGCCACCGCTGGCCAGGGCGTAGCCGTCATGGGAAAGGCCTGGGCCCACCAGGCGTACCCACAGCGGCGCGCCGAGGCTCAGTATGCCGCCCAGCAACAAGCCGCAGAGCAACAGGCGCGGAGCCAGGGCGGCGAGCCAGGCCTGCTGCTGCGTGGCCGAGCGTTGCTGGTACAGCGGCAGGGCCGCGGCGCTGAGCAGGCCGGCGGCCAGGGCCATGCGCAGGGCCTCGGGCAGGAACATCGCCACCAGGAAACCATCGCTCTGGCCGCCCGCCCCCCAGGCGGCCACCAACAGCCACTCCCGGGCGAAACCCGCAGCCAGGCCGGTCAGGGTGGCCAGGGTCAGCCACAGCGTTGCGCCGAACATGCCGGGCGTTTCAGTGGAACAAAGTGAACAGGCCTTTGCCGCCCACTTTGTAGTTGAGGTTACGGCAACGTTCACCCTTGATCGCGGCATCCGGGCCGCTGACGATGGCATAGGGCGGTACCGGCTTGGACACCACCGATTGGCCTCCGACCACCGCGCCCTCGCCGATATCAGCGCCGTAGGACAGCAGGGCGCGACTGGCGATCCAGGCGTAGTCATGGATATAGATCGGTCCGCCGACCGCCCAGAACTCAGGCTCCTTGAGGTCGTGGCCGCCGGCGATGATCAGCACATGGGAAGCGATGGTCACGTGATCGCCGATGATCAAGCCACCCCGGGCATCGAGCTGGCAGTGCCAGGCCACGGTACTGTCCTGGCCGATGCGCAGGCTGTCGATACCCAGTACCTCTGTGTTGCGCCATACCGTGGAGCCCTTGCCGATCTTCGCCCCGCCCATGCGCAGCCAGAGCAGGCGCAGGGTGTGGCTGGGGATCTTGCAGATCAGGATGTTGTACATCTGCTCCCAGGTGCGCAGCATGCGATCGCGCAGGGTCGGCCAGTTGATGCCGTACATGGGGATCAGCGCGCCTTTGACTTCGCGACCCAGCAGGGCATAGAAGCGCCGAGGCAGGGGCGGTTCGATCTTCGACTCGATGTTCAGGTAGCTGACATACGTGAGGATGTTGCCCTTGAGCGGCTGCTCGAAAATCACGTCGTTTTCCAGCATCCACTGATAGGCCGCTTCCAGTTCCTCGAGGCTGACGCCCATTTTCTGCGCATATTCGGGCAGTGCCTGTTTCAGGTTCTGCGAGTGAAAGAGGCGATGTTTCATGAATGGATTCCTGAGCTAGAAGATTCTGGAGCATTGCCTGGCGCCGCGGCCAGGGCCTTGAGCCGCAGGCGCCTGGCTTCATGCAGGTTGAGGCCCAGCAGCAGCCAGAACAGGGCGGCCAAGACCTGGGTGAAGCTGAAATAGTGGTCGAACAGGCCGCTGATCAGCGCCGCGCTCAGGCCTGCGCCGCTGCCCAGCCACAGCGCATTGTCCCGGGTCAGGCGGGTTTGCAGGCCAGGGGCCCGGGTTTCCCGCCACCAGCTCCAGATCACCGCGACGAACAGCAGCATGCCCGGCACGCCGATCTTGTAGATGTAGTTCAACCACAGGTTGGAAATCCCCCACAGGCCAGTGCCAGGCACCGGCGGATCGACCTTGAAGCCGATGCCGAAGGGGAACATCGCCATGGCCTCGGGGAAGTGCGTGTACTCGTCGACCCGCACGCTGGTACTGGCATCGTTGGAGGTGAACAGGGTCAGCAGGCGATCCTGCAGGGGCGGGTAGGACATCATCAGCAGGGCGCCCAGGACGAACCCGCCCATGAGCATGCGTCCGGTGTAGGGCACCCGCTGGCGGGCCATCCAGATCAGTACCACCAACAGGCTGAGCAGGGCGCCACGCGAGCCTGAGAGCAACAGGCCGACCGCGCCCAGCAAGGCCACGCCCAGCCCCAGGCGGCGTTCCCAGCCGCTGCGGGTCAGGCCGAAGCAGAAGGCCAGCGGCAGGATCAGCGCCATGGCGCCGCCAGTGACGTTGGGGTGCATCCAGGGCGAGCCCATGCGGTTGGCCAGGGCGCTGAGGCTGTCGCCCAGCACGGCGATGCCGCCGTAGCCGAGTCTTTCCAGGATCGGGGTCATGGCGGTGGCGGTGCCGCTCTTGAGGAATACGCTGATCGACAGCAGCAGGAGCATCAACGTCCCCAGCAACAGTCCGCAGACCAGTTGCTCCCGGGCTCGTTGCTCCTGCAAGAGGCGCGGCACCAGGAACAGTGCCGATAGGTTGAGCAGCCAGCGCACCCAGTTCACCGGCCCGTTGCCCACGGCGTCGACCGTCAACTGGCCGATGATGAAGGGCAGGGCGCTGAAGGCCATCAGCGCCAGCAACAGCTTCTCGGTGCGCAGCAGCCGGGGCGGGCGCGGCAGGTTGGAGAACAGGTTCTGGGTCAGGACGCTGACCCAGACCAACAGCAGCAGCGCCTCGGAGACCGTGGTGCGCAGTCCGATCTGCACCGTCGAATAGGGCAGGAAGGTGGCCAGCACGGCGAACAGCAGCAGCCCGCGCAAAGGTTGGCGGACCACGGTCACGGCCGCGGCGATGGCGACCATCAGCACCAGTACCTTCAAGGGCGGCAGCAGCCAGATCAGCACGCCGAAAACCAGGCTGAAGATCAGCGCCAGCGGCAGGGCGATGGGCATTACTTGAGCTCCTCGAGCAGTTCATCCAGGCGCTGGCGATAAGCGCCTTCGGCATAACCGGCGGCCCAGGCCTGGAGCGCCGCCGGATCTTCCTTGGGAGAGTCGGCCAACTGCACCATCAACTGGCCCAGCGCGGCACTGTCGGTGGGCGAGAAGCGCGGGCTGCCGGCCGGGGTGATTTCATCCAGGGCCGAGCCCGAGGCCACTGCCACCGGGGTGCCGACGCTCAGCGCCTCGATCACCGGCAAGCCGAACCCCTCGGCATAGGAGGGCTGCCACAGGCGCAGGGCCTGGCGGTAGACAGCGTGCAGTTGGCTGTCGCTGATGTCGCTGAGGAAATGCAGGCCGTGCAGGGCCCGTAGTTCGCTGGGCAGATGCTCGGGGGCGCCGATCAGCAGCAATTCCGGGACTTTGGCCGATTGCTGGCGTGCGGCCTGCCAGGCGGCGACGAACCAGGGAATGTTCTTGCGTGGTTCGCGAGTGCCCACTACCAGCCAGTAGCGCTCGGGAAGTTGCAGTTCGCTGATGTCGGCCGGCTCGCCGCTGAAGCCGGCCACCAGGTTGGGCAGGACCCGGACCTTGTCCCGGGCGGCGGGGAACAGCTTGACCAACTCATCGGCGGTGTACTGCGAGGGCGTCCAGATGCGGTCCGCCTGCTTCACCGAATAGCCGATGGAGAGCTTGTCGCTCTGGCGGTAGAAGCGCTCCTTGAGGCGCGAGCCATGGCTGTTGCTCAGGGTCAGTTGGAACAGGTCGTGCAGTTGCAGCACATAGCGCAAGCCCTGGGGTTTCTTGCCCAGCGGCAGGCCCATGTTGAAGTTGCAGATGTAGACCTCGACCCCCGCCTCGCGCAGGGCGCCCGGTAGAAAGCCGCCTTCGAAGCGCAGCCGTCCGGGCAACCGGTGGATGCCTTGCAGCGCCGATCCCCAGCGCGGGCAGTGCACCCGGCGACGTAGCGGATGATCTTCCGGGGCCACCCCGAACAACTGCAGGCTGACCTGCGGATTGGCGCGCAGGGCTTCTTCCAGCGCCAGGTTCTGCCGGCCAATCCCGGTATTGCTGTAACCCGCGGCGGGGCGGTAATCCAGGCCTATGCGCATACGGAGACTTCTTCCTTGACAGAGGGGAGTTGGTGATAGGCCGCTTCGAGCTGGGCGGCAGCGGCGCTCCAGTCATGCTTGGCCAGGACGTAGGCCCTTCCGGCCGCGCCGACGCGACGCAGGCGCTCGGGGTCGGCCAGCGCCTGGGCGAGGATCTGCACCAGGGTCGCGGAGTCTTCGCCGCCCAGGTAGTGCTCGCCGTTTTCCACCTGCAGGCCCGAGCAGCCCTGGGCCGTGGTGACCACCGGCAAGCCGGCGGCCATGGCTTCGAGGACCTTGAGCTTGGAACCTCCGCCCTGGCGTAGCGGGGCGAAGAACAGCGTCGAGCGTCGTTGCAGGTCGCGCAAGTCGGGAACGAAGCCTTGCCATTCGATGCGCGGGTCGGTCCAGCGTTGGCGGAAGCTGTCCGGCAGTGCATAACCGCAGATGGCGAAACGTACGTCCGGGTTGAGGGCCCACAGCTGCGGCAGGATATTGTCCAGGGCCCATTCCACGGCATCCAGGTTGGGGCTGTATTCGTAGTTGCCGATGAACAACAGCCGCTGGCTGGAAAAGTCCGGCTGCACCGAGGCGTAGTGTCCGCAGTCGACGCCGTTGACCACCACCGGCGCCGGCTTGCCGCTGAGGCGGGCCAGGGTCACGGCATCCTGTTCGGTCACGGCCACGACCCGGGCCGCCTGCCGGAATACCCGGGTTTCCCAGCGCCGGTAGCGCCACTGGTCATACAGGGTGAAGGGCTTGGACCAGGCTGGCAGGCGGTCGTAGCTGGCGGCTCCGAGGGCCGACTCGACATTGTGCTCGGTGAGGATGAAGTCTTGTCCGCGCTCGCGCAGTGGTTGCTCGAAGGGTTGGAAGCTGTAGCTGTGCTCGATCTGCACCACGTCCCAGGGCTCCTCCAGCAATTGCCGGAAACGCTGTTGCAGCGGCTCGGCCAGGCCATTGATCGTGGCCAGCATCGGGTACGGCGCGAACAGCACCGCCAGCAGGGTCTTGAGGCTGCGCAGGGGGCGGCGCGGCAGCACGATCAGGCGGTCCAGCCAGGGTTCCAGGGCGGCGCGCGAGGCTTCGTCCAAAGGCGTCTTGGATTGCACCAGCAGGGTAATGCGGTGCCCACGGGCGGCCAGGGCTCGCAGCAGATGGTATTGCCGGGTCTTGCCGCCGCTGGTGGCTGGCCAGGGCAGGTAGGGCAGGGTCCAGAGAATCTTCATGGTCACCACACCAGGAGTTGCAGGCTGGTTTTCAACGGCACGTTGATGCCCTGGGCCCCGCTCAAGTCGCTGCGGGTGCCGGCCAGCGGGTCATGCAAGGTGGCGCTGGCCAGCCCGGGGATCTGCAGGCTGGAGCCGCTGGCGCTCCAGAACATCCACACATGGGAGCCATCGGGGCGGGTCCAGGCGATGCTGTAGAGATCGTCCGGGGCATTGGCCAGGGGCGGCGGGTCGGCCGGAGCCAGGCTGGGGCCGGTGGTCTCGAGGAAATACTTGAGGGCGGTGTAGACCGGCTTGGGGTCGCCGGCCAGGTCCACCAGGCCATAGGACTGGTCGCGGTTGGTGGCCCGGGCGTCCAGGTCGCTCAGGTTGAACAGGAAGATCCGCTGGTAGTCCATGGCCGCCATCAGGGCCAGGCGCCGCAGGGTGTAGTCGGCCTGGCCGCTGGGGCCGATCATCGCCTGCATCTCGCGTTCGCCGGTGGTATAGCTCGACCAGCCCCATTCGGTGGCCCAGACCTGCTGCACGCCCTTGCCGTGCAGGGCACTGTTGAGGAAGTTGCCCCGGGCCAGGAAATCCTTGGCCGTCGGGTCATCGCCCTCGGGGTATTCGGAGTAGGGATGGTAGGCGGCGATCAGGTTGTCGTTGCCCAGGCCCTGGACCAGCAGGTTCTCGAGCATCAGCCCGGGAGTGCTGCGCATCTGGCTGTAGTAGGCCATGCCGGCGGTGGCCACGGGCTTGTTCGGCAAGGCGGCACGGATGGCGTTGCTGGTGGTGCCGAGCAGTTGGTCGTAGGCGCTGGGGTCTTCCTTGGGCAGCCAGACGATGTTCGGCTCGTTCCAGACCTGCCAGGTGTTCACCTGGGGATAGCGCTGGGCGAGCATCTTCATGCGCTGGGCGAAGACGTTGAAGTCCTTGGGCGGGTATTGGTCGGAGGGCGGCGCGCCGGCCGGGACGTTGGCGGCGAAGGGCGCTGAGCCGACCATGTAGGCGAGGATCTTGTAGTGGCGATCCTTCATGGCGTTCATCGCGCCATCCAGGGTGTCGAGTTTCAGCTGATTTTCCACGGGTTCGATCATCGCCCAGTGGATGGACAGGCGGACCCAGTTCAGGCCCAGGGCGTCGAGTCGGTCCATCTGCTTCTGGTACACGCTGGGGGCGAAATACTGGAATTGCGCATTGACCCCGAGGAAGTCCTTCCAGATTACCGGTCGCGGTCCGCGCATGGTGTTGTCGGCCAGGACCGGGCCGGCCAGGATGGCCAGCAGCACGAGCAACAGGCCTGATCTACGTGGCATGGACATGGGCAGCTCCTGCGCAGGCATCGGCGAACACTCGGGCGAAACGTTCGGCGGTTTGGCTCCAGACCCGATGCGCGCCGATCATCGCAGCGTGCTCGGCCCAGCGTTCCACCAGCTCCGGGCTGGCACACAAATGGCTGATCTCGGCGGCCAGGGCCGCGACGTTGCCCTGGGGAAAGATCACGCCATTGTCCTGCGCGACTTCCTCGGCGAACGAACGGGCATCGGAAGTGATGGCCCCGCGGCCGCAGGCCACGGCCCAGGACAGCGCTCCGCTGGTGCCGCGCAACTGCCCCAGGAGCTTGAGCTTGCTCGATTCGCGATAGGGCAGGACCATCACATGGTGGTCCTGGATGACTCGGGGGATATCACCGGCCGGCAGGTCCAGCTGCCAGTCGATGCTGTCCTGCAGGTTCAGGCGCTGGATGTGCTGGCGTAGCTGGTCCAGGTAGCTGCCGGCAGTGCCGAAGGCCATTTCCGGTTCGCTGCCTCCGGCCAGGGTCAAGCGCAGGCGTTGGCGCAGGTCCGGTTGCTGGGTGAAGACCATGGCCAGGGCGTCCAGCAGGTCCTCGATACCCTTGCCGCGATAGATGAAGCCGAAGTACAGCAACCGAAGTGGCCTCAGCGGTGGCAGTGGCCGGGCGGGGATCGCCAGGTTGCCATGGGGAATCACCACCATCTGCTCGGCGCGCAGCCCCATGCGCTGGCGCAGGCACTCACCGCCGGCACGGGTCAGGGTGATCAGCCGGTTCAGGCTGCGGGCCAGCTGTTTTTCCTCGTGCAGGCAGATCGGGTCGGCCAGCACCGTGGCCAGCTGAGGCATCGGTGAAGGCAGGCGTGCTGCCAGCGACAATGGCCAGGGCAGGGCGGCCCGGCGCCAGACCAGGCGCTCGGGGTCATGCACGGTGGCGCTCAGGGGCAGGCTTGGGAAGCGCTGGCGCAAGGCTCTCAAGGCATGGAATTCGGCCAGCCGGCCGCCGCCGAGCTCGGCGTGTACCAGGTCGATATCCTGCCAGTCGACCTGGGCCACGCGCTCGGTGGCCCGCTGCGGATCGTTGCCCAGGCCTTGCAGTGGTGTGCTGATCCGTATCCCTCGTTCCTGCAGGGCCGTGCGCAAATGCGCGGCATAGTCGGCGATGCCGTTCTGCTCGGGAGGCATGGGGGCCAGCACGGCGATATGCATCAGTGTGGGCTCCTGATCCGCGCCATGAAGCTGAGCACGCTTTCCGGAATACCGAAGCGCCGGCGGTTGAGGATGATGCCGTCGACGCGCTTGAAGGCAGTGTTGAGGATCGACAGGGCGTTTTGCAGGACCGGCACGGTGGTGGTCTCGGCCTCGATGATCAGGGCGATCAGGTCGGCTTCACGCAGGCTGACGAAGGCCTCTTGGTTAGAGAAGAAGCCCGAGGCTTCCAGCAGCACGATTTCACCGGGCTGTGCGGTGGGGGCGCCGTTGACTCGCACGCCGTGGCCGCGCTCCTGCAACAGGTCGCGCAGGTGGCCGGTCACGAAGCTCACGCCTTCGCCATGGCGGGCCGAGGTCAGGCCGATCACCAGGCCGCGCTCGGCCACCTGTTTCAGCGGCAGTACGCCATACAACCGGTAAAGGCTGGCGGTGAAGGCGCTGTTGCGCTGCGGCAGGTGGCTGTCCAGATCCTGCAGGCTGGTCCAGACCTTGACCCCGAAGCGCTCCTCCAGCTGGTCGGCGTCGTGGATGCGCTGGTCCAGCAGGTAGAAGAAGTACAGGGCCAGCAGGCCTACCGCCAGGCTCAGGGGAATGGCCGCC
Organism: Pseudomonas sp. B6(2017); assembly: GCF_002112765.1. Lineage (NCBI taxonomy): Bacteria > Pseudomonadati > Pseudomonadota > Gammaproteobacteria > Pseudomonadales > Pseudomonadaceae > Pseudomonas > Pseudomonas sp. B6(2017). Next base: position 68,568 of record NZ_NEIQ01000007.1, on the reverse strand, counting down.
AGCAGCATGGTCAGGCTCTTGGGGAAGATCCGGCTGGGCTGGAAGGTGGCGTCCTCGATGACCGCGATGTTGCTGATCTGGCTCTGGTCCAGCTCGCGGTCGATCCGCGCCTTCTCGGTGCTGTCGCTATACAGGGCGAAGCTTTTCTCGGCGGCGCTGAGCTCGCGTTGCAAACGGGCCAGTTCAGGTTCCAGGTCCAGGGCATGGCGCCGGTCCTGTTCCAGCTTGAGCAACTGGCTTTCCTGTTGGGCAGCCTGGGTTTTCAGGCGGCTGAGGCTGGCTTGCTGGTCGGCGAAGCTGTTCTGCAGGCGGGTGTAGACCGGGTTCGGCGCCAGGTTCTCACTGCGCTGGACCGTGGCGTTTTCCGCCCGTAGCAGGGCCTGCAGGTTGGCGATCGCCGCATCCATGGCCCGGACCGGCGGAGCGCCTTCCTTGAAGGTACGGAGCATCTCCTGGCGCTCGATCTGCTTGGCGTTGATCCGCTGTTGCAGGTCCTGCCGGTCGGGGTTGAGGCTCATCTGGCGCCCGATGCTGATTTCTTTCTTCATGCTGTTGAGCTGCTGCTGGATGGTGTCCAGGCCGCTCTTGGTGGAGGCCACCGCACGAGTGGTATTGAGATGTTCGCCGCGCAAGTTGTTGAGGTTGCGCGAGATATCGTTCAGCCGCTCGTCGATGCTCACCGCGCCCAGCTGGTTGAGGTAGTCGGCGATCTGTTTCTTGTAGCCGAGGATGCGCTGGTTGGTGCTGGTGCTCTCGGTTTCATAGAAGGCGTACAGGCTCTTGCGCCCCAGGGTCTGCGCACGCTCTTGCTGGTACTGTTCGATCCAGCTCTTGACCACGGTCTGCGCCACTTGCGGATCGTTCCAGGTGAAGCTCACTTCGATCACCGAGGAGCCGGCGGCGTGGGTCACGCTGAAGTTCTTCAGCATGCGCTCGGTCAGGCGTTCGACCGGGGTTTGCTTCTCCACCAGGCCCACCAGTTGCAGCAGCCCGCGAAACAGATCGGCGATACCTTCGACCGCGCCCTTGAGCGCGTTCTTGATGGTGCCCAGTACGCCGCCGGGCTGGGGTTGGCGCGACAGGTCGTCGAGGTACTGCTGCGCCACTTTGCGGGCGATCGGGGCGCCGGTGAGGATGCGCTCCTCGTCGAGGATCGGATCACGCTGGGCGCTGGGGATCACCACTGCCTGGCGGTCGGAAATCTCGATGGGCAGGGTGCTGGTGTCGCGACCCGGCTTGACCAGCAGCAGGGCGGTGGACTCGAAGCGGTTGGGCAGCAGGAAGGCGCCCAGCACGATGATGATGAACGTCACCAGGACGGTGATCTTGACCTCGCGCTTGAAGATGAAGAACAGCCGCAGCAAATCGCGAAAGGAACGGATATTGATCATATGGGCAGTCCTTGGCGATCAATTGGATTGGCGGTTGATTTCGTAGCTGGCCCCGATACCGATCGACTTGGTGAACGGAATCAGCTGGTTGAGGTACACGTCCACCCATTCGATGCCGTTGCCGACGCTGGACTTGGGCACGAACACCACGTCGCCGCGTTGCAGCAGTACCGGCGCCGCCCCGGCGTTCCCGGCGATCATGAACTTGCGGTAGTCGAAGAAGTAGGTCTTGTAGCGCCCGTCCTCGCCTTCGCGCAGCAGGGCGATGTTGCGGCTGTCGCCCACTGACAGCAGTCCCCCGGCACCGACGATGGCCTGTTCCAGGGTGGTGGTGACGGTCACCGGCAGGGACGCCGGGTTACGCACCGATCCACCGACGAACACTGTATTGCCTGGTGCCTGGTTGATGTTCACGGTGAGCGCCGAGTCCTGGTAGACGTTCTTCAGCTTGCTTTCCAGGACCTGGGTCAACTGCTGCGGGGTGAGCCCCGCCGCCTTGATCTGGCCGGCATAGGGATAGGAGAAGGTGCCGTCGTTGAGCACGGTGAACAACGTCAGTTCGTAGATCGAGTTGGCGGTGAAGGCCGAGATCGACGGTGCCTCGCCGGTATTGCGAACGATGCGCAGGGTGTCTCCCGGGCGGATTCGCTGCGGCGGCAGCGGCTTGCCAGCCAGGGCCTCGCCAGCCCGGTGGCCTTGTTCGAGGTCCTGCCCGGGAGGTAGTTCCACCTTGGCCGGTATGGAACAGGCGCACAGCATGAGAACACTGGAAATCAGCAGCAGTCTTTTCATCGAGCGGTCTTCCTGGCGTGCATAGTCACAACTCCCTGTCGGGCCAGATTCGGGGTAGAGCGCGATTTCAGGTCTTGGCAGGTTCGGCGGGAACCCGTCCATAAATATCGTTGAAGCGCACGATGTCGTCTTCGCCGAGGTACTCCCCGCTCTGCACTTCGATCATCACCAGGTCGATCACCCCGGGATTGACCAGGCGGTGGGTGCGGCCAGGCTTGATGAAGGTCGACTCGTTGGTGTTGAGCAGGAACTCGTCCTCGCCATTGGTCACCCGGGCCATGCCGCTGACGACGATCCAGTGCTCGCTGCGGTGGTGGTGCATCTGCAGCGACAACGAGGCGTCGGGCTTGACCATGATGCGCTTGATCTTGAAGCGCGGTCCTTCCTCGAGCACGGTGTAGGTGCCCCAGGGCCGGGTCACGGTGCGGTGCAGCTTGTAGGCGTCGTGGCCCAGGCGCTTGAGCTCCTGGGCGATCAGCTTGACGTCCTGGCTGCGCTTGCCATCGGCCACCAGCAGGGCGTCCGGGGTGTCGATGATGATCAGGTCGTTCAGGCCGACCCCACCGACCAGGCGCTTGCGCGAGTCGATGTAGCAGTTGTGAACATCATGCAGTACGGTCTCGCCGTTGCAGTGGTTGCCGTGTTCGTCCGCCGGAGTCAATTCCCGCACCGCCTGCCAGGAGCCGATATCGCTCCAGCCGAGCTGGCAGGGCACCACGGCGACTTTCTTCGAACGCTCCATCACGGCGTAGTCGATGGAGATGTCCGCGGCCTGGGCGAAGCTGTCGCCGTCCAGTTCCACTTGCAGTTCGTGCTTGCCCTCCTTGCGGTGGCTCAGCTCCAGGCAGCGTTCCACTGCACTGACCACTTCGGGCACGAATTCCCGCAGTTCCTGGAGGATCGCATCGGCGCGCATGCAGAACATGCCGCCGTTCCACAGGTGCAGGCCGCCATCGACATAGCGCTGGGCGGTGGCGGCGTCGGGTTTCTCGACGAAGCGGCTGACCTGGAAGCCATCGTTGTTCAGGCCCTGGCCCTTTTCTATATAGCCGAAGCCGGTTTCGGCATGGGTCGGCACTATGCCGAACGTCACCAGCCAGCCTTGCTCGGCCAGTTGCCGGGCACTGCCCACCGCGGCGGCGAAAGCGGCCAGGTCCTTGATCAGGTGATCGGCCGGCAGCACCAGCAACTGCGCGTCCTCGCCATACAGGCGGCTGACGTGCAGGGCCGCGGCGGCGATGGCGGGCGCGGTGTTGCGGCCGAAGGGTTCGAGGATGAAGTCCAGGTCGACCCGCTTCTTGTTCAGCAGGCGGTAGTCATCCAGGGTGCGGAAGAACACCTCGCGGTTGGTCACGGTCAACAGGCGGCCGACGCCGTCCAGGGCCGTCGCGCGCTCGAAGGTCTTCTGCAGCAGGCTTTCGCCATCGGGCAGGCGCATGAAGGGTTTGGGCATTGCCTCGCGGGATACCGGCCACAGACGGGTGCCGGCTCCGCCAGCGATGATGCAGGGAATGAGTGTGCTCATTCAGAAGGCCTCGCGGGTCATGATCACTGATGGAACGGTGCGGAACAGGATGTACAGATCGAACCAGACCGACCAGTTTTCGATGTATTCCAGGTCGAATTCGACACGTTTCTCGATTTTCTCCAGGGTATCGGTTTCGCCCCGGTACCCGTTGATTTGCGCCAGCCCGGTGATTCCCGGCTTGACCCGGTGGCGCGAAGTGTATTCCTTGACCGCCTCCTCGAAGAGGATGCCGGCGGCCTTGGTGGCCGTGGCATGGGGGCGTGGGCCGACCATGGACATGCTGCCGCCGAACACGTTGAACAACTGCGGCAGCTCGTCGAGGCTGGTCTTGCGGATGAAGCGCCCGACCCGAGTGATGCGTGGATCGCCACGGGTGGTCTGCTTCTCGGCGTTGGCATCGCTCATGTGCTGGTGCATGGAGCGGAACTTGTAGACCTGGATCAGCCGGTTGTTGTAGCCGTAGCGCTTCTGCTTGAACAGCACCGGGCCCCTGGAGTCGAGCTTGATGGCCAGGGCCACCAGCAGCATCACCGGGGACAGCAGCACCAGGGCGATGCTCGAGAGGATCATGTCCTCCAGGCGCTTGAAGAACGGCGACCAGCCCCGCAGCGGTACTTCGGAGGCGTTGAACATCGGCAGGTTGGCGACTTCGGTGATGCGGTTGTGCGCATGCCGGAAGGCCACCATGTCGGGCACCAGCAGCACGTTCACCGGCAGCCTGCGCAGTTCGCGGATCACGTAGGCCATGCGGTTCTCCGCCGACCAGGGCAGCGCCACCAGGACCTGGGTGACCTTTTCCTCGCGGATCAGGCGCTCCAGATCGCTGGAGTTGCCCAGCAGCGGCAGGTTGCACAGCACCTTGGGCAGGCGGCCGATGCGGTCGTCGATGAAACCGGTGACCCCGGAGCGGATGTCCTGGTGCTGGGCCAGGTACTCGGCCAGGCGCTGGCCGTTCTCCGTGGCGCCAAGGATCACCGCGTTCTGCAGGAACACGCCGCGCTGCATCAGTTGCTGGAACAGGGTCAGGAGGATCAGGCGCTCGATGCCGAACAGCACGAAGCTGCCGAAGAACCACGCCAGCAGCCCGCGGTTGTCGACGGTATGGAACATCAACATCGAGTAATGCATGAACAGCAGCACGCAAAAGGACGCCGACCAGGCGAACAAGGTCAGTTGGAAGCGCAGCTGGTTGCTGAAGATGGATTCGGCATAGACCCCCAGGGCCTGGAAGATCAGCACGCTGATGATGCCGAAGAACACCAGGATGGTCAGGTCGCTCTTGAGCGCCGGGAGCTCGGGGTTCGCCAGCAGCAGGAGCAGGATCCCCGGAAGGATCGCAGTCAGTCCATGGACCACGCGGATGCCGAACAGGAAGTACTCGACCATGCTGGGTCGAGTCAGTAACAGGCTGTCTACAGGTTGCAACCGCATAAGATCAATTCCCTCGACCCAAGGCAAACCGGCGCCTCTGGAGGTTGGCCACCGGTCAAAAAATGCACCTTCGCATCGCGCAGTCCCGATACCGCACGAAACCAGGCAAACCAGCCCTGGTCTCGATCGCAAGCCATTGGGCAGGCAGGTGCACGCATCTGGGTGGGGCTCCTGGTACCGATCGACCCGATGGCTGCACTTGCTCATCTAAACGACTTGGCTGAGTAAAGCTCATGAAGCAGCGGCTGGCGAATCGAAAACCGACTGGCGATGAAAGATCTTTTGCGCTGTACCTTTAATCCCCTGCCAGCCCCTGGGAAGGGGGGCACCAGGGCGCTTGGAGGCAAAAAAAAACGATCCGGCAGATCTTTTCCGGCCGCAGGAGAGTCAACATCTCATCAGAACCCTATGACCGATGGGAGTCATCGTGATGAGTGAACGCAAGGCGCTCTTGATACTGCACGGCAAGCAGGCCCTGAACGAGCAGGTACGGGCCGCGGTGGAGGCCAGGCGCGCCGCCGGCTGGGAGCTGGCGGTACGCCTGACCTGGGAGGCAGGGGATGCCCAGCGCCTGGTTGGCGAGGCATTGGCCGCCGGTTATCAGCGGCTGGTCGCCGGCGGTGGCGACGGCACCCTGCGCGATGTCGCCCAGGCCCTGGCCGATGCCCAGAGCCCATGCAGCCTGGTGCTGTTGCCCCTGGGCACCGCCAACGATTTTGCCCGCGCCGCCGGGGTGCCGCTGGAACCCGCAGCTGCCCTGGACCTGCTGGATGTGCCGGCCCGGCCGATCGATCTTGGGGAAGTGGACGGGGAGGTCTTCCTCAACATGGCCACCGGCGGTTTCGGCAGCCAGGTCACGGCCAATACTTCGGAGGACCTGAAGAAGGTCCTGGGCGGAGTCGCCTATCTGTTCACCGGGTTATCACGGTTTGCCGAGCTGAGTGCCGCCTACGGTGAGTTGCAGGGGCCGGATTTTCATTGGCATGGTGAGCTCCTGGCCCTGGGCATCGGCAACGGTCGCCAGGCAGGGGGCGGCCATGAGCTCTGTCCCCAGGCGCTGGCCGATGACGGCTTGCTCGATGTCAGCATCCTGCCGGCGCCCCAGGAACTGGTGGGAACCCTGAAGAACCTGCTGGCCGGGGGGATGGCGATCGACAAACTGTTCGTTCGCACCCGCCTGCCCTGGGTCGAGATAAAGGCCTCGCGAGGGCTGGATATCAACCTCGACGGCGAGCCCCTGCAAGGCGACCGGCTGCGTTTCGAAGTCCGGCCCGCGGCCTTGCAGGTGCATCTGCCTGCCGATTCACCGCTGTTGGGCGGCGCTGGTTGACTCAGTCGTCGAGGCTGATGATGCGCTCGCGTACGGCGAACAGCACCAGCCCGGCGACGTCGAAGATCTGCAGGCGCTTCATGATCTGGGAGCGATGGGTTTCCACGGTCTTGATGCTCAGGCCCAGCCCCTGGGCGATTTCCCGGGTGGACTTGCCGCGCACGATCAGGCGCAGGATTTCCAACTGACGGGCTGTGAGGTTGTGGTTGTCCGCCGGCGGCGGCTGGGTCTTCTGGGTGCGGGTCAGGGCCTGGGTGATCACGGTGTGGGCGATGGCCGGGCTCAGGTAGCGCTCGTCGTTGCGCAGTGCTTCGAGGGCGTGTTCCAGTTCGGTGGCGGTGGTGTCCTTGAGCAGGTAGCCATGGGCTCCGGATTCCAGCGCTTGCATGATCAGCGCCGGATCGGTGTGCATCGACAAGATCAGCACCTTGCTGTGTGGATGGGTGGCCTTGAGCTGTCGCAGGGCCTCCAGGCCGCCGGTGTGCTTCATCGACAGGTCCAGCAGGACGATGTTCGGCCGCAGTTTCTCGACCATTTCCAGCAGGTGCACGCCATCGTCGGCTTCACCGATCACGGCGTATCCGGGAATGTCCATGACCAGGGCACGCACGCCAGCCCTGATGAGCGAGTGGTCATCCACCAAAAGTAAATTACAGGTCAATGTAGAACCTTATTTGTACTGGCCCGCTCCAGGGTGCGAGGGGCCCAGGGAAAAAGTGCTTCGATCTGGGTGCCCTGGCCGGTCTCGCTGGTGACCTTGAGCAAACCGCCCAGTTGATTGATCCGCTCTTGCATCCCGGCCATGCCGCGCTGGCCCTGGGCGCCGGGGTTGGCGGCGGGGGAAAACCCCTGGCCGTCATCGCTGATGAACAGCGACAGGCCTTCGGGCAGGCGTTGCAGGCGCACCAGCAGGTTGTCCGCCCGGGCATGCCGAAGCGTGTTGGTCACCGCCTCCTGAGTGATGCGGAATGCGGCGACGGCCATTTCTTCCGGGATGCCCGACAGGCGCTGGTGGCATTCCAGGCTCCAGTGCACCGAGGTGTTCTCCAGAGTCTTGAGCAGGTGGGCGCGCAGGCTGGCCTCCAGGCCCAGGCTGGTCAATTGCCGGGGGTTGAGAATGGCGGAAACGTCGCGCACCTTGGTCAGGGTCTCTTCCAGGGTGGTGCCGAGCAGGGCGAAATGCTCCTGCAGGTCTTCCGGCAGGCGCCGCTTGAGCCAGTCGGCCTGCAACTTGGCGGCCGTCAGCAGTTGGCCGATGTCATCGTGCAATTCGCGGCTGAGCCGATGACGTTCGTTTTCCTTGACTTGCAGCAGGCGTTCGGCGAGCTCCTGGGGCTGGAAGCGGATGGACTTGCGCGAGTAGCCATACTGCCCCCAGATGCAGGCCAGTGCCGCAATGTTGAGAAGTACCAGTGGCAGGGGCAGGGAGTCCCCGAGGCAATAGACCAGCACGGTGCCCAGCGCCGAGCCTGAGCACAGCAACAGGCTGAGCCAGCGCAGGTGATCATGGGAGAGCGGCCAGGAGAAGAGTGACTTGAGACTGGCGTACATGACGGATGGAGCCAATGAATGTTCGCTGCGAAGAGCCAGGTCAGGAATGGATGGCCAGGCTTGTTTGAGAAACGGTGCTATTTGAATATCCGGCTTCAATCAACTCTGCCTGTATTTCTGCTAGAGGCTCGATAGTGATTGTCGACATTGGAATCAATGTGCCATTAAGTATGACCATTAGTGCGCCGCATAATACCACCGAAGATACTGCTGGTCGCGCCCAAGTGCCTTGGCATATATGTCCTGAAGGTCAGGAAAACCACGGTCGATCATTCCTGTCCCGGGTTGCCGGGGGGCTGTTGCAAGCAATGAATCCGGGGGAATCCGCTGCTGCAGGTACACGCAACTCCCCGTGACGATCAGTGCCGGGTTGGACGCAAGTTGAAATTGTTTTAGTGGCTGATGTCGTTCTTGGGTATGTGCTGTTCAATAACGACAGTAGATTGGATAGTTAGCCGCCTACTTATTTATCTTGTGCGGCTGGTCATCGTCGTTCGATGTTCTCTATCCGGCAGCTTGGCGGTTATTGCAACTTCAATGGCTGCAAGATGGGTGCGAGCAGGTGCAGTTCTGCGAGACCTTGTCGGCCAATTCCTCGATCAGCATCACTTGTTCGCTGTCATCCATGTTGAGCTGGCCGTCGCGCGGGTCGATCAGTTCCAGTTGCCAGGCCATCAGGGTCAGGCAGCTCTTGAGCGCTGCGAGGATCTGGTCGTTGAGGTCCAGTGGATGCTCTGGCCGCTTGAGCAGGCCGTGGATGTGCAGGGAAAACTCCGATAGCGGGCTGATGGCATGGCGTGCCGCGCACTGCGCCAGGCGCTGCAGGGTCACTAACAGGCAATTGATGGCCTCCTCGTCGTTCCTGATCAGGTGCAGGTGGCTCAGGCAGTCTTCCGATTTGGCCAGCAGTGTCTGGGCTTCAAGCAGGAATTCGGGCAGGGGCGTGGTGCACTCATGGCCGTCCTTTAGCATGCTTATCTCCATGACTTCGTTTCCGATGGCGGGATAGGGCGTTGGCTGAACGGGTTCGATTTGGGAGGCGTTTGGGGAATTTGAATATTAGACAAGTCTGGTGTTTTTTCAGCAGTCGCAACCGGGTGCGATGAACGGATTTCATCGTTTGCCGCTGGCAGCCGGATACCGCCCACAGCAAAGCAGCGCATGGACGCTGGGGTTCTGTGAGCAGCGGTATTTAGGCTTGAAAGGGGGCCGGGCCACCCTTTTGCGATCAAAAACAAAAGCCTGACTCCATTCATGCAATGAGAATGGCGTCACATTAATGGCTATTGGATATTGCGAATATCAGGCTGGTCCTGATTGTTGATAGGGGAATCCCCTAGACACGGGAACCTTCCGCCGAGATAGAGGTCTCGACGGCGCAGCAGCAGTACTGCTGAATTGACCGCCGCAGTAAAGCATGATGTTAATGTGACATCAATGGCTTTGTGTGGCAATTTGCATACGGGTCAAGATACGGCGTACCTGGCCGATATCTGTCTTTAGTGAATTCATCAGTACAGCCCAGGAGTCATTAATGGCCGGCATTCTCGACACGGTAGATCAACGCACGCAACTGGTGGGTGAGAATCGACTGGAAATCCTCATGTTCCGCCTGGCCGGTCGGCAGCTGTTCGCGATCAACGTCTTCAAGGTCCAGGAAGTCCTGCAACTGCCGAAACTGACCCTGATGCCCCAGCGCCACCCCTTCGTCTGCGGCGTGGTCAACCTGCGTGGCCAGACCCTGCCGGTGATCGACCTGTCCCAGGCCATCGGCATGCGTCCGCTGGTTCCCGGGCCCAACAGCACCATCATCGTCACCGAGTACAACCGCTCGGTGCAGGCGTTCCTGGTGGGCGGCGTGGATCGCATCGTCAACATGAACTGGGAAGCCATCATGCCGCCGCCCTCCAGCGCCGGCCGCCAGCACTACCTGACCGCCATCAGCAAGGTCGATGACCAGTTGGTGGAAGTCATCGACGTCGAGAAGGTGCTGGCCGAGATCGTGCCGTACAACGCCAAGGTTTCCCGCGACAAGCTCGACGACCCGCTGTTGGCCCGTGCCCGCGGTCGCGAGGTGCTGCTGGTGGACGACTCCAACGTGGCCCTGTCGCAACTGCGCGATACCCTGGGCCAGCTGGGGGTGAAGATGCACATCGCCAGCGACGGCCTCAAGGCCCTGAAGATGCTCAAGGCCTGGGCCGACACCGGGGTCGACATGACCGAGAAGCTGCTGATGGTGTTCACCGATGCCGAGATGCCGGAGATGGACGGCTATCGCCTGACCACCGAGATCCGCAACGACCCACGCCTGCGCGGGCTCTACGTGGTGCTGCATACCTCGTTGTCGGGCAGTTTCAACGAATCCATGGTCAAGAAGGTCGGCTGCGACAACTTCCTCTCCAAGTTCCAGCCCGACAAGCTGGTGGATGTAGTGCGCCAGCGCCTGCTACTGGATGAAGCCGGCGCCTGAGCCCGGCGAGCCAGCGTCATGGATCTTTGTTTCACCGGGGCGCTGGTATAGGGTGGGCGTTTTTCCCCGTAGGGAGCAGGACATGCGTCTTAGCGCGCTTTATCGGTATCCGTTGAAATCCGCCAGGGGCGAAACCCTGCAACAGATCGGCCTGGACAAGCTCGGCCTCGAGGGTGATCGCCGCTGGATGCTGGTGGATGAGGCCAGCGGGCGCTTCCTGACCCAGCGTGCCGTAGGACGGATGAGCCAGCTCTCGGCGCTGTGGAATGCCCGGGGCGGCCTGACCCTCAGCGCCCCGGGCCTGGCCTCGCTGGAGGTGGCGCTGCCGGATGAGACTGCGGCCCTGCGTGGCGTGACCATCTGGCAGGACACCTTGCGAGTACCCGATGCCGGCGACGAGGCCGGAGCCTGGGTCAGCGAATTCATCGGCAAGCCCACGCGCCTGGTACAGGTTCCGCTGGAGCGGGCGCGGACCACCGCTGCCGGCTACGGCAAGGATGATGACCAAGTGGCTTTTGCCGACGGTTTTCCCCTGCTGCTGATCGGCCAGGCCTCCCTGGACGACCTGGCCAGCCGAGTTGGCCGGCCCCTGGAGATGCTGCGGTTCCGGCCCAACCTGGTGGTCGAGGGCAGCGAAGCGTTCGCCGAGGACAACTGGAAGCGGGTGCGTATCGGCGATGTCGAGTTCCGCGTGGTCAAGCCCTGCTCGCGCTGCATCCTCACCACCATCGATCCGCAGACTGGCGAGCGCAGTCCTGATCGTGAGCCCCTGGCGACCTTGCAGAAGTACCGGGCACGGGAGGATGGGGCGATGTTCGGCCAGAACCTGGTCAACGACGGGATTGGCCAGTTGCAGGTGGGCATGCCGGTGACCGTTCTCGAATAGCCTTGGCGCGGCGAAAAAAATGCCCGTCTCCTGCCGGGGGACGGGCATTTTTCATGCTCTGGTGCAAGCCGGGGGAGGGATCAGCCGCGGTATTCGCACAGGTAGGCGGTGTCCACCGCGACCTTGAGCTGGAACTTGCTGTTGGCCGGTACGTTGAAGTGGTTGCCGGCAGAGATGGTCTGCCACTCGTCGCTGCCTGGCAGCTTGACGGTCAGGGCGCCGGAAACCACATGCATGATTTCCCGTTGCGCGGTGCCGAATTCATATTCGCCCGGGGCCATGACGCCAATGGTGGCAGGACCTTCGGCCGTGCCGAAGGCAATCGACTTGACGGTGCCGTCGAAGTACTCGTTGACTTTAAACATGGGCGATTCCTCAAGAGTGGGTCAAAAAGGCCGGCCAGTATGCACAAGCCCCGAAGGGCCGTCACCTGTCGCCATCAAGGAAGCACCAGCGGCAGCAGGCGTGCGGTATTGCGGGCATCTTCCAGGGCCCGATGCTGCTGGCCATTGAACTGCATCCCGGCCAGTTGCAAGGCGGTATTCAGCCCCAGGGGGCGCTCCAGGCGCCGGGCCTTGGCGAAGCGCTGCTTGAGGTTCATGTGCGGTACATCGGCGAGCAAGCTCTGCAACTGCTGGTTGTGCCATTCCTGCTGCAACTGCTTGCGATCGTAGTCGCCCCAGCTGGCCCAGCCCTCCAGGCGCGGTCGATGCTGGGCCAGCCAGCGCTCGAGCAGGGGCCAGACCTCGCTCAAGGGGGCGGCGCCGTCGATATTGGCCTGGGTGATATGGGTCAGCTCGCGGCAGAACGGCGTCAGCATCGGGCGCCTGACGGGCCGGACGAAACGCTGGAAGTGGTCCTGTTCCCGGCCCTCTCGGTTGACCAGGGTGGCGCCGATCTCGATGATTTCCATCTCGCTCACCGGCCAGCCCCCTTCATCGGTCGTGGCTTCCAGATCTATTACCAGCCAGTGGGGCATCACGAATTCCAGCCTTCAACCATCTCGATGACGCTTGAGCGTAGCCAAAGCCGGGGAATCCGCCTAGGGGGGAGCGCCGGGCGGGATACGATCCGCCCCGACGCCGATAGGACCTGTAGGGTTATTCCACCTCCAGCAGCACTTGGCGGTTCTTCACCTGGTCGCCGAGTCCGACCTGGACCCGGGTGATCGTCCCGTCGATCCCGGCCTTGAGCGGATGCTCCATCTTCATCGCCTCCAGCACCAGCAATAGCTGGCCCTTGCTGACGCGCATGCCCTCACTCACCAGCACGTCGACGATGGCGCCATCCATCGGCGCCTTGAGCGTTCCCGAATGGGCGCCCGACTGGCTCTGGACCGGGGCGTGGGTCCGGTCCTGCAGGTGCAGGCTGCCCTGTCGGCTGTGCAGCCAGAGCTCCTGGTTTTCCAGGTGGTAGGCGTAGTGCCGGCGGATGCCGCCAAGCTCCAGGATGGCCCGGCGACCGTCGGCGCTGCAGACCTTCAGCTCCATTAACTGCCCAGCCTGCCGGACCTGAACCTGGCCGGCGGTCCCCGGGCTCAGTTGCAAGGACCAGTGCCGTTCCTCCTGTCCCAGGCAGTAGTGCAGCGCTACACCGGCGTTATTGCGCCAGGCGGCGAGCGGCCCGGCATGGGCCTTGGCGCCGTGGTGATGAAACAGCGCTGCGGCGATGGCCAGTTCCTCGTGGCCGGGAGGCTGCGGTTGCAGGCTCGGATCCTCGGCAAAGTGTTCGGCGATGAATGCCGTGCTGAACTGGCCGCTGGCGAACACCGGGTGCCCGAGCAGGTTGGCCAGCAGGCGCCGGTTGCTTTCCAGGCCCAGCAACACGCAATCCTCCACTGCGCGCAGCAGCTTGCGCCGGGCCTCCTCACGGGTGGCGCCGTGGGCGATCAGCTTGCCCAGCATCGGGTCGTAGAAGGGGCTGACCCACTGGCCTTCCTGCAAGCCATGGTCGGTGCGGATACCCGGCGCCGGCTCCCAGCGCAGCACCTGGCCGGTCTGTGGCAGAAAACCCTGGGCTGGGTCCTCGGCATACAAGCGCACTTCGATGGCGTGGCCGGACAGGCGTACCTGTTCCTGCTTCAGCGGCAGTGGCTCGCCGGCAGCCACCTGCAGTTGCAGGGCCACCAGGTCCAGGCCAGTGACCAGTTCGGTCACCGGGTGCTCCACCTGCAGGCGGGTGTTCATTTCCAGGAAGTAGAACTGCCCCTGGGCATCGAGCAGGAACTCCACGGTGCCGGCGCCGACATAGTCCACCGCCCGTCCGGCCTTGAGCGCTGCTTCACCCATGGCCTGGCGCAGTTCTTGGGTCATGACCGGGCAGGGCGCCTCCTCGACGACCTTCTGGTGGCGGCGCTGGATCGAGCAGTCGCGCTCGCCGAGGTAGATCAACTGCCCGTGATGGTCGCCGAAGACCTGGATCTCCACATGGCGAGGCTCGACCAGCGCTTGTTCCAGGATCAGCTCGTCGCTGCCGAAGGCGTGCAGCGCCTCGGAGCGCGCGGTACGAATCTGCTCCAGCAGTTGCCCGGGCTCCTGCACCAGGCGCATGCCGCGCCCACCGCCACCGGCACTGGCCTTGATCATCAACGGATAACCGATGCGCTGGGCTTCGCGCTGCAAGGTGGCGTCGTCTTGTTCTTCGCCCTGGTAACCCTGGATGCAGGGCACGCCGGCCTCGAGCATGGCGATCTTCGAGCGACGCTTGCTGCCCATCAACTCGATGGCGGCGGCGCTGGGGCCGATGAAAGTGATGCCGGCAGCCGCGCAGGCCGCGGCGAACTCGGCATTTTCCGAGAGGAAACCATACCCGGGATGGATGGCATCGGCGCCGCTGCGCCGGGCCGCATCGAGGATCGCGGCGCTGTCCAGGTAGGACTGCTGGACCGGCGCGGGGCCTATGCGCACGGCTTCGTCCGCCATGCGCACATGGGGCGCCTCGGCGTCGGCGTCGCTGAATACGGCGACGGTGCGATAGCCCAGTTGCTGGGCGGTGCGCTGGATCCGGCAGGCGATTTCGCCACGGTTGGCGATCAGGATCTTGGTGAACGCGGGCATCGTAGGCTTCCTGTGTCTGTGTGGGGCGTCAGCCGGCCCAGGACGGTTGGCGTTTCTGCACGAAGGCCAGGGTGCCTTCGGTCCCTTCCTCGCCGCCGACGGCCTGGGCGAAGGCGTCGGCAGCCTGGTCCAGCAGCGGCCCCAGGGGCTGGTCGACGCTGGCCAGCAGCAGGGCCTTGGTCTGTGCATTGGCCCCGGGGGCGCAGCGCAGGACCTGCGCCACCTGCTGCTCCAGGCGTTCCTGCAGCGCCGTGGCGTCGTTCTCCACGAAGTGCACCAGGCCCAGTTGCCGGGCCTGTTCGCCATCGAAGCGGGCGGCGGTGAGCGCCAGGCGCCGGGCCTGGGTCAGGCCGATGCGCCGGACCACGAACGGGGCGATCTGCGCCGGCAGCAGGCCGAGGCTGGTTTCCGGCATGCCGAACTGCGCCGAGTGCTCGGCGATGGCGATATCGCTGACGCAGGCCAGGCCAAAACCGCCGCCGAGAACCGCGCCCTGCAGTACGCAGACCAGCACCTGGGGGACTTTCTGCGCCTCTTCCAGCAACGCACCGAAGGCCCGGTTCAATTCACGGTAGGCCGCATTGCCCCGGGCCCGGGCGCCGGCCATGTCCTTGAGGTCGCCACCGGCGCAGAAGTGTCCGCCAGCGCCCTGCAGCACCAGGGCCCGGATGCTGCGGCGCTCGTTCACGGCGGCCAGCACCGCGCGCAATTCCGCCACCATCTCAAGGCTCATGGCGTTGCGGCACTCGGGGCGGTTGAGGGTGATGAACAGCACGCCGTCGCGGGATTCCAGCAACAGTGTCTGGCAACTCGGCAACAGGCTCATTTCTTCTTCCCGGGCAGGATGCCCATGAGTTTGCAGATGATCCCCAGCATGATCTCGTCGGCACCACCGCCGATGGACACCAGGCGCACATCGCGATAGGCCCGGGCCACCGGGTTGTCCCACATGAAGCCCATGCCGCCCCAATACTGCAGGCAGCTGTCGCTGACCTCGCGGCCCAGGCGCCCGGCCTTGAGCTTGGCCATGGAGGCCAGGCGGGTCACGTCCTGGCCACGCACGTACTGTTCGGTGGCCTGGTACACCAGGGCTCGCAGGCACTCGATCTCGGTGGACAGCTCGGCCAGGCGGAAGTGGATCACCTGGTTGTCGATCAGCGGGTTGCCGAAGGTCTTGCGCTCCTTGCAGTACTCGATGGTGCTGTCGATGCAGTACTCCAGGCCCTTGATCATGTTCGCCGCGCCGAACAGCCGTTCTTCCTGGAATTGCAGCATCTGCATCATGAACCCGGCGCCTTCGTGGCCGATGCGGTTACGCTGGGGCACCCGCACGTTGTCGAAGAACACCTGGGCGGTTTCCGAGCTGCGCATGCCGAGCTTGTCCAGGTTCGGGCTGAGGCTGATGCCAGGGGTGTCCATCGGCACCATGATCAGCGACTTGTTGACATGGGGCTTGTCGTCCGAGGTATTGGCCAGCAGGCAGATGAAGTCGGCGCTGGGGGAGTTGGTGATCCACATCTTGCTGCCGTTGATCACGTAGTCATCGCCGTCCTTGCGGGCGTGGGTCTTGAGCCCGGCCACATCGGAGCCGGCCCCGACCTCGGAAACGCCGATGCAGCCCACCTGCTCGCCGCTGATGGCCGGGCGCAGGAATTCGTCGCGCAGTTCATCGGAGCCGAAGCGCGCCAGGGCCGGGGTGCACATGTCGGTCTGCACGCCGATGGACATGGGAATGCCGCCGCAGCGGATGGTGCCGAACTCTTCGGCGGCGACGATCGAGTAGCTGTAGTCCAGGCCCATGCCGCCGAACTTCTCCGGTTTGGAGATGCCCAGCAGGCCCAGCTCGCCGGCCTTGCGGAAAATCTCGTGGATGGGAAAGCGCCCGGCTTCTTCCCATTCATCGACATGGGGGTTGATCTCGCGCTCGACAAAGTTGCGCACCGTGCGCCGCAGTTCTTCGTGTTCCTGGGTGAAGATCATTGTTGTTGTCCTTCTCAAGTTGAGTGACGTCACCAGCGGATCTTTTTGTCCCGCTACCTGCGGGCCGTGCTGCGCGATCAGAACCGCGCCACGCCAAAGCTGTTGGGTTGCAGCGGGCGCACCTGGGCTTCATGGCAGATGTCCAGCAGCAGGCCCAGCAAGGTGCGCGTGTCACGCGGGTCGATCAGGCCGTCGTCCCACAGGTTGGCGCTGCCGTACAGTGCGGTGGACTGGCTGTCGAGCTTCTGCGCGGTGACCTGCTCCAGCATGTCGAGCATCTTCGGGTCGGCCTCCTGGCCGTTCTTGGCGTGCTTGGCCTCGGTGACGATGCGCAGCACCTTGCCGGCCTGGGCACCACCCATCACCGCAGTACGGCTATTGGGCCAGGCGAAGATGAAACGCGGGTCCAGGCCGCGGCCGCACATCGCATAGTTGCCGGCACCGTAGGAGCCGCCGACCACGATGGTCAGCTTCGGCACCCGGGCGTTGGTCACCGCCTGGATCAGCTTCGAGCCGTGCTTGATCACCCCTTGCTGTTCGGACTCGGTGCCGACCATGAAGCCTGTGGTGTTGTGGAAGAACAGCAGCGGGGTCTGGCTCTGGTCGCAAAGCTGGATGAACTGCGCGGCCTTGCTCGCGCCCTGGGGGGTGATCGGGCCGTTGTTGCCGATGAAGCCGCAGGCCCGGCCCTGGATCTGCAGGTGGCCGCAGAGCGTCTGGGCATCGAACTCGCCCTTGAATTCCAGGAACTGCGAGCCGTCGGCCAGGCGTGCGACGATTTCCCGGGCGTCGTAGGGTTTCTTCGGGTCGTCGGGAACCAGCCCCAGCAGTTCCTCTATCGGATACAGCGGTTCGCTCCAGGTCCTGGGCGGCGGTGCCGGCAGTTGGGCATTCCAGGGCAACAGGCTGACGATCTCGCGAACGATGCGGATGCCGTCGGCATCGTTTTCCGCCAGGTACTCGGCGGTACCGGCAACTTGGGCGTGCATTTCGGCACCGCCGAGCTGTTCGTCGGTGGCCACCTCGCCGGTGGCGGCCTTGAGCAAGGGCGGCCCGGCGAGAAACAGCTTGGCCTTGCCGCGCACCACCACCACGTAGTCCGACAACCCGGGCTGGTAGGCACCGCCGGCGGTGGCCGAGCCATGCACCACGGTGATCTGCGGCAGGCCCATGGCCGACATCCGCGCCTGGTTGGCGAAGCTGCGTGCGCCCTCGACGAAGATCTGCGCCGCGTAGTTGAGGTTGGCGCCGCCGCTTTCGGCCAGGGTCACCACCGGCAGTTTGTTTTCCATGGCGATCTGTTGCAGGCGCAGGGACTTGTACAGGCCGCTGGGGGAAATGGTGCCGCCCTTGATCGCGCTGTTGTTGGCCGCCACCAGCACGCGCACCCCGCAGACGTAGCCGATGCCGGCGATCAGGCCGCCGCCGGCCTGGCTGCCGTCCTTGTCGTCGTGCAGCTTGTAGCCGGCCAAGCCGGCCAGTTCGAGGAACGGCGCGCCCGGATCCAGCAGCAGGTTGAGGCGTTCCCGGGGCAGCAACTGCCCGCGTTGTTCGAACTTGGCCTTGGCCTCGGCGGCCTTGTCCAACTGGTGTTGCTGGATATCGCGCAACTGTTGCAGGCCGGCCAGCATGGCCGTTTGGTTCTGGGTGAATTGCGCGCTGTGTGGATCGAGTTGGGATTGGATCACCGGCATGGCTTATTCCCCGTCCTTGAGCACATCGGGCAGGTAGGCCCGATGAAAACCGTTGTACGAGTGGCTGTTGCGCGCCTTGCCCAGGGGCCAGGCGCGGCTGCCGAGGCTGGCGGCGCCGTCGATGCGCAAGGTGCTGCCGCTGATGAAGGCCGCGCCGGGGCTGAGCAGGAACACGATGGCCGCGCTGACTTCCGATTCGCTGCCGATGCGCTTGAGCGGCACATGCTCGCGCAGGGTGGGGATCACCGCCTTGAAGGCGCCTTCGTAGGTGTCCATGCCGCTGGAGGCGATCCAGCCCGGGGCCACGGCGTTGACCCGGACCCCGGCATGGCCCCATTCGTAGGCGGCGGTCTTGGTGAAGTTGTCCATCCCCGAGCGCGCAGCGCCGGAATGGCCCATGCCGGGCATGCCGCCCCACATGTCGGCGAGCATGTTGACGATGCTGCCGCCGTGCTTGCTCATGGACTGGTTGAACACTTCCCGGGCCATGAGGAAACCACCCACCAGGTTGGTGCGCAGCACAGTCTCGAAGCCCTTCTGGTTGATCGAGGCCAGGGGCGCCGGGTACTGGCCGCCGGCGTTGTTCACCAGGCCATGGATCGGGCCAAAGCGCTCGATCAGCTCACCGACCAGGGCCTTGACCGCCTCCTCGTCGCGGATATCGCAGGCTTGCCAATCCACCAGCCCACCGTCCTCGGCGATCTCGCCGGCGACCTGCTGGAGTTTTTCCGCCTTGCGCCCCACCAGCAGCACCCGGGCACCCAGGGCTGCCAGTTCATGGGCGGTGCAACGGCCGATGCCACTGCCGCCGCCGGTGACGAGGATGGTCTGGCCGGCAAACAATTGCGCTTTGAAGATCGAGTCGTACACCACGGCAGCTCCTTAATTGACGGCGTCGGCGATGCGCTGGGGCACCGGGATCTGGATTTCCAGCAGTTGCTGGGCGAAGGCCTTGCCCTGGGGGTCGATGCGCAAGCTGGCGACGCCACCGCCGCCCAGGGCGTTTTCCAGGAGGAAGTTGAGGCTGTGGGTGCCCGGCAGGTACCAGCGCTGGACCCGGCCATGGACCGGGTCCAGCACATGGCTCATCCAGTCCACCAGGACTTCCGGGGCCAGGGCCTCGGCGATCCACGGCAGGTAGTCGGGGTGGCGGGCCATGACCCCGATGTTGCTGTGGTTGCCCTTGTCGCCGGAGCGGGCCACCGCCAGCTTGACCAGGGGCACGCTGGCATCGGCCTGGCCCTGGGGCTTGGGCAGCGGGTGGGGAACGGGCAGGGCGCCTGGGTCCAGCGGGTCGGGCCCAGGCAGGGAGCAGGCATGGCGCTGGTCGGCGAAGTCGATTTCCAGGTGGCAGCGGTCCTTGTCCAGCAAGAATGAGAACAGGCGGATCACCGGGTACACCGTCGGCCGTCCGCCGACGATGCCGGTCAGTCCCGGGGCCATGCCGGTGGCGGCCTGGGCGATCTCCCGGGAGAACAGCACCAGGGCCGCCTTGTTCGGATGGCGCACGGCCAGCTTGATCACCACTTCGCGGCTGTCCTGGCGCTGGCCGTGGGGGCCGTAGGTAGCCTCGCTGCCCAGCAGTTCGATGTTCACTTCGCTGTAGGGGGGCCAGCCACGCTGGCTGAACATCTCGCTGGTCTTGTCGATGATCGCCTGGCTCACCCGACGGGCCTTGGCCACCGCATCGATGCCGGCCAGCAGGCAACTGGCGGTGCAGCGGAAACCGTCCGGGTAGGTGGCGCTGACCTTGTATTGATGGCTGGGAGGCATGCCCCGGGCGCCCTGGACGCTGACTTCGTCGGGGGCCTTTCGCTGCAGTTGGACCTGGGAAAAATCGCAGGTCACGTCCGGCAGCAGGTAGGCCTGGGGGTTGCCGATCTCATACAGCAGTTGCTCGCCCACCGTCAGCGGGCTGACCAGGCCGCCGGTCCCCGGTGCCTTGCTCACCACGAAACGGCCGTCGGCCTGGACCTCCACCACGGGGAAGCCTATGTGCTCGTAGTCCGGCACGTCGCGCCAGTCGGTGAAGTTGCCACCGGTGCACTGCGCGCCGCACTCGATGATGTGCCCGGCCAGGGCGGCCTGGGCCAGGCGGTCGTAGTCATGCCAGGACCAGGCGAACTCATGCACCAGGGCGGCGCTGACCACGGCGCTGTCGACCCCGCGCCCGGTGATGACGATGTCCGCTCCCAGTTCCAGGGCGGCGACTATTCCCGGGGCGCCGAGGTAGGCGTTGGTGGATACGCACATGGGCGGCAGTGGGGCGCCGGTGAACATTTCCACGATTGCGGCGCTGGCCAGCTCCCTGGACTGTGGTTGCAGGTCGTCGCCCAGCAGCACGGCGACCTTCAGCGGCACCCCGGCCTTGGCGCAGGCGGCGCGCAGGGCGTCGGCACAGGCCTGGGGATTGACCCCGCCGGCATTGCTGATGACGCGGATGTTCTGGGCGTGGATCGAGCCCAGCAGCGGGGTGAGCACTTCGACGAAGTCCGTGGCGTAGCCCGCCGCCGGGTCCTTCATGCGGGCCCCGGCCATGATCGACAGGGTGATCTCGGCCAGGTAGTCGAATACCAGGTAGTCCAGGCTGGCGCCTTGCACCAGTTGCGTGGCGGCGCTGCTGGTGTCGCCCCAGAAGGCGCTGGCACAGCCGATTCGTACGGTCTTGGTCATGGCGAGGCTCTCGAGAAAAGAACTGCACGGAGGCTACCAAGCAAGCGCTTGGTTTGTAAATGCCCTGGGCTATTCTTCTACCCAAGCGCTTGCTTGGGGGCGGTAGGGAGCTTAAATTGCGCGCGCCGTGCCCGCTTTTAGCAGGCCGTTGAAAACGTCGGCGAGGCAGCCAGCGCAAGGTAAAAACAGCCGAAAAAGCGCAGTTTACGAGTGGTAAATGAGCATTTTGACCGGGCTGGCGCACCAGCCTGTTTTTAACGCAGCGATGGCAACGCAGGTAGTTTTTCAACGGCCTGTCAGGGCGCGGCGCCAGAGTGATCGATGAAGTGAAGTAGGAGAACACCGGTGGACGAGCAAAAAGCCTTGCAGGTGGTGCGCGAGCTGATCGCCAGCGGGCAAGTGACCGATCCCGAGAGCGCCCGGGGCAAGCTGTTGCGCACGGCTGCGCATCTGTTTCGCAACAAGGGCTATGAACGCACCACCGTGCGCGACCTGGCCGGCGCGGTGGGGATTCAGTCCGGCAGCATCTTCCACCACTTCAAGAGCAAGGACGACATCCTGCGGGCGGTGATGCAGGAGACCATCCACTACAACACCGCATTGATGCGCGCCGAGCTGGCCGAGGCCGGCAGCGTGCGTGAGCGGGTGCTGGCGCTGATCCGCTGCGAACTGCAGTCGATCATGGGCGGTAGCGGCGAGGCCATGGCGGTGCTGGTCTACGAATGGCGCTCGCTATCGGCCGAGGGCCAGGCGGCGGTCCTGGCCCTGCGCGATATCTACGAGCAGATCTGGCTGCAAGTGCTGGGCGAGGCCAAGGAAGCCGGTTTCATCAGGGGCGATGTGTTCATCACCCGGCGCTTTCTCACCGGCGCCCTGTCCTGGACCACCACCTGGTTTCGCGCCGAGGGCAGCATGACCCTGGAACAGTTGGCGCAAGAGGCCTTGCTGCTGGTACTGAAGGATCACTGAAACGCCGATTAATTATCGCTTGCCAGATTGTCGAAGCGTCCGAAAACGCCTAGCTTTACGGCATTCCCATTCTCTTGCCCGAGGTGTGTTGCCTTGATGTCCCTGCCTTTGCGGCCAGCCTTGCGAATGCTTTTGCTGGCTCTGGCAACACTTTGGGTCGCTCCGGCCTCCTCGGCGCAACTGGTGCGGGTCGCGGCGGCCCATTTCCCTCCTTACACCGTACGCCCTGAAACCGGGGCCGACACTGGCCTGCTGCCGCAACTGGTAGAGGCGCTGAACCAGTCCCAAAGCGATTACCAGTTCGTCCTGGTGCCCACTTCGATTCCCCGGCGCTTTCGCGATTTCGAACAGGGGCGGGTGGACATGGCGATCTTCGAGAACCCCGCCTGGGGCTGGCAGGACATCGAACACACCAGCGTCGACATGGGGCTCGAGGATGCGGAGATCTTCGTCGCCCAGCGCCAGCCCGGGCGCGGCCAGGAATACTTCGCCGACCTTGCGGGCAAGCGCCTGGCCCTGTTCAGCGGTTATCACTACGCCTTCGCCCAGTTCAATGCCGATACCCGCTACCTGGCCGATACCTTCAACGCCACGCTGACCTATTCCCATGACAGCAATTTGCTGATGGTCTTGCGCGGCAGGGCGGATATCGCCCTGGTGACGCGTTCCTACCTCAGCGACTTCCTGGCCCGCAACGTCGACAGTACCGATCGCCTGCTGGTCTCCGAGCGCATCGACCAGGTCTACCACCACTACAGCCTGATCCGGCCCAAGGCGCCCATCAGCGCCCCGGATTTCGCCGGGTTGTTGCAAAGGTTGCGGGACAACGGCCAGATGCTGAAGATCTTCGAGCCTTATCGCATCGTGGTCACGCCCGTTCCCCACGCTTGAGCCCGTTTCCGGCCCGGTTCACGGCGGGCTAAATTTTTCCTGGCGACCCACGTCACTTGCTTGAATGCCCATTCGACGGTGACCTTGCCATGGCCCTTGTGAATCCGCTGAGCGTTGAATCCCCAGGCACTGGCGTCATGCTGGGCATCGACGAGATTGCCGCACGGCGGATGCTGTTCCAGGCATTGCATGTCGAGGGGCAGGAGTCCGGGGCCGTGGATGCGCAGGCCATGGAGGCGGCCCGCCAGGACCGCCTGGCGTTCTGGCTGTCGGCCCAGGTGCATGCCTTGTACCTGGACCCACCGGGTTGCGAGCGCCCCCCGGTTCCCAACCACGAGCCAGCGTGTGCCGGGCATGACCGTTGTCGGTATTGCCAGCAGGAATTCGATCTGTTGCACAAGCGTGCGGCGTTGCTGGTCCTGGGCCGGAGCGGCCTGCTCGAGAGCTGAGCCCGAGCGGTTCTGGTGCTGGGCGCCACGGCCCGGCACCGGTCGCGGGTCAGCGACGGGCGAAGGTGTCGGGGCGGTTGCCCGAGACTTTGCGGCAATGCACCAGGGCATCGCGAATCATGAAGTTCACCAGGGTCGGCGAAACGCCCAGTTCCTTGGCGATATCTTTCTGTGGGACACCATGCAAGCGATACATCTCGAAGGCATAGCGAGTGCGCGAGGGCAGCTCGGTCAATGCTTCGGCAATGTTTTCCAAGGTGGAGAAGTTCATGTGGGAAGTTTCAGGTGAGGCGCCATGGACGACGACGTTCAAGCCTTCCTCTTCGGTGCCCGAGTACTTCTGCTCCAGCGCCTGCTTGCGATAGTGATCGATGGCCAGGTTGCGCACGATCTGGAACAGATAGCTGAGCTGGGCCTTGAACGATGAGGTGATCTGCGGTGCCGATTGCAGCCGGAAGAAAGCGTCCTGGACGACGTCCTCGGCCCTGGACCGGCAGCCGGTGATGCGTGCTGCAATCTTGACCAGGATCAGGCGGTTATCGACAAAAGCCTGGAGTAACGGTGAATCGCACCTGCTTGTGGATACTTGTTCCGTCATGGAAATCACCTTGTTGCAAAGAGGGTAGTGGGACTACTGCGGGGTCAGATTCGTCCTACACATCGAGCGACAAATTAGGCTGAATGATAATGATTGTCAATTGAGAAAAAGAACTAATGCTCTCCTGATTTACAGATTGCGAACGGGCGCGCATTGGCGGTCCTGAGCAGGGCTTGCCAGGCAGCATGCCGCAGGGTCTGTTCCCGTTTGGTGACAGCGCGCGACGAAGCCGTGCAAGCCCCGGGGCAGACGCCCGCCGGCAAACGGCGCCAGCAGCTAATTATTTTCAGGCGTCATACGTTCCCATTGGAGAAAGATTCCGGGTAGCAGACCCGGCCACGGCGCCCTCCGAATGCCCGCGGCCCACGCATGACCTTTCGATCCGTCGATGGTCAACAGGGCACGGCAGCGCAGGGCCCGATCTCCATTGCATGCACAATCCTGGCAGGAAACCCCATGACGGACGCGTTCGAACTCCCCAGCACCCTGGCCCAAGCCCTTCAACGCCGGGCGGTCCTGGCCCCTGATCAAGTGGCGCTGCGCTTTCTCGCCGAAGAACAGGAGCAGAGCGTGGTCCTCAGCTACCGGGACCTGGACCTGCGGGCGCGCACCATCGCCGCGGCCTTGCAGGCCAATGCCGAGTTCGGCGACCGGGCGGTGCTGCTGTTCCCCAGTGGCCCGGACTACGTCGCGGCGTTTTTCGGCTGCCTGTATGCCGGGGTGATCGCGGTGCCGGCCTACCCGCCAGAGTCGGCCCGGCGCCATCACCAGGAACGGCTGATCTCGATCATGGCCGACGCCGAGCCACGGCTGCTGCTGACCAGCGCCGGGCTGCGTGAGGCGCTGTTGCAAATGGACGAGCTCAAGGCCGAGGGTGCACCGCAACTGTTGTGCGTCGATACCCTGGACAGCGCCCTGGCCGAGGGCTGGCAGAGCGTCGAGCTGGCGGACGATGACATCGCCTTCTTGCAATACACCTCCGGCTCCACGGCCTTGCCCAAGGGCGTGCAAGTCAGCCACGGCAACCTGGTGGCCAACGAGATGCTGATCCGCCGTGGCTTCGGCATCGACCTCAATCCGGACGACGTGATCGTCAGCTGGTTGCCGCTGTACCACGACATGGGCCTGATCGGCGGTCTGCTGCAACCGATCTTCAGTGGCGTGCCCTGCGTGCTCATGTCCCCGGCCTACTTCCTGGCCCGGCCCCTGCGTTGGCTGGAAGCCATCAGCGAATACGGCGGCACCATCAGTGGCGGCCCGGACTTCGCCTACCGCCTGTGCAGCGAACGGGTCAGTGAGTCGGCCCTGGAGCGCCTCGACCTGAGCGGCTGGCGCGTGGCCTATTCCGGTTCGGAGCCGATCCGCCTGGACACCCTGGAGCGCTTTGCCGAGAAGTTCGGTGCCTGCGGTTTCAGTGCCGATAACTTCCTGGCGTCCTATGGCCTGGCCGAAGCCACACTGTTCGTCGCCGGTGGCGTGCGCGGCCAGGGCATCCCGGCCTTGCACCTGGACGAGCAGGCCCTGGCGCAGAACCGTGCCGAACCGGGGCAGGGCAGCGCGATGATGAGCTGCGGCTTCAGCCAGCCGGAACACGCGGTGCTGTTGATGGATCCGCAGCAGCTTCACGAGCTGCCGGACAATCGCATCGGCGAGGTCTGGGCCGCCGGACCGAGCATCGCCCATGGCTACTGGCGCAATCCCGAAGCGACCGCCAAGACCTTCGTCCAGCACGCCGGCCGTACCTGGTTGCGCACCGGCGACCTGGGTTTCATGCGCGATGGCCAGCTGTACATCACCGGGCGCCTGAAGGACCTGCTGATCGTGCGTGGGCACAACCTGTATCCCCAGGACATCGAGAAGACCATCGAGCGCGAAGTGGAAGTGGTGCGCAAAGGCCGGGTGGCGGCCTTCGCCGTCACCGACCAGGGCCAGGAAGGCATTGGCATCGCCGCGGAAATCAGCCGCAGCGTGCAGAAGATCCTGCCGCCCGAGGCGCTGATCAAGGCCATTCGCCAGGCGGTCGCCGAGGCCTGCCAGGAAGCGCCCAGCGTGGTGGTACTGCTCAACCCCGGGGCCTTGCCCAAGACTTCCAGCGGCAAGCTGCAACGCTCGGCCTGCCGTACCCGCCTGGCCGATGGCAGCCTGGACTACTACGCGCTGTTCCCGGATGCCTCGACGCCGAGCCAGGACGCCACCGGCGAAGCTCCAGGCAATGAGTTGCAGGCCCTGATCGGGCGTATCTGGCAGGAGCAATTGCAATGCGCTGCGGTGGCTGCCGACGATCACTTCTTCCTGCTGGGCGGCAACTCCATCGCCGCCACCCAGGTCATGGCCCGCCTGAGC
Organism: Pseudomonas sp. B6(2017); assembly: GCF_002112765.1. Taxonomy (NCBI): domain Bacteria; kingdom Pseudomonadati; phylum Pseudomonadota; class Gammaproteobacteria; order Pseudomonadales; family Pseudomonadaceae; genus Pseudomonas; species Pseudomonas sp. B6(2017). Next base: position 42,536 of record NZ_NEIQ01000007.1, on the reverse strand, counting down.
CAGGAGCTGGGCCTGGAACTGGGGCTGCGCCTGTTGTTCGAGGCCCCGACCCTGACGGCGTTCAGTGCCCAGGTCGCGCGCTTGCAGCAGGACGGTGGCACTGCCCAGGGTGCGATCAACGCCCTGTCGCGCCAGCAGCCGTTGCCGCAATCCCTGGCCCAGAACCGCCTGTGGATCACCTGGCAGCTGGACCCATGCAGCAGCGCCTACAACATTCCCGGTGGCCTGCGCTTGCGTGGCGAACTGGACGAGGACGCCCTGCGCGCCAGCTTCCAGCAACTGCTCCAGCGCCACGAAGCCCTGCGCACGCGTTTCTTCGAGCGGGATGGCCAAGCCCTGCAACAAGTGGATGAGCCCTGCGAATTCAACCTGCAACTGATCGATATCAGCGACTTGCCACCGGCCGAACGCGAAGCCCGGGCCCGGCAGATCCGCGAGGATGAGGCCCACACCCAGTTCGACCTGGAGAAGGGGCCCCTGTACTGGGCGACCCTGGTGCGCCTGGATGATGAAGAACATCAACTGTTGCTGACCCTGCACCACATCATTGCCGACGGCTGGTCGCTGAACCTGCTGATCGACGAGTTCTCGCGCCTGTATGCGGCCTTCGCCCAAGGCCAGGCCCTGGAGCTGGCGCCACTGGCCCTGCAATACGCCGACTATGGCAGTTGGCAGCGCCAATGGCTGGCCCAGGGCGAAGGCCAGCGCCAGCTGGATTACTGGAAGCAGCAGCTGGCCGATGAAGCCCCAGCCCTGAGCCTGGCCACCGATCATCCACGCTCGGCCCAGGTCCGGCACAGCGCCGCGCGCCACGGCCAGCGCTTGAGCGCGAGCCTCAGCGAGGCCGTGCGCCAGGCGGCCCAGGCCCAGCAGGTGACGCCATTCATGCTGCTGCTGGCAGCCTTCCAGACCCTGCTGTACCGCTACACCGGCCAGGGCGATATCCGCGTCGGGGTGCCCAATGCCAACCGCCCGCGCCTGGAAACCCAGGGCCTGCTGGGCTTCTTCATCAACACCCAGGTCTTGCGCGGCCAGTTGCATGGGCGCCAGTCCTTCGCCGAGTTGCTGCAACAGGTTCGCCAGGCTGCCCTGGGCGCCCAGGCCAACCAGGACCTGCCGTTCGAACAACTGCTGGAAGCCTTCCCCGAGGCCCGCGAGCAAGGCCTGTTCCAGGTCATGTTCAACCACCAGCAACGCGACCTCAGTGCCCTGCGTCGCCTGCCCGGGTTGCTGGCCGAAGAGCTGCCGTGGCACAGCCGCGAAGCCAAGTTCGACCTGCAACTGCACACCGAGGAAGATCGCAACGGACGCCTGAGCCTGGCCTTCGACTATGCCGACGAGCTGTTCGAAGCGGCGACCATCGAGCGCCTGGCCGGACACTTCATCAGCCTGTTGGAACACGCCTGCCAGCAACCTGAGGCGGCCCTGGGCGACCTGCCGCTCTTGAGCCAGGCACAGGCCGAGCAGCTGCAACAGTGGAGCGTGGCCCCCTGTGCGCCGGCCGAGCGCTGGCTGCCGGAACGGCTGCATGAACAATGGCAGCTGACCCCGGAACGCACCGCGCTGGTGTGGGAGGGTGGCCAGTTGAGTTTTGCCGAGCTGCATACCCAGGCCAACCGCCTGGCCCACTACCTGCGGGACAAGGGCGTCGGCCCCGACGTGTGCGTGGCCATCGCCGCCGAGCGTTCGTCGCAACTGCTGATCGGCCTGCTGGCCATCGTCAAGGCCGGCGGCGCCTATGTACCCCTGGACCCGGACTACCCCGCCGAGCGCCTGGCCTACATGCTCGGCGACAGCGGTGTCGAGCTGCTGCTGACCCAGACCCACCTGCTCGAGCGCATGCCGGTCACTGCTGGTGTCAGCGCCATCGCCATGGACAGCCTCAAGCTCGACAACTGGCCGAGCCAGGCCCCGGGCCTGCACCTGCATGGCGACAACCTGGCCTATGTGATCTACACCTCCGGTTCCACCGGCCAACCCAAGGGCGTCGGCAACACCCACGCCGCGCTGATGGAGCGCCTGCAATGGATGCAGGACAGCTACCAGTTGCAGGCTGATGACGTGCTGATGCAAAAAGCCCCGATCAGCTTCGACGTATCGGTATGGGAATGCTTCTGGCCGCTGATCACCGGCTGCCGCTTGCTCATTGCCGCTCCCGGCGAGCATCGCGATCCGCACCGTATCGCCCAGCTGGTGCAGGAGCACGGCGTGACCACGCTGCACTTCGTCCCACCGCTGTTGCAGCTGTTCGTCGACGAGCCGCTCAGCGCCCGCTGCCATAGCCTGCGCCGGGTATTCTCCGGTGGCGAAGCCTTGCCCGCCGAGTTGCGCAACCGCCTGCTGGAGCAACTGCCGGGCGTGCAACTGCACAACCGCTATGGCCCGACCGAAACCGCGATCAACGTCACCCACTGGCGCTGCGCGAAGGCTGACGGCGAGCGTTCGCCCATCGGTCGTCCCTTGGGGAATGTGATCTGCCGTGTGCTGGACGCCGAACTCAACGTGCTGCCGGCTGGAGTGCCCGGCGAGCTGTGCATCAGCGGCCAGGGCCTGGCCCGGGGTTACCTGGGGCGTGCGGCCCTGACTGCCGAACGCTTTGTGGTGGACCCGTTGAGCGAGGAGGGCGCGCGCCTGTACCGCACCGGTGACCGGGTGCGCTGGTGCGCCGATGGGGTGCTGGAATACCTCGGTCGCCTCGACCAGCAGGTCAAGCTGCGGGGCTTCCGGGTCGAGCCCCAGGAGATCGAAGCGCGCCTGCTCGCCCAGGACGGCGTGGCCCAGGCCGCGGTGCTGGTGCGCGAAACCCAGGCCGGCGCGCAGTTGATCGGCTACTACACGGCCCATGCCGACGAAGAAGATGAACAACAGCAGAGCGCGCGCCTGAAAACCGCCCTGGCCGCCGAGCTGCCCGAATACATGGTACCGGCGCAGCTGGTGCGCCTTGAGTCCATGCCCCTGAGCCCCAGTGGCAAGCTGGATCGTCGGGCACTGCCCGAGCCGCAATGGCAGGTGCGCGAGCATGTGGAGCCCGGCACCGAGCTGGAGCAGCAGATCGCGGCTATCTGGCGCGAGGTGCTGGGCCAGCCGCGCATCGGCCTGACGGACGATTTCTTCGCCCTGGGCGGCCATTCGTTGCTGGCCACCCAGATCATTTCCCGCACTCGCCAGGCCTGCGACGTGGAGTTGCCCCTGCGCGTGCTGTTCGAAGCCAGCGAGCTGGGGGCCTTTGCCGAACAAGTGCGACTGATCCAGGAGACCGGGGCGCACAACCAGCAGCCGCCGATCGCCCAGGTCGATCGCAGCCAACCGGTGCCGCTGTCCTATTCCCAGCAGCGCATGTGGTTCCTCTGGCAGATGGAGCCGGACAGCCCGGCCTATAACGTCGGCGGTATGGCGCGGCTGAGCGGTGTGCTGGATGTCGGGCGTTTCGAGGCGGCCTTGCAAGCGCTGATCCTGCGCCACGAAACCCTGCGCACCACCTTCCCCAGCGTCAACGGCGTGGCCCGCCAGCAGGTGCATGCCGATACCGGCCTGCGCATGGCCTGGAAGGATTTCTCGGCCCTGGCCCCCGAGGCGCGGCAACAGCGCCTGCAGCAGCTGGCGGACAGCGAGGCGCACCAGCCCTTCGACCTGGAAACCGGCCCTTTGCTGCGGGCCTGCCTGGTCAAGGCCGGCGATCAGGAACACTACTTCGTCCTGACCCTGCACCACATCGTGACCGAAGGCTGGGCCATGGACATCTTCGCCCGTGAGTTGGGAGCGCTGTACGAAGCCTTCCTCGACGATCGCGATTCGCCCCTGGAACCGCTGCCGGTGCAGTACCTGGACTACAGCGTGTGGCAGCGCCAATGGCTGGAATCCGGCGAGCGCCAGCGCCAGCTGGACTACTGGACAGAACAACTGGGCCGTGAGCATCCATTGCTGGAGCTGCCCAGCGACCGGCCACGGCCGGCGGTGCAGAGCCACCAGGGCGAGCTCTATCGCTTCGACCTTGGCGACGCACTGGCGGCCCGGGTCCGGGCCTTCAATGCCGAGCACGGCCTGACCCTGTTCATGACCATGACCGCCGCCCTGTCGGTGCTGCTGTATCGCTACAGCGGCCAGACCGACCTGCGCATCGGCGCGCCAGTGGCCAACCGCATCCGCCCGGAAAGCGAAGGCCTGATCGGCGCCTTCCTCAATACCCAGGTGCTGCGCTGCCAGCTGGATGGACAGATGAGCGTCGGCCAGTTGCTGGAGCAGGTACGCCAGACGGTGATCGAGGGCCAGTCCCACCAGGACCTGCCGTTCGACCATCTGGTGGAAGCCCTGCAACCACCGCGCAGCGCCGCCTACAACCCGCTGTTCCAGGTGATGTGCAACGTCCAGCGCTGGGAGTTCCAGCAGAGCCGGCAACTGGCGGGCATGACCGTGGAGTACCTGGTCAACGATGCCCGGGCCACCAAGTTCGACCTCAACCTGGAAGTCACCGACCTGGATCAGCGCCTGGGCTGCTGCCTGACCTACAGCACTGACCTGTTCGACGAGCCGCGCATCGCGCGCATGGCTGCCCACTGGCGCAACCTGCTGGAGGCGTTGCTGGGCGACCCGACGCAGCGTCTGTGTGAACTGCCATTGCTGCAGCCGGACGAGCAGCGTCAGCTGCTCGATAGCCTGGATAGCGAAGCCGGCGAGCAGCGCCTGGACCAATGCATCCAGCAGTTGTTCAGCCAGCAGGCGCGGGCACGCCAGGATGCCCCGGCACTGACCTTCGCCGGCCAGACCCTGAGCTACAGCGAGCTGGACAGCCGCGCCAATCGCCTGGCCTGGATGCTCCGCGAACGTGGGGTGGGCCCGCAGGTGCGGGTCGGCCTGGCGCTGGAGCGCTCGCTGGAGATGGTGATCGGCCTGCTGGCGATCCTCAAGGCCGGCGGCGCCTATGTGCCGCTGGACCCGGAATACCCCCTGGATCGCCTGCACTACATAATCGAGGACAGCGGCATCGGCCTGCTGCTCAGCGATGCGCGGATGTTCCAGGCCCTCGGCGAACTGCCGGCAGGCGTGGCGCGCTGGTGCCTGGAGGAGGACGGCGCGCTGCTGGCCGACTACCCGGCCAGCGAATTGCCCTTGGTCAGCCTGCCGCAACACCAGGCCTACCTGATCTACACCTCCGGTTCCACCGGCCTGCCCAAGGGCGTGGTGGTGTCCCATGGGGAAATTGCCATGCATTGCCAGGCGGTGATCCGCCGGTTCGGCATGCGTGCCGACGATTGCGAACTGCACTTCTATTCCATCAATTTCGATGCCGCTACCGAGCGCTTGCTGGTGCCGCTGCTCAGCGGTGCCCAGGTAGTGTTGCGGGCCCAGGGCCAGTGGGACGCCGAGGAAATCTGCCAGCTGATCCGCCAGCATCGGGTCAGCATCCTGGGCTTCACCCCCAGCTATGGCAGCCAACTGGCCCAGCACCTGGCGACCCAGCAGCAAACCCTGGCGGTACGCATGTGCATTACCGGTGGCGAAGCTTTGACCGGCGAGCACCTGCAACGCATTCGCGCGGCCTTCCAGCCGAGCCTGTTCTTCAATGCCTACGGTCCGACCGAAACCGTGGTCATGCCATTGGCCAGCCTGGCGCCGGAGCAGTTGGCCGAAGGCGTGGCCAGCGTGCCCATCGGCAGCATCGTCGGCGCGCGGGTGGCCTATATCCTCGATGCCGACCTGGCGCTGGTGCCCCAAGGCGCGACCGGTGAGTTGTATGTCGGCGGCGCGGGCCTGGCCCAGGGCTACCATCGTCGCCCGGGCCTCAGTGCCGAGCGTTTCGTCGCCGACCCGTTCAGCGGCGCTGGCGGTCGCCTGTATCGCACCGGCGACCTGGTGCGCCAGTGCGCCGACGGCCAGGTGGAATACATCGGCCGGGTCGACCATCAGGTGAAGATCCGCGGCTTCCGTATCGAGCTGGGGGAAATCGAATCCCGCTTGCTGGATCATCCTGCGGTACGCGAAGCGGTGGTGCTGGCCCTGGATGCGCCATCGGGCAAGCAACTGGCGGGTTACCTGGTGACCGAGGTCGCGGGACACAACGAGGTGGCGCAGGCCAATCTGCGCGAAGCCCTCAAGCAGCAATTGAAGACCCAGTTGCCGGACTACATGGTGCCGACTCACCTGATCCTGCTGTCCAGCATGCCGCTGACCGCCAACGGCAAGCTCGATCGCCGGGCCTTGCCGGTGCCGGATCCGGAGCTCAATCGCCAGCAGTACGTGGCCCCGAGCAACGAGCTGGAGCAGAGCCTGGCGCGTATCTGGTGCGATGTGCTGAACGTGCAGCAGGTCGGCCTCAACGACAACTTCTTCGAACTGGGCGGCGATTCGATCCTGTCGATCCAGGTGGTCAGCCGTGCGCGCCAGTTGGGCATCCATTTCACCCCGCGTGACCTGTTCCAGCACCAGACCGTGCAAACCCTGGCGCGGGTGGCCAGCCGCAGCCAGCGCATCAGCGCCGAGCAAGGACTGCTCAGCGGCGAGGCGCCGTTGACCCCGATCCAGCATTGGTTCTTCGATAGCCGCATCCCGCAGCCGCAACACTGGAACCAGGCGCTGCTGCTGGAGCCGGTGGCGCCCCTGGATGCCCAGCGCCTGGAGCAGGCACTGCTGGCGGTGGTGGAACAACACGACGCCCTGCGCCTGCGCTTCAACCAGGGCAACGAACAATGGCGCGCCGAGTACTTGCCGCTGTCCGATGCGCCGTTGCTGTGGCAGGTACGGGTGCCGTCCATGACCACCTGCGAGACCTTGTTCGCCGATGCCCAGCGCAGCCTCGACCTGGAGCATGGGCCGCTGCTGCGTGCGGTGCTGGTGGACGGTCCGGAGGGTGAGCAACGGCTGCTGCTGGCCATCCACCATCTGGTGGTGGACGGCGTGTCCTGGCGGGTGCTGCTGGAGGATCTGCAGAACGTCTATCGCCAGCTGGAGGCCGGCCAGGCCGTGCAGTTGCCGGCCAAGACCAGTGCCCTGCGCGACTGGTCGAGCCGCTTGCAGGCCTACGCGGGCAGTGAGTCGCTGCGCGAGGAACTGGCCTGGTGGCAACAGCAACTGGCCGGCCCGGCAGCGCAAATGCCAGGGTTGCAGCCGGACGGTGGCCAGCAACACCAGCATGCCCGCAGCCACAGCGTGACCCTGGATGCCGAGCGCACCCGTCAACTGCTGCAACAGGCCCCGGCGGCCTATCGCACCCAGGTCAACGACCTGCTGCTCACCGCCCTGGCCCGGGTGCTGTGCCGCTGGAGCGGACAGCCTTCGGCACTGGTGCAACTGGAAGGCCACGGCCGCGAGGCATTGTTCGACGAGATCGACCTGACCCGCACCGTGGGCTGGTTCACCAGCGCCTATCCGCTGCGCCTGACGCCGTTGCAGGTGGAAGAAGCCGCCGGGCAGGGCGCCTCGATCAAGGCCATCAAGGAGCAATTGCGCGGTGTGCCGCACAAGGGCCTGGGCTATGGCGTGCTGCGCTACCTGGCCGATGACGCCTGCCAAGCGGCCCTGGCGGCGCTGCCGCTGGCGCCGGTGACCTTCAACTACCTGGGGCAGTTCGACCAGAGCTTCGGTAGCGATGCGCTGCTGCGTCCGCTGGACGAGTCAGCCGGCCCGGCCCATGCCCTGGAGGCACCGCTGCCCAACGAGCTGAGCATCGACAGCCAGGTCTACGGCGGTGAACTGGTGCTGCGCTGGACCTACAGTGCCGAGCGCTTCGACTCCGAGCTGATCGCCGAGCTGGCGGCGGCCTACCTGGGTGAGCTGCAGAGCCTGATCGCCCATTGCCTGAAGGACGATGCCGGGGGCTTGACGCCGTCGGACTTCCCCCTGGCGCGCCTGACCCAGGCCCAGCTCGATGCCCTGCCAGTACCGGCGGCGCAGATCGAGGATGTCTACCCGCTGACGCCGATGCAGGAAGGCATGTTGCTGCACACCCTGCTGGAGCCGGGCACCGGCCTCTACTACATGCAGGACCGCTACCGCATCAACAGCGAACTGGACCCCGAGCGCTTCGCCCAGGCCTGGCAGGCCGTGGTGGCCCGGCATGAAGCCCTGCGCGCCTCGTTCTGCTGGAACGTGGGCGAGGACATGCTGCAGGTTATCCACAAGCCGGGCAGCACCCCCATCGAGTACCTGGACTGGAGCGATGTGCCGGAGGCCGAACAGGAGGTCGAGCAAGAAGCCAGGCTGCAAGCCCTGCACAAAGCCGAGCGCGAGGCCGGTTTCGATCTGCTCAACCAGGCACCGTTCCACCTGCGGCTGATCCGTGTCGGCGCCGCGCGCTACTGGTTCATGATGAGCAACCACCACATCCTCATCGATGCCTGGTGCCGCTCGTTGTTGATGAACGACTTCTTCGAGATCTACACCGCCCTGGGCGAAGGCCGCGAGGCGCAGTTGGCAGTACCGCCGCGCTACCGCGACTACATCGGCTGGCTGCAACATCAGAGCCTGGCCGAGGCGCGCCAGTGGTGGCGGCAGAATCTCGCGGGCTTCGAGCGCACCACGCCGATCCCCAGCGACCGGCCGTTCCTGCGCGAGCATGCCGGCGACAGCGGCGGCATGATCGTCGGCGACTGCTACACCCGGCTCGATCCACGGGACGGTGCGCAATTGCGCGAGCTGGCGCAGCAGCACCAGTTGACCGTCAACACCTTCGCCCAGGCGGCCTGGGCCCTGGTCCTGCGGCGCATGAGCGGTGACCGTGACGTGCTGTTCGGGGTCACTGTGGCCGGGCGCCCGGTGGACATGCCGCAGATGCAACGCACCGTCGGCCTGTTCATCAACAGCATCGCCCTGCGGGTCAAGTTGCCCGAGGATGGCCAGCGCTGCAGCGTGCGCCAATGGCTGGGCCAGTTGCTGGACAGCAACATGCAGCTGCGCGAGTACGAGTACCTGCCACTGGTGGCGATCCAGGAAACCAGCGAGCTGCCCAAGGGCCAGCCGCTGTTCGACAGCCTGTTCGTGTTCGAGAACGCCCCGGTGGAGGTCTCGGTACTGGACCGGGCCCAGAGCCTGAACGCCAGTTCGGACTCCGGCCGCACCCACACCAACTTCCCGATCACGGCCGTCTGCTACCCGGGGGACGACCTGGGGCTGCACCTGTCCTATGACCAGCGCTACTTCGAGCAGGCGACCATCGAGCGCATGCTGGGCGAGTTCAAGCGCCTGCTGCTGGCGCTGATGCAGGGCTTTAATGGCGACATGGCCGAGCTGCCGTTGCTGGGCGAGGAGGAGCGTGATTTCCTGCTGGCCGGTTGCAACCAGAGCCAGCACCAGTACCCGCTGGAGCGCAGCTACGTGGAGTTGTTCGAGGCCCAGGTGGCCGCGCATCCGCAGCGTATCGCCGCCAGCTGCCTGGAACAGAGCCATAGCTATGCCGAGTTGAACCTGCGCAGCAACCGCCTGGGCCATGCCCTGGTGGCCCAGGGCGTGGATTTCGACCAGCCGGTGGCCCTGCTGGCCGAGCGTGGCCTGGAGCTGTTGGGCATGATCATCGGCAGCTTCAAGGCCGGGGCCGGCTACCTGCCCCTGGACCCGGGCCTGCCGGGCCAGCGCCTGGGCCGCATCATCGAGCTCAGTCGCACGCCGATCCTGGTCTGTACCCGGGCTTGCCGTGAACAGGCCCAGGCCCTGCTGGACGAGTTCGGCTGCGCCGGTCGTCCGCGCTTGCTGGTCTGGGAAGAAGTCCAGGCCGGGGCTGGGCGCGAGGACAATCCCGGACGCTACAGCCGTGCGGACAACCTCGCCTACGTGATCTACACCTCCGGTTCCACCGGCCTGCCCAAGGGCGTGATGGTGGAGCAGCGCGGCATGCTCAACAACCAGTTGAGCAAGGTGCCGTACCTGCAACTGAGCGAGGCCGATGTGATCGCCCAGACCGCCTCCCAGAGCTTCGATATCTCGGTCTGGCAGTTCCTTGCCGCGCCGTTGTTCGGCGCTCGGGTGGACATCGTGCCCAACACCATCGCCCATGATCCCCAGGGGCTCCTGGCCCACGTCCAGGAGCAGGGCATCACCGTGCTGGAGAGCGTGCCGTCGCTGATCCAGGGCATGCTGGCCCAGGATGCCATCGCCCTGGACGGCCTGCGCTGGATGCTGCCCACCGGCGAGGCCATGCCACCGGAGCTGGCGCACCAGTGGCTGCTGCGTTATCCACAGATCGGCCTGGTCAACGCCTACGGCCCGGCGGAGTGCTCCGACGACGTGGCCTTCTTCCGCGTGGACCTGGCCTCGACCCGGGGCAGCTACCTGCCCATCGGCACGCCCACCGACAACAACCTGTTGTACCTGATGGACGAAGCCCTGGAGCTGGTGCCCCTGGGTGCGGTGGGCGAGCTGTGCGTGGCCGGTACCGGTGTCGGCCGTGGCTACGTCAGCGACCCGTTGCGCACTGTGCAAGCCTTCGTGCCCCATCCGTTCGGTGCTGCGGGTGAACGCCTGTACCGCACCGGCGACCTGGCACGCCGGCGCAGCGACGGCGTGCTGGAGTACGTCGGGCGGATCGACCATCAGGTGAAGATCCGTGGCTACCGCATCGAACTGGGCGAGATCGAAGCGCGCCTGCACGAACAACCGGAGCTGCGCGATGCCGCGGTCGGGGTGCAGGAGGGCGTCAATGGCAAGCACCTGGTGGGCTACCTGGTCGCCAGCGATTCGGGCCTGGGGCAAAGCGAACGCCTGGAGCGGATCAAGCCGCGCCTGCGCGCCGAGTTGCCGGAGTACATGGTGCCGCTGCACTGGCTGTGGCTTGCGCGCCTGCCGCTCAACGCCAACGGCAAGCTCGATCGCAAGGCCCTGCCGGCCCTGGAGATCGGCCAGTTGCAGAGCCAGGACTACCTGGCCCCGAGCAGCGAGCTGGAGCAGACCCTGGCGGACATCTGGGCCGAAGTGCTCAAGGTGGAGCGAGTGGGGGTGCGCGACAACTTCTTCGAGTTGGGCGGGCACTCGTTGCTGGCTACCCAGATCGCCTCGCGGGTACAGAAGACCCTGCAACGCAACGTGCCACTGCGGGCGATGTTCGAATGCAGCACGGTGCAGGAGCTGGCGGCCTATATCGACGGACTGGAGGCCAATGAAATCAGCGAGGAGAAGGTCGATCGCCTGAGCGACCTCATGGCCGAGCTGGAGGGCTTGTGACCCAAGGGTGACGGGGCCTTGTTCGCTGACCAGCCAGGTTCTGTTGGCCAATAGCCCCTCAAGCCCTCTGTTATGATCGCGCCCGGCCCAGGTCCAAGCACCTGCGCCGGGCGTTTTCATTCAAGGACCGGAACCATGGCAGAGCAGCTTTACTGGCACGATATCGAAGACACCCTGGACCGCTGGAGCGGCCTGGGCGTCGAGGTCGAACCCGGCGCCACGGACAAGCCGCCGCTGTACCTGCGTACCGGCGCCAATGCCCGGTTCAAGCTGATGCACCACGACACACCGCTGTTCTGGGCCACCATTGCCCGGGACCATGGCGGTGTCTGGCTGGTGCGCAAGCCACTGGCCGATGGCGCTGAATGCCGGTTGCTCGCCCCCATCGACTCACCCACCGTCGAACAGCACGCGGCATTGGCGCCCGAGCTGCGGATCAAGGCCTGGAGCCGCTATTTCGTCAGCCATCTGGGCGCCAGTGCCCGGCACTTCCTCACCCCTGGCTATTGGCTGGCCCAGGGCCTGGTACCGGAACCGTCCAGTACCGGCCACGGCCTGGACAAATGGCGCTTCACCTCGAGGGTCGACCCGTTGACCCACGTGCCCAACTGGTTCCTGTATGGCGAGGACTTTCTCGACAACCTGCAACCCCAGACCCTGGAGTGGATCGACTGGTGGCACGGGGGCGGCAAGCTCATCGGCCTGCATCGCGTCGACCCACAGGCGGGGCGGCTCAAGTGGTGGCGCAAGAAGGCTCGGGAGGGCAGCCTGCCACCGGTGCTGTTGTGGTACGTCGGCGGACTGGCGTCCTACCTGGTGATCGATGGGCACTACCGTTTGCAGGCCGCCATCGCGGAAAATCTCGCGCCGTCCTTCATCGTCCTCAGTGCTACCCGCGCGCGCGACTTCACGCCGAGCCTCGAGCATCGGCAACGGGTCATGGATTCGCTGCACAAGCGTGGCGATGCGGCGCCGCGCAACAAGGCCTTGAGTACCGAGAACCTCAACCGGGTGCTGATCCAGGCTTTCGACGATCGGCCGCACTACGTCAGCGCGACCCAGGCCTGGGCCGGCAATGAACCCCAGGAACAGTGGTGCAATGAGGTGCGCCAGTGCCTGATCGGGCAGGGGCTTGAGTGTGAGGTGGATGCAGTGATTGCCCGGCGTGGCTGACGGGGCCTCTGTTATAGTCGCGCCCGCGCGCCACAGGGGAGGGGATTAGGGACGATGGTGGAACAGGTTTTCTGGCGGGATATCGAGGATCTGGCTGGCAATTGGAGCGGCCTTGGGGTGGACGTCAGGCACCCGGCCAACGGCAAGCCGAACCTGCGCCTGCTCAGTGGCGACAACCGGCGCATGCAGTTGGTCGTCGGAGGCCAGACGCTGCTGTGGGCCACCATGTCGCGCTGTCTCTACGGGGTGTGGCTGGTGCGCAACCAGCTGCCTGGGCAACTGCCGCAAACCCTGGTCGAGCCCATCGATTCGCCCCAGGTGGAACAACATTCGCGTCTCGCCCCGCCCCTGCGGCTCAAGGCCTGGAGTCGGTTTTTCGTCCAGCAGTTGCTGCGACATCAAGCGGATTTTCTCTACCCCGGCTATTGGTTGGTGCGGGCCCTGCAGCCTGCTGCCCACCCCTATGGGCGATCACTGCCCAGCGGCATCGACCAGTGGTACTTCAAAGGCGGCGAAGATGCCCTGAGCCATATGCCGCAGTGGACCATTGACGGCCGCAACATTCTCGACAACCAACGGCCTGGCCCGGCGCGTTGGGTCGAACTCTGGGAAGGGGGCGGCGCGGTGGTTGGGCTGCGTGGCGTCGATCCGCTGGCCGGGCGCCTGAAGTGGTGGCGCAAGAAGGCCCGTGAAGGCAGCTTGCCGCCGATCCTGTTGTGGTATGTCAGCGGCCTGAACAGCTACCTGGTTCTTGACGGGCATTACCGTTTGCAGGCCGCCATCGATGAGAACCTGCCGCCGCAGTTCCTGGTGCTCAGCTCGCCGCGGGTGACGGCCTACGCCCCGAATCCGCAGGAGCAGCAGAAGGTACTGGGGGCGCTGCAGGTGCAGATCCAGCGCAAGAACCTGGAGACTGCGCGCTTGAACCAGCTGCTCATCAGCACCTTCGACGACCGGCCATATCACGGCTTCGGTAGCCAGTCGTGGGCGGGGATCGCTTCGGAACAAGTGTGGATCGATCAGGTGAGGGGTGTTCTTGAGGAACGTGGGGAGGCTGGCGAGCTGGACGCTATCCTGGCTCGCGAAGCCCCCGAGCATGATTGATCCCACTCGCCGTTGCCGAGTCCCGCAGGCGCAGCGTGTTCTGGCTGATTACTTGGGACCCAGGATCTGCGCCAGCTTGCCCGGGGCCGGGGCGCCTTGCTGTTGTTGCAGCTCGCCTTTGTCGTCCAGGTAGAAGATCGCCGGGGTGGCCGACAGCTCCAGTTCCTCCATGAGCTTCATGTTGGCGTCGAGCTTGGCCTGGATCGCTTTGGGGATGCTTTGCAGGGGTTTCAGGCTGCTGCCCTTGCCGGCCTTCTCGTGATCCTGCAGGGCCTGGCTCGGGTCCTTGGCGGCCAGCAGGGCGGCGGATTTGCCCGGGCTGTCCTCGCGGATGATGCCGACCATGATGTGCCGCAGTTGCACCTTGCCGGCCTTGACCCAGGGCCGGGCCTGTTCCCAGAACATGTTGCAGTAGGGGCAGTTGGGGTCGCTGAACAGGTAGACGATACGTGGCGCATCGGCCTTGCCGTCGGCGATCCAGTCGCTTTTCTCCAGGTTGCCCCAGACTTCCTTGGCCATCGGTGCATAGACCAGTTTCTGCAGCGGTTCGGCGCTGAGGTCCTTGCCGTCGGCGTCGTACAGGTTGCCCAGCAGCACGTGCTGGCCATCGGCGGTCAGGTACAGGGTCATGCCGCGGTTCTGGTACTGCGCGGCATAACCCTTGAGGCCAGCCGGAGCGTCGAAGCTGCCGATGATCTTGGCGCCCTTGGCTTCGATCTTGCGGATCGGCGCGGGCAGTTCCTCGGCCTGCAGCAGCGGGACATTGAGCAGTGCCGCGCCCAGGGACAGGCTCAGCAGGTGGCGGATGAAGGGCATGGGGGTTTCCTTGAGGGGGCGACCGGAGTCGGATGGATGCCGTCGAAGTTCTCCAGGGCGCGGGCCAGGCTGGCCTCCGAGAGTTCCCCGAGGTGGCTGCCCAGCAGGCGGCCGTCGGCGCTGTAGAACAGGGTGGTGGGCAGGGCCATGGAGCCCACGGCCTTGCCCAGGCGGCCACTGCCATCGAACAGTACGTTGTCCAGGTTCAGATCCTGGGTGGCCAGGAAGGTGGCGACGCTCTGCATGCTCTCGGCCTGGTTGACGAACAGGAAGGTCAGGTCCGGGCGCTGTTGCTGGGCTTTTTCCAGCACCGGCATTTCCCGTCGGCAAGGTGGGCACCAGGTGGCCCAGAGGTTGATCACCAGCGGCCCGCCCTGGTAGTCGGTGAGCTGCACGGTGTCGCCGTTGGCGTTGCGCAGGGCCACTTCCGGCAGGCGCGTGCCCTGGTCGTAGAGGCTCAGGGACAGGGTCGCCAGCAGCCAGAACGCCAGGCCGGTAGCGATCCCGGCGCCCAGGGGGCGGCGCAGGGCCGGGCGCTTCCAGCCCCAGGCCAGGGCTGCCAGGAGCATGACCAGCACCCCGGGCCAGGCCAGGAAACCGCCGTCGCGCAGGTCGATGGTCATCCACAGGTCGTCCCGGTAGTGCCTCCAGTAGGCGATGACGAAACTGACCCGGGCGGCGAGCATGCCGATCAGGAACAGCGAGAACAGCACCGACTCCGGGTTGTCACCGCCGCGCTTGGCCACGCGCCAGCCCACCAGCGTGGCCAGGGCCAGGGCGCTGATCAGCAGCAGGTGGTTGAGGGCGATGGCGAAGGTGCCGATGGTAAAGGTCAGCATCAGCGGGCTTCCAGGGTCTGGGTCCAGCGTTGCAGGAAGGTCGCGGCATCCACTTCGCCGGTGATGCGCTGGCTGCGGCGCTCGCTGCCATCCGGGCCGATCCACAGCATGCTGGGAGGTCCCGGCACCTTGTAGCGGCCGAGCAGTTCGCGGCCGTCGGCATTATCCAGGGTCACGTCCAGGCGCAGCAGGCGCACGTCCTTCAGGGCCTCGAGGACCTGGGATTGGCCGAATACGGTCTTCTCCATGATCTTGCACGACACGCACCAGTCGGCGTAGTAGTCCAGCAGCACCCACTGGCCCTGGGCCTGGGCGCTGTCCAGGGCGCCTTGCAGCTGGGCAGGGGTCTTGACCGTGGTGAAGGCGTCGTGGGCACTGGCGTTGCTGGCGGGGGCGCCGCCGCTGTAGACCTTCAGCGGGTGCAGCAGGTCGTCGCTGCCGCCGGCGGCGCCCACCAGCAGCACGCTGCCCCAGATGCCGAACAGCAACGCCCCGGCACCGAACAGGTGCAGCAGGCGCCCGGCGATCGCCCGTTGCTGCCAGGCGCAGTAGGCCAGTACCAGGGCCAGGGCACCCCACAGGCCGATCCACAGGCTGGCGTTCAGCACCGGCCGCAGCATGTAGATGGCGGTGCCGAGGAAAAGGATGCCGAACACGCCCTTGAGCAGGTTCATCCAGGGGCCGGGCTTGGGCAGGAAGCGGTTGCCCAGGGTCACCAGCAGCAACAACGGCAGGCCGATGCCCAGGCCCAGGGCGAACAGCGCCAGGCCGCCAAACAGGGCATTGCCGGTCTGGGCGATATACAGCAGGCCGCCGGCCAGGGGCGCGGTCATGCACGGGCCCACCAGCAGCGCGGACAGGGCGCCGAGGACCCCGCAGCCGATCAGGCTGCCGCCCTGGCGCTGGCGGCTGGCGCCTTCCAGGCGATCGCGCAGGAAGGCCGGCATCTGCAATTCGAAGAAACCGAACATCGGCAAGGCCAACAGCACGAACAACGCGGCGAAGCTGCCCAGGACCCAGGGTTGTTGCAGCCAGGCCTGCAGATTGCTGCCCAGCAGGGCGGCGATCACGCCCATGCCGGCGTACACCAGGGCCATGCACAGCACATAGCTGGATGCCAGGGCCAGGCCCCGGCGCGGGCTGGCGCCGCTGCCCACCACCATGCCGGCGAGGATCGGCAGCATCGGCAGCGAACAGGGAGCGAAGGCCAGCAGCAGGCCGAAGCCGAAGAACGCCAGCAGGCCCAGGCCCCAGGATTTCTGTTGCAGGTCGTTGGCCAGCAACTGGTCTTGGGCCGCTGCGGTGCTGCCCTGGGCGCTAGCGTTGGCCGCTGCGACCGGAGCTCCGCCCAGATCCACTTCCAGGGTTTGTGGTGGGTAGCACAGGCCGGCGTCGGCGCAGCCTTGCCAGCCCAGCTTGACCTTGCCCGTGGCGGTTGTCGGCAGCTTCACCT
This sequence comes from Pseudomonas sp. B6(2017), assembly GCF_002112765.1. Lineage (NCBI taxonomy): Bacteria > Pseudomonadati > Pseudomonadota > Gammaproteobacteria > Pseudomonadales > Pseudomonadaceae > Pseudomonas > Pseudomonas sp. B6(2017). The sequence goes on along the minus strand of NZ_NEIQ01000007.1, from coordinate 26,006 downwards.
CCAGGCCCTGGCGGTACACGGTCTGGTCGCCGAAGAATTCGTCGCTATGGGCTTCGCCCGCCGGCAGGCTCGGCTGCTGCTCCGGTGGCAGGCCGTCGAACTTCAGGCGTTTCTGGTACAGGTAATAGCCGTCGGCGATCTGCCAGAACAGCTGGGTCTCGCCCGAGGGCAGGCGCTCGGAGCTGAATACGAACGCCTGGCCCACCGGCAGGAAGTCGGGCTTGACCTCGAACGGATTGTTGCCGGCTTGCGCCAGGGTGGTGAACAGCATGAACAACAGGATGAACAATCGACGCATGGTCAAGCCTTAAACCGGTGCAAGTTGCGAGCACAATGGCCGGCCCTGATTAACCGATGATTAAACCGCGCCTTGTGGCCCGGGGCGGGCGGGCATAATGTCCGCTTAATCCGCCGCTTGCTTAATCAACGCCCTTTGTACAGGACCGACCATGCACGTACTTGTCTGTGAAGATGATGAGCTGATCGCCAGCGGGATCGTCGCCGGCCTCACGGCCCAGGGCCTGACGGTCGAGCATGTGGCCACCGCTTCGGCGGCGCGGGCCATGCTCGGCGTGGCCGATTTCGACGTGATGGTACTGGATCTTGGCCTGCCGGATGAAGATGGCCTGAAACTGCTCAAGCAACAGCGCCAGCAGGGCCTGGAGATCCCTGTGCTGATCCTCACCGCCCGGGACGCGGTGACCGACCGGGTCGACGGCCTGCAGGCCGGGGCCGACGACTACCTGCTCAAGCCCTTCGACCTGCGCGAGCTGGCGGCGCGCCTGCATACCCTGTTGCGCCGGGCGGCGGGGCGCAGCGTCAACCTGATCGAGCACGGGCGCCTGACCTACGACCCCAGCACCCGCGAGACCTTGCTCGGTGGGCAGCCGGTGGACCTGTCCCGGCGCGAGCAGTCGTTGCTCCAGGCCTTGCTGCACAACCGCGGCCGGGTGCTGTCCAGCGAGCAGCTCAAGGACAGTGTCTATGGCTTCAACGACGAGCTGGAGAGCAACGCCCTGAACGTGCACATCCATCACCTGCGGCGCAAGCTCGGCAATGGCATCGTCGAGACCGTACGGGGCCTGGGCTATCGCCTGGGGCCGGCGGATGGCGAGGAGAGTCGCTAAGTGAGGAGCCTGCGCCTGCGCCTGAGCATCACCCTGGGCGCTGCCTTCATCCTGATCTGGACCCTGGCCGCGGCCTGGATGCTCAGTGATCTACGCAACCAGATGATGTTTTCCCTGGACCAGCGCCTGGTGGCTTCGGCGCGAATGGTCGCGGGCCTCTTGGAGCAGATGCCGGCATTACCGTCCCATGGCCCGCACGATCACATCGACAGTGGTGCCCTGAGCATTCCCGGCGGCATGGCTTGCCAGGTCAGCTCCCTGCGCGGACAGATACTGGCCCGTAGCCACAGCACCCCCGATCACCCGCTGGAAGCCGAGAAGCTGGGGTTCCACGACCAGATGATCGACGACGCACCCTGGCGCACCTTCACCCTGGTGCGCGGCGACCTGCGCATTACCACCGCCGACCGCCAGGTGGAGCGCGAGGCCCTGAACTTGTCGATCCTGTTGGCGGCTTCGGTGCCGGTGGGCGTGGCCCTGCTGGGGTGCCTGTGGCTGTTGTGGCTGGGGATCGGCCAGAGCCTGGCGCCGCTGAACCGCATCCGTGATGCCCTGATGCGGCGCAGCGCCGACTCCCTGGAGCCGCTGCAGATCCAGCCCATGCCCAGCGAGTTGCGCCCGCTGCTGGAAACCCAGAACCAGCTGTTCCAGCGCATTGCCCGGACCATCGAGCGCGAGCGGCGGCTGACCGGCGATGCCGCCCATGAACTGCGCAGCCCGCTGACGGCGATCAAGACCCACCTGCAAGTGGCGCGAATGACCGAGGGCGCGGCCCACGACCAGGCTCTGGCCCGGGCCGAGGAGGGCGCCGATCGCATGCATCGGACCCTGGAGCAGCTGTTGTTGCTGGCTCGCGTCGAGGGCAGCCTGTCGTTCGATGACGGTGTGCAGTGCACGGCGGAGCAGGTGGCGCGCCTGGCGATCCAGGACGCGGTCGTCGGCGCTCGCCAGCGGGTCCAGTTGAATCTGGAGCCGACAGCGGCTGGCGCTGCGGTGGATATGCCCTCGACCCTGGCCATCGCCGCCTTGCGCAACCTGCTGGACAATGCCCTGCGCCATACGCCCGAAGAATGTCCGGTGGAGCTGAACCTGGAGCTGGTCGCCGGCCGTGTGCGTTTCCAGGTACGGGACCACGGCCCGGGGATTCCCGAGGCAGATCTGCAACACCTGACCCAACGCTTCTGGCGTGACAGCCAGAGCAGTGGTTGCGGCCTGGGGCTGGCGATCGTCCAGGCCATCGTCCAGCGCTGTGGCTGCGAGCTGCATTTCGACAGCCAGCCCGATGGCCTGCGGGTGGAACTGACCCTGCCTGCCCGGCCCGCTTGAGCCGCCCTGGCCCGGGACGGGCCTTTGGGCAATTTCCCCGATCCAAGGTGTAAATCCCGACGCTGCTGGTGCGTTTTCAGAACAGGAAAACCTGTCAATGCGCACCCCCTCTCGGCTGCGCATCCGGCCGGTGGCCGTTTTGCTCAAATTGCAGCGTGAGGGTTCCACAGATGTCAGCCGTTACCAGCCTTATGGAAGATCAGCCGGTGGGGCTTGCCGCCCCGGTGGCCGAGACGCTCTACCAGTTCGACGAGTCGCCTCTGCTGGCTCGCCAGAATCGCCAGGAGTCCAATGCCCGCAGTTATCCGCGGCGCATCCCCCTGGCCCTCAAGCGCGCCAGTGGTATCCACGTCGAGGATGTCGAGGGACGGCGCTTCATCGATTGCCTGGCCGGTGCCGGGACCCTGGCCCTGGGCCACAACCATCCGGTGGTGATCGCGGCGATCCAGCAGGTACTGGCCGATGAACTGCCGCTGCTGACCCTGGACCTGACCACGCCGGTCAAGGACCAGTTCGTCCAGGACCTGTTCGGCCTGTTGCCCGAGGCCCTGGCCGCCGAGGCCAAGATCCAGTTCTGCGGCCCCACCGGCACCGATGCGGTGGAAGCGGCCCTGAAGCTGACCCGGACCGCCACCGGGCGCAGCACAGTGCTGTCGTTCCAGGGTGCCTACCATGGTATGAGCCAGGGTTCGCTGAGCCTGATGGGCAGCCTGGGACCCAAGCGGGCGTTGGCCGGGCTGTTGAACAACGGCGTGCAGTTCCTGCCGTTCCCCTATGACTATCGTTGCCCGTTCGGGCTCGGTGGCGCCGCCGGGGTCAAGGCCAACCTGAACTACCTGGAGAACCTGCTCTGCGATCCGGAAGCCGGCGTGGCGTTGCCGGCAGCGGTGATCGTGGAGACGGTACAGGGCGAGGGGGGCGTGATCCCGGCCGACCTGGAATGGCTGCGCGGGCTGCGCCGTATCACCGAGAAGGCCGGGGTGGCGCTGATCGTCGACGAGATCCAGAGCGGTTTCGGACGCACCGGCAAGATGTTCGCCTTCGAGCATGCCGGGATCATCCCGGATGTGGTGGTGCTGTCCAAGGCCATCGGTGGCAGCTTGCCGCTGGCGGTGATGGTCTATCGCGACTGGCTCGATACCTGGCAGCCCGGCGCCCATGCCGGCACCTTCCGTGGCAACCAGATGGCCATGGCCGCAGGTTCCGCGGTGATGCGCTATCTCAAGGAACACCGGGTGACCGAACATGCGGCAGCCATGGGCGAGCGCCTGCGCGAGCACCTGCTGATCCTGCAGCGCGACTACCCGCAACTGGGCGACGTTCGTGGCCGGGGCCTGATGCTGGGGGTGGAACTGGTGGACCCGCAAGGTACGCCGGACGCCCTGGGGCATCCGCCGCAACATCAACGTCTGGCGCCGCTGGTGCAGCGCGAGTGCCTCAAGCGCGGGCTGATCCTGGAGCTGGGCGGGCGCCATGGCAGCGTGGTGCGCTTCCTGCCGCCGCTGGTGATCACCGCGGCGCAGATCGACCAGGTGGCGGAGATCTTCAGCAAGGCGGTGGCCGCCGCCGTGGCCGGCCTCTAATTTTTCGCGGCCCTGGTTCGTTACTTCTACACCATCGCCGCGCCTGGGCGCGGCGACACTCATTCAGTGATGGAGACAAGCAATGACTTCCGTATTCGACCGCGACGACATCCTGTTCCAGGTAGTGGTCAACCATGAAGAGCAATACTCGATCTGGCCTGACTACAAGGCTGTGCCGCAAGGCTGGCGCACCGTGGGCAAGAGCGGCTTCAAGAAAGACTGCCTGGCCTATATCGAGGAAGTGTGGACCGACATGCGCCCCTTGAGCCTGCGCCAGAAGATGGATCAGCAAGCGGTTGCCGGTTAAGCCGTCGCTGCCATGAAAAAGCCCGCTGGACGTTCGGTCCAGCGGGCTTTTTCGTACCTGGGGCTCAGGCTCGCTTGACGGCCTGCAGGGTGTAGCTCAGCGGCAGGCGCCAGGGTGCTTGCTTGAGTCGATATTCGCCGTGTTCGTCGACTTCCATCTGCCCGGGCAGGGCTTCCCATGGAATGCTCTGGTGCTCCACCAAACCGGTGATTTCCAAGCCCTGGCCCAGCAATGCGCTGATGATCTCGCCCAGGCCATGGTTCCATTCGTGGGTGACCGTGGCCTCAAGCTCCTTGTCGGTCTCCACGTAAGTACTGCTGTCATCCCAGACCAAGGGTTCGCTGCGTTCGAAGTAGGACAGTTCCACCCGTAGCGAATCGCTGTGATCTTCGTTGATCGCCCAGAGCATCGGGTGCCCTTCGCGGATGAACAGCCGGCCACCGGGCTTGAGCAGCGCGCCCACGGTCCGGGCCCATTGCTCGATGCTCGGCAGCCAGCACAGGGCGCCGATGCCGGTGTAGACCAGGTCGAAGCTGGCGGCCGGCAACACTTCGGCCGCCTTGAATACATCCGACTCGTGGTAATCGATGGCGGTGTCGCAGCGCTGGGCCAGGGTACGGGCCTCGGCGAGGGAAGCGGGGGAGAAGTCCAGGCCGCTCATCTGTGCGCCCAGGCGAGCCAGGGACAGGGTGTCGGTGCCGATATGGCATTGCAGGTGCACGCCGCGCAGGTCACGGATATCCCCCAGCAGCGGCAGGTCGAAACGCACCACGTCGGAGAGGTATTGCGGGTCGTCGATGAAGCGCTGCACGCAATAGTCCGGCGAGGCGGCATGCAGGGGCGCGCGCTCGTCCCAGTTGGTCTTGTTGAGGTTTACGTAATCGCTCATGGCGCTGTTCCTGGCGTCTATTTAGGCGAGGCGCAGACTAGCACCGGGAAATGAGCGCGATCTTGAGGAAATATGTAAGCGCCGCCGTGCCACTTGTAGCCGTTGCCGAGCTTCCAGGTCATGGACGCATTGCAGCCCTGCGACGGGGTACCGCCCAGACCGTTTTCAGCTTCGGCAACGGTTACAGGCTCAGCTTTGCGGGGCCAGGGCCTGGATGATCTTCTGTTGGTTGGTTTCCAGCTCGCCAGCTGGGTCGGCGCTGTCGGTTTCCAGCACCAGCAACTGACTGCCGCCGGCGCTGATGGCGGCCTTCAGTGCTTCCGACGGCTGGCGGTGATGCAGGACCAGGGCCACGTCGTTGTCCTTGAGTCGAGCCTGCAGTTTTTTCAGGGCTTCGGGCGTCCATTCGTTGTCGGCCCGGGCGTCCACCTCCAGCAACTCCAGGTTCAGGCCGCCGATCAGGTAGCCGAAATGCTCGGACAGGCTCAGTACGCTGAGGTTGTCGGCTTCGGCCAGGCGCGCCTCGCTGGCGGCGCTGAGCTTGAGCAGGCGCTGTTTCAAGTTGGCCAGGTTGCTCTCGATCTGCGGTTTGGCCGCTGGAGCCAGGCGCACCAGGTCGGCCGCCAGTACGTCGGCCATGCGTCCCAGGTTATTGCTCGACAACCATGGCTGGGCGTTCAGGCCGTCGCTCTTGCCCGGTTGCAGGGCGACGCCGGGCAGGGCGCCATCCACCGGTCGTGCGGCATCGATTTCGACGATGCGGATATTGCTGCGCCGGGCGTTGGGATACAGCGGGTCGTCCGGCCAGATCGAACGCAGGCCGATCACCGCGTCGGCACCCTGGGCCAGCTTGCCCAGGGCCGGGGCACCGCGCCCGGTGAAGTAGGCGGTCTGCCGCGAGCCCGGCAGGTTGGCCGGGGCGGCCCGTTCGAGCTTGACATCGGTGCCTTGCAGCAGGATTTGCCCCAGGCCGAAGGTCACCGGCAGCGAGGCCAGCACCGTCAATGGCTGCTGGGTGGCGGCGGGTGCGGGTTGGCGCTGGCGGACATTGTCCGCTGCCGACAGGGTCGGGGCATGGAGCAGGCCGCCGAGAACCAGGACCAGGGCCAGGCGCGGCAGTGACAGATTGGGTGATGAATTGTGCATTTATCCGATATTCCCTTTCAGGCTGGGGACGGTGCCGCGGGCGATGGCGGCGAGGGCGAAGCAGATGCCGGCCACCAGGATGATCGCGGCGCCGGAGGGGACCGGCAGGTCGAAGACGATCGGCAGCAGGATGCCGCACAAGGTGCAGAGGGTGGCGATGCTCACCGAGATCCAGAAGAACCCCTTGAGCGACTGGCTGAGCAGGCGCGCCGCGGCGGCCGGGATCACCAGCAGGGCGCCGACCAGGATTGCGCCGATGACTTTCACCGCGGCCACGGTGATCAGCGTCACCAGGATCACGAACAGGTAGTCCAGGGTCTTCACTGCCACGCCGCGCACCGCTGCCAGCTGTGGGTTGAAGCTGGCCAGCATGATGCGGTTGTACAGCGGCAGGCTCAGGCCCAGGACCAGGCTACCGACGACCAGCAGCACCAGCAGGTCGTCGCCATTGACCGTGAGCACCGAGCCGAACAGTACGTTCTCGAGAATGTGCACGTTGATCTTGCCGGCCAGGATCAGCAGCAGGCTGGCGCCCAGCGCCAGGGACACCGAGAGGAATACCCCGATCAGGGTGTCCGGGGCCAGGCCGGTGCGATTGCGCAGGTAGTTGAGCAGGATGCCGAACAGCAAGCAGTAGCCGAACAGGCTGCCGTAGGGGCCGGTGTAGGGCTCGCCCAGGAGGATGCCGATGGCCACGCCGGTCAGGGCGGCGTGGCCCACGGCTTCGGAGAAAAAAGCGAAGCGCTTGACCACGACCAGGGTGCCCAGGCCGCCGAGCACCGGGCCGATCAGCAGGCCGGCGAGCAGGGCATTGACCACGAAACCGTAGGCCAGGGCTTCCGGCAGGTAGCCTGAAGAGGCCCAGCCCTGGACCATCAGGCGGAAAGCTTCATAACTCATCAGGCAGCGCTCCCGGCGGCTCGTGGATGGGTGGAAAACAGGCTGAGCAGGCGTTCCGGTGTCAGGGTCTGCTGCGCCGGGCCGTCGAACAGCACCCGGCGATTGAGACCGGTGACCCGGTCCGCCAGGCGGCCCACGGCTTCCAGGTCGTGCTCGATCCACAACAGGGTGATGCCGCGCTGGCGCCAGTCCTGGAGCAAGCGCTCGAAGACCTGGATCCCGGCCTCGTCCAGGGCCGACATGGGTTCGTCCAGCACCACCAGTTGCGGTGCCGGAATCAGGCCCTGGGCCAGCAGCACCCGTTGGCGCTCGCCGCCGGACAGGGCGCCCATGCGCCGCTTGCGCTTGTCCTGCATGCCGACTTGCTCCAGGGCTTCGCCGATGGCCTTGGCGTAATGCCGGCTCAGGCCGAGAAACGCCGGCCGGCGCTGGCACATGGCGGCCATGAAATCGTCCACGGTCATCGGCAGGCCACGATCGAACTCCAGGGCCTGGGGTACATAGCCGATGGTGCCCGGGGCGTCCGGCCACTGCAGGCGCAACTGGCCCTGGTGGGGCATCTGTCCCAGCAGGGTCTTGATCAGTGAACTCTTGCCGCCACCGTTGGGGCCGACCAGGGCGTGCAGGCTGCCGGGCTGCACCTGGAACGTCACCTGGTCGAGGATGGTGGTGCGGCCCAGGACCAGGCTGACCTGGTCGAACTCGATGGCCGGGCCCCGTAGCAGGGTCTCGATGGCGGTCATGCCCCGGCCTCCTGGATGGCGCGGACCACGGTATCGAGGTTGCCCTTCATTTCCTTCTCGTACTTGTCGGCGCTGTAGTCGCCGTAGGAAATGTGCGAGAGCGGGTAGAGCTTGACCCCGGATTCACGCTGGATGGTATCGACGTAGGTGGAGGGGAAGTCCATTTCCGAGAAGATCACCTTGACGTCCAGTTCGCGCAGCTGGTCGATGGTCTTCTTCAACTGGCTGGGGCTGGGCTCGATGCCGTGGGCCGGCTCGACCACGGCGGTGACTTCCAGGCCGAATTCGCGCAGCAGGTAGTCGTAGGCGGCGTGCACCGTGGCCACCCGCAGGTCGGCGTTGGGCGCCTGGGTCAGCTTGGCCAGGGCATCGGCGCGCATCTGCCGCAGGCGCTTGCCGTAGGCGCGGGCGTTCTGGGTATAGGTCTTGGCGTTGGCCGGTTCCATCTTGCCCAGCTCCCGGGCGATGTTGTTGACCTGGGCGATGGAAGCACTGATGGACAGGAAGGTATGCGGGTTGACCACCTTGCCGGCGCCGCGGGCGGCGATGCCGGTGGCGGCCAGCAGCGGTACGTTTTCGTTGGCCTCGATCACCGGGATGTCCGGGCGCTCGCTGGTGGCGATCATGCGATCGGCGAAGTCGTCGTGGCCCACGCCGTTGAGCACGATCACGTCCAGGGTGCCGATGCGCTTGATGTCCTCGGCGCGAGGTTCGTAGGCATGGGGGTTGAAGCCGGCCGGGATCAGCGGCACCACGTCGGCCTTGTCACCGACGATGTTGGCCACATAGCTGTAGTAGGGGTGCAGGGTGATGCCGATGCGCAGGCGCTTGGCCCCATCGGCGCTGGCCAGGGGGCTGAGGAGGAGGGCCAGCAGGCTGACCAGCAGCACCTGCAAGAATGGACGACGTGGAGATGAAATGGGCATGGGCTAGTGTTCTTCTCTCGGGGGGAATGCGTGGGCTCAGTGGCGGTGCTGGCGGGTCACTCCGGCATCGAATTGCGCCACCACCTGCTGCCAGCCGGCGGCGATCAGCTGTTGCTGGCCGAGGTCGCGGGGGGCGCTGGCCGAGGGACTGCGGTTGAGCCAGATATCCACCTGGGCGTCATCCTCTGGGGCGATACGCATCAGGAAGGAGCCGGCCACCTGTGGGTTCTGGCTCAGCCCCAGGTAGGCCTGGTCCAGCACCTGCCAGGCATGTCCGCCACGGCTGACCGAGCTGGCGTCCTGGGCGAAGGGTGCGAAACCTTCCTCGGCCAGTTGCGCGGGACTGGGCAGGGCCTGGCCTTCGGTTTGCAGCAGGCGGATTTCGTCGAGGGTCACCCGCAAGTCGGCATAGATCCCTTGTTCGCCGGCGTTCAGGTCGCGGCGGGCATCCAGTTGATGGGCGGCGATGGTGTTGCTGGTGTCCGCCTCGCTGTGCCACAGCACCACGCTGGCGGCTGCGCAGAGGATCAGCAGGCACAGCAGCAGGACATACAGGGTTTCATGGCCGGCGCCGGCGGGGCGCACGACCTGGGTGGTGGCAGGAGTCATGGGGTCTCGATATCCGCTTGGTCGATCTCGACGACGTGGCCGGGGCCGGCATCGAACAGGACGTAGAACTCGCTGGCGGGTTTCTTGAAGGTCAGGGTCGAGTCGGTTCCCAGCTTGCCGGGCACCAGGATGGTCTCGTCGTAGCCGATCACGTCCAGGGTCACGCCTGGGGCGCCGCTACCATCGGAAAAGCCCCCGGTGCAGCGGATCTGCTCGGCGTCGATGGCCTTGCATTCGCACATCGGGTTATGGGCCAGGGCGCTGTGGCTGAATGCTGCGCCAGCGAGCAGCAGGAGCGTGGCGCCGAAGCGTCGGGTGAAGAGTGCGCGGATCATGGTTTGCCTCCTTGTTTTTCGAGCCAGGCCACGGTGGCCGGCGAGGCCTGGCTCAGGGGAATGGCCGCCTGGTGCATGCTGCCGTCCCAGCCTTCCATGGTGATCCACAGCTCGGCGTCGGCCTTGGTCTTTTCCGGAATTGGCAGGCTGGCGCCCATGCGGTACGGGCTGCCGAAGAAGATCACTCCGGCGGCCCGCAGGCTGCGAGGCTTGCCGATGCGCAGGTAGGTGGCCTTGACCGGCTCGATGCAGGCCTGGCACAGGGCGGCATTGAAGCGTTTCAGATAACCGGCGGGGCCGTCGCTGCGCGGTGGCTCGATGCGCATCTCGGCCAGGCGCAGGCTCCAGGGGCCGACCTGGACCTCGCCGATCTCCCGCTCGCCCAGGCCGCTATCACCGCGAAACAGCGCGGCATCGGCGAAGTACTTGGGCATGAAACCCAGGGGAATCAGCACCAGGAGGATATTCAGGTGAAAGCGCCACTTGTGCCAGAAGCGGCTCAGGGATGAATCCGCGGTGGCGGTTTGGGTCTGGCTCACAGGGGACTCTCCGAGGTTTCCCGGCCCAGGGCCGGGGCGGGATTGCGGGCAGGGCGGGCACGGGCGGCCTTTTCCTCGCGCTTGAGGGCGTTGGCGGTGGCCAGGGCGGTGCGTTTGGTCCAGATCAGCAGGCCGCTGAGCACCATCATGCTCAGCACCAGGCCGAAGAAGAACCAGACCAGCTTGATCCAGATCCCGCCGAAGTCCCCGGTATGCAGGGGGCGCATGGATTCGGTGACGAACTCCAGGGTGGAGCGGTCGCCCAGCAGGTACGAGGAGTCCAGGGAGCCGGTGTAGGGGTTGATGTTGGCGGTCTGGAACATCAATGGATACCAGCCGCGCCCGCCCACGTACAGGTGGCTATAGGCATTGCTCGGCAAGCTGACGAAGCTGATGTCGAACCCGGGAATCTTCTGGGTGGCGGTGCCGATGGCCTGTTCCAGGCTGATCATCGGCGCGGGGCTGCCGTCGGTGCTGACCGGCACCTGCTCCCGGGCGATCACCGGGACTATGGGTTCGCTGGAGATGCTGATGTGGTTGTCGCCCAGGATCGCGCGAATGAGAAACCAGATACCGGTGATGGAAATCACCGCGATGAACCAGATCGACCAGATGCCGCTCAGGCGATGGAAGTCGCCCCAGAAGATCCGCGCGCCATGGCGCAGGCGCAGGGTCGGCTTGAGAAAGCCCTTCCAGAACTTCTTGTAGACCACAAGGCCGGTGATCAACGAGATCAGCATCGGTACGCCGAGGAACGATACGAGGTACCAGCCCCAGCTATAGCCGTTGGTGAAGGGCACCAGCCACCAGCCATGCAGGGCGCGGGTGAAGGCCTGGAAGTCGAAGTCCGGGCTCGCGCCCTGGATCGCTCCGGTATAGGGGTTGACGTACAGCGTGGGCGAGCGGCCGTCCGGATAAGTGACGTTGACGCTCAAGGCAAAATGGCTTTCATCCGGGGTGATGATGGTGTCCACCCGGGTCTGGGGTTCGGCGCGCTTGATGGCCTGGACGATCTGGTCGTAGTTCAGGGGTTGGGCGTCGTCCGTGGGTTTGCTGGCACGGACATCGGGGTTGGCCAGCCAGACGATTTCCTGGCTGACTACTGCCAGGGTGCCGGTGACGCAGACGATCAGCACGAAGAACCAGATGGGCAGTGCCAGCCAGCTGTGCACTAGAAACCAGATTTTTGAGCGGGATTTCTTCGACATTGAATGGGCGTCTTGATTCGAGGAGTGGAGCGGCGCTGGAACTCCGGGCTGGCCCTGATGTGGTTCTCGCTGGGCATAGCCATGGCCAACGCGGCCTGCTGCATCTAGTTAAGACGAATGAGAATCGTAAATCCCGAAAGGCGATATGAAAGTAAATGTTACAGAGCCTTCCTGGGCCCAGGAATCAGCATGATGTGTGGATCGGCTGATGCCGGCCCGCTGGCGTTGAGGAGGGATTGCTGGCCACCGGGGCCGGCAATCCGCTGGCGCCAGCGGCGAAAGGTGAAGGCGCTGGGGGGATCACTGCGACTGTTGCTGGAACAGCTCTACGGCGCGCTGCTTGATCTCCTCGACCGTCAGGTTTTCCTTGCGGGTGGCGATGAACCAGACATGCCCGAAAGGATCGCGCAGGGCACCGCTGCGGTCACCATAGAACTGGTCCTTGATCGGTTCCGCTTCGCTGGCACCGGCGGCAATCGCCCTGGCGAAGTAGCTGTCGACATCTTCGACGTACAGATGCAGGCCCACCGAGGTCTTGTGGGCTTCGGGACTGCCCATCGGCGTTTCCTCGCAAGGGCTGCCGAGCATGATGGGCGCGCCGCCGATAAGCAGCTCGGCATGGCCGACACTGCCATCGGGCATGTCCAGGCGCATGGTTTGCTCGGCGCCGAAGGCCTTCTTGTAGAACTCGATGGCTTCGGCGGCCTGGCGGATACCCAGGTATGGAGTGACGCCAATGAAACCTTCGGGAATGGGTTTGACGCTCATGATGGGGCTCCTTGCTCTTGTTATGGGAGGTGGATCGAGCACTTTCACTCTATACCCTCAATGTTGCAGGACCGGGATGGGCCGACGAGGTGCAGTTCGGGCAGCAGCCTTCGGCGATTTGCCCAGGGATCTGGCCCAGCAGTCCCCATGAGCCTTGAGGGCGGATCTTTCGGTTCGACGGTTGCCGTCTCGACATGCCTAAGGTGCCAGGTCATCGCTGGGGGCATCGGGTTCCAGCAGGCGGGCGCCCTGGCCGGTTTCCCCGAGATAGTCGCCCTGGTTGCGCAGCGGACAGCCTTGCATCGACAGGCAGCCGCAGCCGATGCACAGGTTCAGGCGTTCGCGCAGCAGGGTGAGCTGCTGGATGCGGGCGTCCAGCTCGCGGCTCCATTGCTCCGACAAGCGCTGCCAATCCGCGGCGCTGGGCGCCCGGTCATCAGGCAGGGTGGCCAGGGCCCGGCCAATCTCCGCCAGGGGAATGCCCAGGCGCTGGGCCACCTTGATCAACGCCACCCGGCGCAGCACCGAGCGTGGATAGCGGCGTTGATTGCCCTGGTTGCGCTGGCTCTTGATCAGCCCCTTGGTTTCGTAGAAATGCAGCGCGGTGACCGCTACTCCGCTGCGGGCGGCCAGTTGGCCGACGGTGAGTTCCTTGTGGATGGTGTCGTGATCGATCATCGAGGGCGCCAAAAGTGAAAAACGGGCTTGACCTTTACTTAACTAGAGGTTTTACCCTGCCGCATATCCAACCGCAAGATCCTCTTTCGCAGTAGGGAATGACCCATGAGCGCCTTTGAAAGACATCGCAGCTTCACCCAATTGATCGAGTTCGAGATCGAGCCTCATCAACAAGAGGCGCTGGTATCGGCCCTGGCAGCGCAGAGCGAACGGCTGGCCCAGGGCTACGGCGGTTTCCTCAGTGCCAGCGTGCAAGCCAGCGACGATGGGCGGCGGGTGCTCAACTACCTGCAGTGGCAAACCCGCGAGGCCGGCGAGGCGGCGTTCCAGCGTTTCGAGAGTGGCGAGCAGGACTTCTGGCAACTGATCCTGGCGCACCAGGCCAAGACCGTGACCTTCGATTCCTTCCAGGTACGCACCAGCATCGCCCGCAGCCATGACGATGCCTTGCATTGCCACTTGCCGGGCTAGATCGACAACTGCAGGGTGCGCTCGTTGAGGTTGTCCGCAGGCCGGCGCTTGTTCACCGCCAGCTCGCCGATCTTGATCAGCCGGGTCCGGGTGACGTTGCGGCTCAGCCCCAGGAGGTTGGCGGTGTGCACCTGGTTGTAGTGGCTGAAGCGGTAGGCCGCGCGCAAGAGGGCGTCCTCGACCTTTTCGTGGAGCGCGCCGGCCTGCTCCGCGAAGAGTTTCTGGAAGGCCCGCTCCAACAGGCCCTCGGCTGAGTCGTCGGGGCCGCAGTGGCCGTCGTCGGCGCGTTCGATACGCATGTTCGACAAGCGCAGGTCGCCCTCGGCGATAACCCCGTCGCGGCAGATCAGCAGGGTGTGGTGGATGACGTTTTCCAGCTCGCGGATATTGCCCGGCCAGCTGTAGCTCTTGAGCTTGTGCTCGGCCTGCGGGCTGATGCTGATGTTGCCGTAGCCCAGGCGCTGGCTGTAGGCCTCGATGAAGTGCCGAGTCAGCGGCAGGATGTCACCGGGGCGTTCTCGCAGCGGGCTCAGTTCCAGGCCGACCACATCCAGGCGGTAGTACAGGTCTTCGCGGAAATTCCCGGCGTTGATGGCCTTTTCCAGCTGCACGTTGGTGGCTGCCAGCACGCGCACATCGATGGGGATGCTCTTGCGTGATCCCAGGCGCACGACTTCACGCTCCTGCAACACCCGCAACAGCTTGACCTGGATGGCCATGGGCAGGTCGCCGATCTCGTCCAGGAACAAGGTGCCGCCATCGGCTTCCTCGAACCAGCCGGCCTTGGCGCTGAGGGCGCCGGTGAAGGCGCCTTTTTCATGGCCGAACAGTTCGGCTTCCACCAGGGATTCCGAAAAGGCCCCGCAGTTGACCGCCACGAAAGGGCGGTTGCGTCGTGCGCTGAGGTTATGGATATGCCGTGCCACCAACTCCTTGCCGGTCCCGGTCTCGCCAATGATCAGCACGCTGGCCTCGCTTGGCGCCACCTGCTGCAGGTGGGCCAGCAAGGCTTGGGATTTCGGGTCCTCGAACACTTGGGCAGTGGCGCGGATCGAGGTCGCCAGGGCGGGCGAGGGGGGCAGGGTCAGAAGCTGCATGGGCATTCTCCGCAGGCAGAAGGCTAGGAATAGAAAGTCGGGGTCGGCAGGGCCTGGTTCAGCGCCCAGTCCCCCAGCTCATGGAGCTTGTAGTCCAGTGGGTCGTGCAGGGTCTGGGTGCGCAGGTTGCGCCAATGCCGGTCCAGGCCCAGGGAAGCGTGGGTCGAGCGGGCCCCGGTGACCTCGAATAACCGGCTGCACAGCTCCAGGCCCTGGCGGCTGGCGGCGACCTTGGCGGTAGCGATGGCGGTGGCCAGGTGTCCCCGCTCTTCGGCGCCCAGGGCGGGGCCTTTGGCCCAGGCCTGGTCCAGCAGGACGCCAGCTCGTTCCACCAGTAGGCGGATACCTTCCAGGGCCACCCAGAACTCGCCGTAGTGGCTGAGGATGTAGGGATCTTGGCTGATGTCGCGGGCGTTGGAGCGATGCCAGACCCGGGTTTCGCCGAGGGTGTATTGCCGGGCCTCGGCGAAGGCACCTTCGGCGATGCCGAGGAACATGTGGCTGAAGGTCAATTGGGCGATCAATGGGCGCAGGCAGGCGAATGGCGTGCTGAGCGGGCCCGGGTCCAGCAGCAGTTCGGACTCCTCGACCCTGACCCGCTCGAAGGTGGCGCTGCCACTGTCGGTCTGGCGCTGGCCGATATTGTTCCAGTCGTTGTGCAGGGTGATGCCGCTGCGACCGCTGGGAATCGCCGCGATCAGCAATTTGCCGCCGTTGCTCTCGTCCACCGCCGAGGCGATGAGCATTTCCGAATCGCTGGCCCCGGAACAGAAGCTCTTCTTGCCGGAGAATTCGCGCCAGCCCCCCAGGTTCTTGACCACCGTGCGGGTGTCCAGGGGGTTGAGGGCATTGCCCCAGAACCAATTCTTGCGCGCCGTCTGCTCGAACCATGGCTGCCACTGCTCGGGCCGGGCGAACAGGCGCACGGTGGCCAGCATCAGGTGATGGAAGCCGAAGACATGGGCGATGGAGCTGTCGACCCTGGCGAATTCGCGAACGACTTGCAGGGTTTCGCTCCAGGAGGCGCCGAGACCGCCGAACTGGCGGGGAATGCTCAGGGCCAGCAGGCCGCTGTGGCGCAGGGCGTCGCGCTCGGCCTTGGGAGTGCCGCCGCGCTCATCGCGCTCGACGGCGCTCAGGGCGAATTCGGCAGCTAGCTGGCGGGCGGTCTGCAGGGGGGATAACAGGGCGCTTTGCGGTGTGGCAGTCACGCGGTGTTCCTCATTCTTGGCCGTCGCTGCGGCCGGGGAAGGACGGTGCAGGAGCCGTCGCTGGCACCAGGGGCGCCTGGCCACGGCTGGCTGCGAAGCTCAGCGGTTGGGCAGCACGTCGTTGGCGATCATTTCGCCGAACGGCCCGGTCAGGTTGGTCAGGCCACGGCCGGCCAGGCTGGCGTAGGGTTGCGGTAGCAGCGGGAACACCAGTTCGGCGAAGCGGTAGGCCTCTTCAAGATGCGGATAGCCGGAGAAGATGAAGCTGTCGATGCCCAGGTCCGCATATTCCTTGATCCGTTCGGCTACTTGCCGTGGATCGCCCACCAGGGCGGTACCGGCGCCACCGCGTACCAGGCCGACCCCTGCCCAGAGGTTGGGCGCGATTTGCAGCTGGTCGCGGCGCCCGCCATGCAGGGCGGCCATGCGTCGCTGGCCTTCGGAGTCGAATCGCGCGAACGACTGCTGGGCGGCAGCGATGGTTTCGTCGCTGATGTGCTCGATCAGCCGGTCGGCGGCTTTCCAGGCTTGCTCTTCGGTTTCGCGCACGATGACGTGCAGGCGGATCCCGAACTTCACCTGGCGGCCCTTGCGGGCAGCGCGCTTGCGCACGTCGGCGAGCTTCTGCGCCACTGCCGCTGGCGGTTCGCCCCAGGTCAGGTAGACGTCCACCTGGTCGGCGGCCAGTTCATGGGCAGCCTCGGAGGAACCACCGAAATACAACGGTGGATAGGGCTTCTGCACCGGCGGGTAGAGGGCCTTGGCGTTTTGCACATGCAGGTGCTTGCCCTGGAAATCCACGGCCTCGCCTTGCAGGACCCGGCGCCAGATCCGCAGGAATTCGTCGGTAACCTCGTAGCGCTCGCCATGGCTGAGGAAGCTGCCGTCACCACGGTTTTCGTCCGGGTCGCCGCCAGTCACCACGTTGATCAGCAAACGGCCGTTGGACAGGCGGTCAAGGGTCGCGGCCATGCGTGCCGAGACCGTGGGCGAGATGATCCCGGGGCGGATCGCCACCAGATAGCGCAGGCGCTCGGTCAGGGGCACCAGGGCCGAGGCGATGACCCAGGAGTCCTCGCAGGAGCGTCCGGTGGGAATCAGCACGCCGTGGTAGCCGAGGCTATCCGCGGCCTGGGCTACTTGCTTGAGGTAGTTGAGAGTGACCGGGCGCGCACCCTGGGTGGTGCCCAGGAAATGACCGTCGCCGTGGGTCGGGAGAAACCAGAACACATCCATGTTTGCTCCTCAGGCGATTTTCAGCAGTTTGTCCGGGTGCGCGGCAAACAGTGGCGCGGCTCGCTCGGCGGCCAGGCGGATGCGTGCCTGCAGCAGCTCGCTGGTGATCCGGTAGTCGCTGAAGTCGGCCTCGGTGGCATATACGCCGATCGGCAGGGTCAGGGCCTGGAAGAAGCTGAACAGTGGGCGCAACTGATGGTCCAGGACCAGGGCATGCCGCTCGCTGCCGCCGGTGGCGGCCAGCAGGACCGGGGTGTCCACCAGGGCGTTGAGGTCGATCAGGTCGAACAGGTGCTTGAGCAGGCCCGGATAGGAGCCGCGATATACCGGGGCCGCGACGATCAGCAGGTCGGCGTTCTCGATGGCTTGCAACTCGGCCTCCACTTCAGGCGGCAGTTCCTGGCGCGACAGGGCCGCACCCACGGGCCGGGCAATGTCGCCCAGTTCGATCAGGTGGCTGGCGATCGGCAGTTGGCTCGACAGTTCGGCCAGCAGGGCCTGGGTCAGGACCAGGGTCCGGGACGGACGCCAGGTACCACCGGAGAGGGCAACGACATTCAAGGGACGGGACATGGACAACTCCTTGGCAAAGACAGTGGCTCGACGAGCCTTGGCAGGTGCCAGGCCCTGGAGCAAGAGCTGTACCAACCCCCTGTTAGCCTTGTGCCACGTGGCTTGCGCCTTGTGAGCAAGGTTTGGCTGTTGTTGGACCAGCACTGTTTTGTTGATCGGCTGTTGCCAGCGCAACAGTTGCCCTGGCAACAGTTGGATGACGGGATGCGGTTGTTATAAAGGCTGTTTTTTATTCCGCAAAAGAGCGTGTTTCTCTATTTATAGAATCCTTGGGAATATGCCTGTTGATTAGCGTCGATCCATGAACAGTCGATAGCGACTATCGAGCGGGATGATTTTTGCCCCGCGCGGGCCGCGAGTAGCCTGGCTCCATCGTTCGCAACCTGCTCCAGGTGCCCGCCATGAAGGCTTTATCCGTTGTCTTGCTGTTGTTGGTTTCCAGTGTCCTGGCCGGTTGCGCCAGCCCCGGTGCTCCGGAATTGCGCCCCTATACCGCCCAGGAAACCCGCGAGCTGGCCCTGGAAGCCTTGAGCCGGCGCGGCTTGTCGTTCGAGGAGTACCAGCAGAAGAAGGCCGAGTTGCAGGGGCATTCGGCGGCCTTCGATGACAGCGGTGAAATGAGCGCCCAACGTAGTATCAGTCGCATCCAGCCGGCCAGTTGAAGAAGACTGTACCGGTCGAAGTTTCCGTCAACTGTCCGTGGGTTTCGCCGTGGGCGTGGAGTAGGGTCGAAGCCTGACCGACCTGCTCCCGGATTCTTCAAACCATGCCGCTTAGCCCCGACCTGCTGTTGGCGTTCGCCCTGTTTGCCCTGGTCACTTCGATTACCCCTGGCCCCAACAACACCATGTTGCTGGCCTCGGGCGTGAACTTCGGCTTCAGGCGCTCGATTGCGCATATCCTCGGCATCAGCTGCGGTTTCTTCGTGCTGGTGCTGGCGGTCGGCCTGGGCCTGGGGGCGGTGTTCGAGGCTTATCCACTGTTGTACGGCGTGCTGCGCTATGTCGGGGCGGCCTACCTGTTGTACCTGGCGTGGAAGATCGCCCGTTCCGGTCCTCTATCCGATGAGCAGCAGGGCCGGGGCCGGCCCCTGGGGTATTGGGGGGCCGCGGCTTTCCAGTGGGTCAACCCCAAGGCCTGGGTCATGGCTGTGGGCGCCATCAGCACCTATACGCCGCTGCAAGGCTATTTCACCAATGTGCTGTTGATCGCCGCGGTATTTGCCCTGATCAATGCCCCGACCGTCAGTCTCTGGGCGGCCTGCGGCAGCCTGCTGCGCAATGTGTTGCGCAATCCGCGCTGGTTGCGCCTGTTCAACCTGGGGATGGCGGGGCTGTTGGTGCTGTCCTTGGTTCCACTGCTGGTGGAAAGCCTTTGTTAAGTCCCACTTCAATTTTGCGGTCCTGGCCTGTTAAGCTGGCTGCCAGGAGCGTTCCTACGCACTTTTAAATGAAGTCCTCTTCCTTTAAGCATCTGATCGGGTATCGCCTCGCTGACTACCGTTGATGCGCCTGCTGCGAATGACGCGTCGATGGGTCTTCTTTTTCGAGTCGACCCCGGTCCTGGAACAAGCTCTGCAGGTTTTCAGCCATGAACACACGTCCTCTTTATCTTGATTACGCTGCCACCACGCCGGTGGATGAGCGGGTCATCCAGGTGATGCTCGAGTGCCTGGGCTTCGATGGCAATTTCGGCAATCCGGCGTCCAGCTCCCATGCCTTCGGCCAGCAGGCGCGTCGCAGCGTCGAGAATGCGCGGCGGCAGGTGGCGCAATTGGTCGGTGCGGAGCCGGAACAGATCGTCTGGACGTCGGGGGCCACCGAGTCCAACAACCTGGCGCTCAAGGGCGTGACGCAGGCCCGCGGCCATGTCATCACCAGCCAGATCGAACACAAGGCGGTTCTGGATACTGCCCGGCAGTTGCAGGATGCCGGCGTGGCGGTGACCTACCTGGCGCCCGATGCCGATGGGCTGATCGGCCCCGAGGCAGTGAGCCGGGCCATGAGAGATGACACCGTGCTGGTGTCGCTGATGCTGGTGAACAACGAGCTCGGCACTCTCAACGACATCCCGGCAATCGGCCAGGTGGTCCGTGAGCACGGGGCCTTGTTGCATGTGGACGCCGCCCAGGGCGCCGGCAAGGTCGCCATCGATCTCGCCCGCTGGCCGGTGGACTTGATGTCGTTTTCCGCCCACAAGCTCTACGGCCCCAAGGGCATTGGCGCCTTGTATGTCGGGCCCCGGGCTCGCCAGCGATTGCAGGCGCAGATCCATGGCGGCGGGCATGAGGGTGGGCTGCGTTCCGGGACATTGGCCACCCACCAGATTGCCGCCATGGGTGCGGCCTTCGCTTTGGCGGGGCAGTCGTGGCAGGAGGAGACCGCAAAGATCGCCCGCCTGCGCCAGCGGCTGCTCGCGCAATTGGCCGATATCGCCGGCCTGCGCCTCAATGGCAGTGATATCCAGCGCATACCCCA
The DNA here is from genome assembly GCF_002112765.1 of Pseudomonas sp. B6(2017). Classification (NCBI taxonomy): domain Bacteria; kingdom Pseudomonadati; phylum Pseudomonadota; class Gammaproteobacteria; order Pseudomonadales; family Pseudomonadaceae; genus Pseudomonas; species Pseudomonas sp. B6(2017). The sequence goes on along the minus strand of NZ_NEIQ01000007.1, from coordinate 5,857 downwards.
TACCTTGAGCCTGACCTTCGCCGAAGGTGGGTTCGATGCCGCCGCATTGAGTGCGTCCATGGCGTTTTCCGCTACGTCGGCCTGCAATTCGGCAAGCAATACCCCGTCCCACGTGCTGTTGGCGCTGGGGCTCGATGCCCGGCAGGCCGGCAGGACCATTCGCTTGAGTCTCGGACGTTTCACCACCGAGCAGGATGTGGACCGTGCAGCACAACTGATCAAGGCGTCACTCGCCACTGCTCCGGCATTCTGGGCCGGAGCCAAGACCTGAGGATCGGGCGGCCCCGATCTTCCATAACAATGATTAGCCGGTTAAGGAGACACAATGAGTACGCAGCCTTCGACCAACGCAGGGGTCCCCCAGCGCCTGGCGCATGTCCGCCAGTTGATGAATCGCGAGGGTATCCATGCCCTGCTGGTGCCCTCGGCCGATCCGCATCTGTCGGAATACCTGCCGGGCTACTGGCAGGGGCGCCAATGGTTGTCGGGTTTCCATGGTTCGGTCGGCACCTTGATCGTGACTGCGGACTTTGCCGGCGTGTGGGCCGATAGTCGTTACTGGGAGCAGGCCACCAAGGAGCTCAAGGGCAGCGGCATCGAGTTGGTGAAGCTCTTGCCTGGCCAACCCGGTCCCCTGGACTGGCTGGCACAGCAGACGCCTGCCGGTGGTGTGGTTGCAGTGGATGGCGCGGTCATGGCGCTGGCGTCGGCCCGTACCCTGGGCGACAAGCTGGCCGAGCGTGGAGCCAGCCTGCGTACCGATATCGATTTGCTCCTGGAGGCCTGGCATGATCGCCCGGCGTTGCCCGACCAGCCGGTGTACCCGCACCTGCCGCCCCAGGCCACGCAAAGCCGGGTGGAGAAGCTCGCGGCGCTGCGTGAGGTGCTGAAGGAGCGTGGTGCGGACTGGCATTTCATCGCCACCCTGGACGACATCGCCTGGCTGTTCAACCTGCGTGGCGCGGATGTGTCCTTCAACCCGGTATTCGTTTCCTTCGCCCTGATCAGCCAGCAACAGGCCACCTTGTTCGTGGCCCTGGACAAGATCGATGCGCAGCTGCGTGCGGTACTTGAAGCCGATGGCGTCAGCCTGCGTGATTATTCACAAGTGGCGGCGGCGCTGGGTGCGGTACCCGGCACTGCGAGCCTGCTGATCGATCCGGCACGGGTCACGGTGGGCTTGCTGGAGCACCTCGATCCGCAGGTACGGCTGGTCGAAGGGCTCAACCCCACGACCCTGGCCAAGTCACGCAAGAGCCTGGCCGATGCCGAACACATTCGCCAAGCCATGGAGCAGGACGGTGCGGCGTTGTGCGAGTTCTTCGCCTGGTTGGACGGTGCGCTGGGCCGTGAGCGCATCACCGAGCTGACCATCGATGAACACCTGACCGCGGCCCGTGAGCGACGTCCGGGTTATGTGTCGCTGAGCTTCAATACCATCGCGGCGTTCAACGCCAATGGCGCGATGCCCCATTACCACGCCACTGCCCAGGAGCATGCGGTGATCGAGGGTGACGGCTTGTTGCTGATCGACTCTGGCGGCCAGTACCTGGGGGGGACCACCGACATCACGCGCATGGTGCCGATCGGTACGCCCAGCGCCGAGCAGAAGCGTGACTGCACCCGGGTGCTCAAGGGGGTCATCGCGCTGTCCCGTGCGCAGTTCCCGCGGGGCATTCTCTCGCCCTTGCTGGATGCCATCGCCCGTGCGCCGATCTGGGCCGAAGGCGTGGACTACGGGCATGGCACCGGGCATGGCGTCGGGTATTTCCTCAATGTCCACGAAGGTCCGCAGGTGATCGCCTATCAGGCGGCGCCGACACCGCAGACGGCGATGCAGCCGGGGATGATCACCTCCATCGAGCCCGGGACCTATCGCCCTGGACGTTGGGGGGTGCGTATCGAGAACCTGGCGTTGAACCGCGAGGCGGGCAGCAGCGAGTTCGGCGAGTTCCTGCGTTTCGAAACCCTCACCCTGTGCCCCATCGATACCCGTTGCCTGGAGCCTTCGTTGCTCACCCAGCAAGAACGTGAGTGGTTCAATGCCTATCACGAGGAAGTGCGGCAGCGCCTGAGCCCCCTGTTGCAAGGGGCGGCGCTGGATTGGCTGCAGGTGCGTACCGCGGCAATCTGAAAACCACCATCACCCGCGCAAGGCGGGTGATGCCAAGGAGCGTGCTCCCGGTGAAGGCCACCGGGAGCACTCGGCCTTACTGTGCAGCCAGTGCTTCGCGCACGAAATCCAGGCGGTCCTGGCCAAAGAACAGTTCGTCTCCCACGAACATGCTGGGGGCACCGAACACTCCTCGCTGCAACGCTTGCTCGGTCTTGTCCTTGAGCCTGGCCTTGACCTCTTCATCATTGCTCAGGTCGAGGATCTGCTGTGGATCGAAACCGCTTCGTTCCAGGACCTGGGTCACGGTGGTGGGGTCGTTGAGGTTCTGTTTGTCGACCCAGAGTGCGCGGAACAGGCAGTCGATGAAGTCGACGAAACGTTCCGGCAGGCGCATCTGCACACCGGTGGTTGCGCGCATCAGCAACAGGGTGTTGATGGGGAAGTGCGGGTTGAAGCTGAGCTGCACCTGGTAGCGCCGGGCGAAACGTGCCAGGTCGTGCAACATGTAGCGCCCCTTGGCGGGGATGCTGATGGGGGAGGCATTGCCTGTGGTCTTGAAGACGCCTCCCAGCAGCATGGGGTGGTAGATCAGTTGGCTGCCGGTCTGGGCACAGATCTGCGGCAGTTGGGTGTAGGCCAGGTAGGCGGTCGGGCTGCCCAGGTCGAAGAAGAACTCCACGCTTTTGCTCATGATCGAATCTCGATGATTGTTCTTGCAGAGAGGGGTCACCAGCGCTCGCTCCAGGGGCGCAGGTCCATCTCGAAGGTCCAGGCATCCCGGGGTTGGCTGTGCAGGTACCAATAGTTCTCGGCGATATGCTCGGGATCGAGAATGCCGTCCTGGTCCTTGAGGGCGTATTTCTCGGGGAATGTGCTGCGGATGAAGTCGGTATCGATGGCGCCGTCGACTATGACGTGGGCCACATGGATATTCATTGGCCCCAGCTCGCGGGCCATGCTCTGGGCCAGGGCGCGAATGCCGTGCTTGGCTCCGGCGAAGGCGGCAAACCCGGCGGCACCCCGTATCCCGGCGGTCGCGCCAGTGAACAGGATGGTGCCGCGCTGGCGGGTAGCCATGCGCTTGGCCACTTCACGGGCATTGAGGAACCCGGAAAAACAGGCCATTTCCCAGATTTTGAAATACTTGCGCGCCGTTTCCTCGAGGATGCTGCACGGCACGTTGGCACCTATGTTGAATACGAAGGCTTCGATGGGGCCGAGCTGCGTTTCGATCTGTTCGACCAGGGCGATCACTTCCTCTTCCTTGCGGGCGTCACACGCGAAGCCATGGGCCTCGCCGCCTGCCTGCTGGATGCTTTGCACCAGAGGTTGCAGTTTGTCCGCGCTGCGCCGGGTTACGCAGGCGATGAAACCTTCGGCGGCGAAACGTTTGGCAATGGCGCCACCTGTGGCATCGCCGGCACCAACCACCAGTACGACTTTCTTCTTGTTCAAGGTCATGAGGGGCTCGCTCTTTGGTAAACGATCGTTAGGTAAACGAACGTTATGCTATGATTTTTCACTCGTCAAGAATGTCTAGGGGAGCTTTCAGGGATGCGTTATTCCGCCGGTCACAAGCAGGAAACCCGTGAACGCCTGTTGCAGAGCAGTTCGGTCCAGGCCAAGGACGAAGGTTTTTCCACTGTTGGGGTCGATGCCTTGATGAAGGCCATCGGCCTGAGCGGCGGGGCTTTCTACAGCCATTTCGCTTCCAAGGACGAGCTGTTCGGTTCGATTGTCGAGCGCGAACTGCGCCAGAGCCTGGAGCGTCTGGCAGGCAACGGCCAGCACGATCGGGAGAAGTTGCGACGCTGCCTGAAGCAGTACTTGAGCATGGCCCATGTGCAGCAGCCGGGAGCAGGCTGCGCGTTGCCGGCGCTGGGGGCGGAGATTTCCCGAGGCCCTGGGGAGGTGCGCCAGCGGGCCGAGGATCTTATCTATCGATTACACCAGGCCTGGGCGCAAACGCTGGGCAGCGAGAGCCTGGCCTGGTCGATCCTGGCGCAATGCGTGGGGGCCCTGGTGGTGGCGCGGATGCTGGTGAGCCCGAGCCTCCAGGAGCAGCTCCTGGCCGGCAATCATGAACAGATCATCGGACAACTGGAGCGCCTGTCCCAAGACTGAGAAGTCGGGTTATTTGCAGATCACGATCATGCTGCGGCTGGTATAGCCGGCAGGGTTAAGGCCGAAGGGGTAATCCCCTGGATCTTCGACCGCATCGCCTGATTTGGCGATCACCTTGTAACCTTTCGGTCCGCAGGACTCGCTTGCCTTGGTGTAGCACTTGTCCCAAGAAGAGGACAAACCCGAGCAATTGATGTGGAGTCCTTTTTTACCCCGTTTGACTTCGGTCTTGCTGGTGGTTGCCGCACAACCTGTAATGGCAAGTATGGTCAGCAGAATCAAAAATCGTTTCATCCCCGTCCTTATCGCTAGCCTCGGATCTGGTGCCCGAGTGTGACTGCAGTATCTGGCGTCTTTTGCGTTGGCGATATCCCTGTCCGACAACTTCCTGGGTGACGTTGAACAGCCGGCTAAACATGGCCTAATTGAGCGTCAATTACCAGAGTTGCTTCTCAATCAGCTGCAACTAATGGCTTTGAGTCGCGGCGCATGGTCAGGGTGGCCCCAACGGAAGCGAGGATGATGCAAGCGATTGCGGCCCATTGAGCCAGGGACAGGTATTCATGCAGGAACAGCAGGCCGGAGAGTGCACCGAAGGCAGGCTCGATGCTCATCAGGGTGCCGAAGGTTCGTGCGGGGATGCGAGTCAGCGCGACCATTTCCAGGCTGTAGGGCAGTGCGGTGGATAATACGGCCACCCCCAGCGCTACGGGGATCAGGGATGGAGTGAGCAGTGCCGCGCCGGCATGGGCGATACCTATGGGGGCGACCAGCAGTGCTGCGATCAACACGCCAAGGGCTGCTGTCTGGATCCCGTTCTCAGCACCGGCCTTTTGGCCGAAGAGGATATAGAGCGCCCAGCAGATTCCCGCGCCCAATGCATAGCTGGCACCGACCAGGCCGATGGCGGTCTCGGTGGCTCCGGTCGGGATCAGTAGCACCAGGCCGACGATCGCCAGGGCTATCCATAGAAAGTCCTGTGACCTGCGCGAGGCGCAGAGAGCTACGGCCAGTGGGCCGGTGAACTCCAAGGCCACGGCGATTCCTAGTGGCACGCTGCGCAGGGACATATAGAAGAGGAAGTTCATTCCACCCAATGCCATGCCGTAGACCAGCACCGTGCGTAATGTCTTGCCGGTGAACCTGGCACGCCAGGGTCTTAGCAGGAGCAGCATTATGACACTGGCGAAAACCAGCCTGAGGGCTGTGGTGCCTTGCGCGCCCACGACGGGGAACATGCTCTTGGCCAGGGAGGCTCCTGATTGGATCGAGGCCATGGCAATAAGCAGCAGGCCGACCGGAAACAAGGTCGAGGCGAGGCTGCGGGGGTGGTCGTTCATGCAGGGCGTCCAAGGTATGGGGAAGAAAGAGTACTTGGCGCATGATGCTCAACTAACGTTAGATGAGCAATATAGTGCGCAAAGTCTTTTTCATGCTTCTATATAGAGGTGTCGAATCGGCTGTTTTGCGTTGAGTCATAGAAAATGCAAATTAATGCTTGACGGCAGATTCTACAGGTCTATAATTCGCCCCACTTCCGGCGCAGTCGAAACGGAAAACTCCTTGAGATTCAACGAGTTACGAAGATTTCGACAGCGGTCACGCTTCAGTTCAGCG
>NZ_NEIQ01000076.1:0-582 GCF_002112765.1 Pseudomonas sp. B6(2017) | reverse complement strand
CTGATCGAGGCGCAGATCGCCCAGCCATTCGATTTGAGCCGGGGCCCATTGCTGCGGGTCAACCTGCTGCGCCTGGCCGAAGATGACCATGTGCTGGTGTTGGTACAGCACCATATTGTGTCCGATGGTTGGTCAATGCAGGTGATGGTCGACGAACTGGTGCAGTTGTACGCCGCCTACAGCCAGGGTCGTGAACTGCAGTTGCCGGTCATGGCGATCCAGTATGCCGACTACGCCGCCTGGCAGCGCGACTGGATGGAGGCCGGGGAGAAGGCAAGGCAGCTGGAGTACTGGTGTGCATTGCTTGGAGGTGAACAACCCGTCCTGGAACTACCGTTCGACCATCAGCGTCCGGCTTTGCAAAGTCATCGTGGTGCTCGTTTGGATGTGTCGTTGCAAGACGCTCTGGTGACCGGCCTGAAAGTCTTGGCACAACGTGAGGGCATGACTCTGTTCATGCTGCTGCTGGCCTCGTTCCAAGTGCTGCTGCATCGCTACAGCGGCCAGCAGGACATCCGCGTCGGGGTGCCGATCGCCAACCGCAACCGGGTAGAGACCGAGCGCCTGATCGGTTTCTTCGTC